>JAAWHL010000014.1 GCA_022795855.1 Lawsonibacter sp.
CAGGGCCCGGGCGTAGGTGGGGTCCAGGGCGTGCTCGGCGTCGATGAAGGCCACCTCGCCCCCCCGCTTCTGGGCCTCGGCCACGATGTGCAGGGCCAGCGTGGTCTTGCCCGAGGACTCAGGCCCGTAAATCTCAATGATGCGCCCCTTGGGCACCCCGCCGATGCCCAGGGCGATGTCCAGGGACAGCGAGCCGGTGGGAATGGCCTCCACCACCACGCCGGTGTTCTCCCCCAGGCGCATAATGGACCCCTTGCCGTAGGCCCGCTCAATCTGGGCCATGCAGGTCTCCAGCGCTTTTTTCTTATCCGCTGCGGGAGCGGCGGCCTCTACCGTCGTTTTTTTTGATGCCATATCGATTCATCCTTTCCCGCCGGCGAAGCTCCGGCGCCGGCCTCTCTAAGAGCCTGTTTAATATCTCGAAGTATGCCGAATGGCAGGGAATTTTGCCGCCAGGCAAGGCAAATTTCCGCAGGAACCCCTGGTGGATTCCAAGAAAATTTCACGCAGTATGGCGGCAAATGGCCCGCCAGCCGGTGTGCTGAGAGATGTTAAACAGGCTCTAAGGGCTTGTCTGTCCCTGATATTACACGACCAGGCGTCCGTTAAACCGGACTTTTCTTTTTCGCTCAGCTGTTTATGACCCCTTCCACCACGCGCCACACCCCCCGGGTGTCGGCCACGGTCTGGATCCCCTCAAATCCGCTGCGGGCCATCAGCTCCTCCACCTGGGGCGCCTGCCCCAGGCCCACCTCAAAAATCAGCGCGCCGCCCAGGCGCAGGGCGCTCTTCCACTTGGCGCACACGGCGCGGTAGAAGTCCAGCCCGTCCTCACCCCCGTCCAGGGCCATGTGGGGCTCGTAGTCCCGCACGGACTTATCCAGTCCGGCAATGTCGCCGGTGGGAATGTAGGGGGGGTTGCAGGCAATCACGTCAAAGTCCCACAGCGAGGACCCGGGGGACTCCAACGCGTTGACGCTGAGGCAGGTGACCCGGGCGTTGAGCTCGTTGCGGCGGACATTCTGCTTGCACAGGCGCAGGGCCGCCTCGGACAGCTCCCCCAGCACCACCCGGCACTCGGGGACCTGAGCGGCCACCGCCAGGCCCACGCAGCCGCTGCCGGCGCACAGGTCCAGCACCCGTGCGCCCTCGCCCGCCTCTTTGGTCCGCTGGATGGCCCGTTCGGCCAGCACCTCGGTGTCGGCCCGGGGAATCAGCACGTCGGAGGAGATGTCCAGGGGCAGTCCGTAAAACTCCCACTCGCCCACGATATAGGCCACCGGTTCCCCGGTCAGCCGGCGCTGAATCAGCTCCTCCACCCGGCGCTCCAGCTCCCCGGAGACGTACAGGGACATGTCCCGGTACAGCTGCTCCCGGCTCTTGTCGGCAGCGTAGCACAGAATCTCCCGGGCCTCCAGCTGGGCCGCGTCCACGCCCGCCCGCCGCAGACGGGCGCGGGTGTCCAAATACAGGTTGTTGTAGGTGGTGGCCATAATTTCACCTTCCTGACGGTCTTTTGTTTTCCTGCCGCTCCCGCGCAGGCGTCCCGCTACCAGGCGTCCGCGCCCTTCTCCTCGGGCAGGACCAGCTCCAGGGCCCGGATCCCCACCTCGATCATGGAATCGTCCGGCTCGAAGGTGGTAAAATTCTGAAGCCACAGCCCCGGGGCCACCAGCACCCGGGTCAGCGGGTTCTCGTGGCGGCCCGCATAGCGGTTGAACTCATAGCTGACCCCCACGATGGCGGGCAGCATCACCAGATGGGCCAGAAAGCGCCAAATCACGTTGTACACCGGCCAGACGGAAAACACCGCCGTGGACACCAGAATGGACACAAAGATGACCACAAACAGAAAGCTGGTGCCGCACCGGGGATGGTGCCGGGGCTGGCGGCGCACGTTTTCCACGGTCAGGGGCAGGCCGGCCTCGTAGCAGAAGATGGTCTTGTGCTCCGCGCCGTGGTAGGAGAACACCCGGCGCATCTCCCCCATCCGGGAGCACAGGGCCAGGTATCCGATAAAGATAGCGATTTTCAAAAGGCTCTCCGCCAGGTTGCGGATGAGCATATTGCCGGGGAACGCCAGGCTGACCAGGCCGCCCAGGGCGGTGGGCAGCAGAAAGAACAGCCCGATGGACATGGCCAGCCCCAGCACCACCGCCAGGGTGGTAATAAAGGAGGCGGCCTTCTCGCCGCCGAGAGTCTTTTCCAGCCAGAGGTCAAATTTGGAGGGCTCCTCCTCCTCGTCCTCCGGATAGAACTCCGCCGACCACATCAGGGCCTTGACCCCGTCGGCCATGGAGGAAATAAAGTTCACCACCCCCCGAATCAGGGGCAGTCCGCAGGCAGGGTGCCGCTCCTTCACCAGACGGAGCTCCTTCTCCTGAATCTCCAGCTCCCCGTCGGGGCGGCGGACCACCACGGCCTGCTTTTTGGGGCCGCGCATCATGATGCCCTCAATAAGCGCCTGCCCGCCGCACATGGTTTTGAAGTTCCTGTTCCCGCTGTTTTCGTTTTCCTGGGTCTGCATGTGGGTTCTCCTCTTAAAAATATAAAATGGAATCTCGACCTCTATTGTACCAGCTTGCCCGCCGCTTTGCAAGGGCCGTCCGGCGTTCCGGCGCGGCCGCCCGCCGAAAATTTTTCTGCGGCCCCGCCGGAGGGGGATTTGCCCGGCGGACGGGCCGCCCCTCCCCTTTTATCCCTCCCGGCGGGCCGCCGGGTCGGCGGGCGCGGCTTCCCACTCCCCCGGCCGCTCCGCCTCCAGACGGAACCCGGGAAAGTACTCCTCCGCGAAGTCCACCTTCTCCACCTGGAAGGTGCGCCCGTTCAGGGGCTGGAGGACCCCCGCGTCCGTGGTGAAGGAGAAGCGCAGCTTGTAGGAGTACAGGGCCTGCCCGCGGCGGCCCAGCCGCCGGTTCTCCCGCTCGCTGCCGTACTTGCCGTCCCCCGCCAGGGGATGGCCGGCGGCGGCGAACTGGGCGCGAATCTGGTGGGTGCGGCCGGTAATCAGCCGGCACTCCACCAGGGACAGCCCGTCCCTGGTGCACAGGGTGCGGTACTCGGTCACCGCCCGGCGGCAGCCCGGCTCCGGCCGGGCGCGGACGTAGACCTGCTTTTTGCTCTCATCCTTGAACAGATAGTTCTCCAGCGTCCCTGCGGGCCGGTCCATCCTCCCCCGGATGACGCACAGGTAGTATTTCTCCAGCTCCCGGTCCTTGATTTTCTGATTCATCACCCGCAGGCCCTCGGCGGTCTTGGCGGCGATGACAATCCCGCCCGTATTCCGGTCGATTCGGTTGCACAGGGCGGGGGCGAAGGCGTTCTCCTGATAGGGGGACCACTCCTTTTTCTGGTAGAGATAGGCCTGAATGTGGGTAATCAGGGTGTTGAAGCGCTCGTTCTCGTCCGGGTGCACCACCATGCCGGGGCGCTTGTCCGCCAGCAGAATGTGCCCGTCCTCGTACAAGACCGTCAGCCTGGGCCGGTAGAGGGCCAGGAAGGCGTTCTCCGGGGCGGGCCGCTGGAAAAACTCGTCGTTGATGTACAGGTGCAGCACGTCCCCCTCGGCCAGCCGCGCGTCCCGCTTGGCCCCCTTTCCGTTCACCTTCACCCGCTTCAGGCGGATATACTTCTGGGCCAGGGGGGCGGGCAGAAGGGGCAGGGCTTTGGCCAGCCAGCGGTCCAGCCGCTGCCCGGCGTCGTTCTTTCCGATGGTGAATTCCTTCATGGCCAGTCCTCCTTGTTCAAGAGGATTTTAACACAGGAGCGGGGCGGTTTTCAAGCCCGCCGGGCCGGACCGGGGCAGAAACAGGCCGGTTGGGCCGGGAAAGAAATATTTTGGGCAAAAACGCAGAAAGTATTTGACAAGCGGCGCTTTATTCTTTATAATACTCGCTGTACCGTGAAGGATTGTCTGTAAGAAACGGAGGGGTTCCATGTATCTGGAGCTGCGGGATATCATCCACGTTCCGGATGCGTCGAAGCCGTTCCAATTCCAGATGGATTTATCCGAGATGGAGTTTTACGGGCAGCGGCCGGTCTCCCGGCCGGTGTTCATTGAGGGCCGGGTAACCAACCACGCCGGGGCGCTGGTGCTGGAGGGGAGCGCAGCCTCCCTGCTGGATCTGCGGTGCGACCGGTGCGGGAAGGCCTTCTCCCGGGAGCAGACCGCCCGGCTGGACTGCCTGCTGGCCGACCGGCTGGAGGACGAGGACCAGGACGGCATCGTTCTCCTGGAGGGCACTCGGGTAGACCTGGACGAGGTGGCCGGGACGGCCTTCATCCTTGGAATGGATACCAAAAACCTTTGCTCGGAAGACTGCAGGGGGCTGTGCGGCCGGTGCGGAGCCGACCTGAACGACGGCCCCTGCGGGTGCAGACCCGAAGCGGATCCACGATTGGCGGCGCTTCTGCGGCCGCCTCAATGAGGAGAGCCAAGATCCAAAGCGCGCCCCAGACCGGCGCGCAGACCGAAGGAGGTGTCATCAATGGCGGTTCCTAAGAGAAAAGTGTCCAAGGCCCGGCGGGATAAGCGCCGCAGCTCCGTGTGGAAGCTGGAGACTCCCGGTATCGTAACCTGCCCCAAGTGCGGCGCTTACCGGCTTCCCCACCGGATGTGCAAAAATTGCCTGACCTACAACGGCCGTACCTTCGGCCAGGTGGAGGCACAATAACTGCCGGAAAAAACCGCTGAAGCGTTCAGCGGTTTTTTTGCGCCCTTCGGCCCTTTCCCACGCCCCTCTCAGAGCCTGTTTAATATCTCGATGCCGAATGGCAGGGAATTTTGCCGCCAGGCAAGGCAAATTTTCGCAGGAATCCTTGGCGGTTTCCAAGAAAATTTCACGCAGTATGGCGGCAAATGGCCCGCCAGCCGGTGTGCGGAGAGATGTTAAGCAGGCGCTCAGGGGGCGCTCTTCCGGTTGGACAGGTAGTACCCCACGCCCCATTTGGTGCGGATGTACTCCGGGTTGGCGGGGTCCAGCTCCAGCTTCTCCCGCAGGCGGCGGATGTGTACGTCCACCGTGCGGAAGTCCCCGATATACTCATAGCCCCACACCACGTTCAGCAGGTTTTCCCGGCTGTACACCCGGCCCGGGTTGCGCATCAGCAGCTCCATCAGGTCGAACTCCTTGGCGGTCAGCTCCACCGCCTCGCCCCCCTTCCAGGCGGCGCGCTCGCCGGCGTCCAGCAGAATGTGCCCGGCCTCCAGCCGGCCGCCGGACTGCTTCTGCACCGCCGCACCCGACCGGCGCAGCAGCGCCCGGACCCGGGCCTTCAGCTCCAGAATGTTGAAGGGCTTGGTGATGTAATCGTCCGCGCCGCACTCAAAGCCCACAATTTTGTCCGCGTCCTCGCTGCGGGCGGTGAGCATAATCACCGGCACGTTGGAAAACTCCCGGATGCGCATACAGGCCTGGAGGCCGTCGATTTTCGGCATCATCAGGTCCAGGATAATAAGGTCAAAGCTGCCCTCCCGGGCCAGTTCCACCGCCTCCTCCCCGTCGTAGCCGGTAAAAACCTGGTAGCCCTCGTTCTCCAGGTTGAACTTGATTCCCTTGACCAGCACCCGCTCGTCGTCTACCACTAAAATTTTTGCCATAAGCGCTCCTCAATCCGTGATGTCCACCGTAATGTATGCCTCAATCTCTCCATAAATGCCCGGCCCGATGCCCTTGACCTCCATCACGTCCTCTGGGCGGAGAAAGGGGCCGTTCGCCTCCCGCCAGTCCACAATGGCCTGGGCCCGGGTCTGCCCAATCCAGGGCAGGCGGGTCAGGTCGGCGGCGGAGGCGCTGTTCAGGCTCAGCCGCTCCCCGGGCAGCAGGCTGTCCGGCCAGGAGTCCTCCTCCGGAGCGGGCTGGGCGGGGGACGGCTCTTCCGCCCGTGTGGCCGTCACCCGAACGGGCGCGCTTTCGGCCCGCCGGGCCAGAAAACAGGCGGCGCACGTCCCCAGGAACAGTGCGGTCAGCACCAGGACCAGCCTTTCATACCGGCTCAGCCGTCCCATTTTCTCTCCTCCCAACAGTTGCGAAACCCGCGGCGGTTTGCTATAATATTTCCTGCGGGAACAAAACCCGCCGGGGTCTGTCCCGGGCGCCCCGGGGCATATACTCTTCCGGGCCCGCCCCTGTGCAGCTTATCATTATACCATACATACGAGGAATTATCTATGAAAAAATACCGCCTTCTCTCTGTTTTCTTCGCGCTGGCACTGCTGACCGGCCTTCTGGCCCCCTTCCCTGTCTGCGCCGCTGACGCCCCGGAGATTACCGCCCGCCACGCCATTCTGGTGGACGCAAACTATGGCGAGGTGCTCTACGAGAAGGACGCCCGGGCCAAGGCCTACCCCGCCAGCATTACCAAGGTGATGACCGCCCTGCTGGTGTGCGAGGCCATCCATCGGGGGGAGCTCAGCCGCCAGCAGATGATTACCGCCAGCGTCACCGCCATGGAAGGCCTGCACCCGGACGGTTCCACCGCCAACATCACGGCCGGCGAGACCATGAGCCTGGAGGACCTGCTGTACTGCCTGCTGCTCCGCTCCGCCAACGAGGCGGCCAACATCCTGGCTGAGGCGGTCAGCGGCGACGTGGCCACCTTCGTGGCGGAGATGAACCGCCGGGCCCTGGAGCTGGGCTGCCTGGGCACCCACTTTGAAAACCCCCACGGCCTCCACTCCGACAGCCACTACACCACCGCCTACGACATCTACCTCTTCCTGAGCGCGGCCATGGAACAGCCGCTGTTCCGGGAGGTGGTCTACACCTCGGTACACGAGGTTCCGGCGACCAATCTCTCTGCCGCCCGCACCCTCTACAACAGCAACGGCCTGGTCTCCCAGTGGCAGTACAAGGGCTACCGGTACGACAAGTGCATCGGCGGCAAAACCGGCACCACGGGGGAGGCCGGCTCCTGCCTGGCCGCCGCCGCCGTGGACGGGGACGAGTACCTGATTTCCGTGATTCTGGGGGCCTCCCCCCTGCTGGACGACAGGGGCTATGTCCTGGACCGCCGGCAGTTCTCCGAGAGCTCCGCCCTGCTGAAGTGGGGCTTCAAAAACTTCCGGCGCACCACCATCTCCAAGGGGGACGCCCCCGTGGCCCAGGTGACGGTCACCCTGTCCCAGGAGGCCGACTGCGTCATGGTCAAGCCGGTGGGGGAGTTCTCCCGCACCCTGCCCGTGGATCTGGATATGGACGACATCCAGTCCGACGTGGCCCTGTTCCAGGAGAGCGTCGAGGCCCCGGTGGAGGAGGGGCAGGTGCTGGGCACCATGACCCTGTCCTATGGGGACGAGGTGTACGGCACCCTGGACCTGGTAGCGGTCAACCGCGTGGAGCGGTCGGAGTTTCTCTACCGCCAGGCCCAGATTGAGGCGTTCTTCCGGCAGTCGGGCACCCAGGTGGCCATCGCCGCCGGTCTGATTCTGGCGGGGATTGTGCTGCTGCGGCTGGCGGTATTCCGCAAGCGCCGCCGCCCGGTCTCCGCCGGGCACCGCGGCCGGTACAGCGGAAAGAAATAGCCCCCGGCAGCCGGCGTACCGCCGGGGACGCCTTGGGGGCACGGAGCAGCCCGCCGGGTCAGCCGGCAGTACCTGCGCTCGGAGCGGGGTATGCCTCAGTACCGCACCTTTGCGTGCGGCACGGCAGGGTTCCCCGGAGGGGGCCCAAAAAACAGTCTCAAAAACGCCGCTGAGCCGGTACGTCTTCCGTGCGTACCGGCTCAGCGGCGTTCGGTTACTTTTTCCAGCGCTTCAGGGTCGGGAACCAGGCGCGCATATTCCGCTCGGCCTCCTCCCGGGCTCCGAAGGGGAACCCGTTCTCCTCGTTAAACTTCAGGTTAAAGGCAATCATCCCCTCCATGTCGGCGTCCGGGGCGGTAAAGGCCCCGTTCTGGTAGCAGTAGCGGCAGTAGTCCCGGCTGGGGGCGCCATCCTTCTCAGTGCCGCAGTCCTCCGGCCGGTCCAGGGGCATCCCGCAGCTCTGACAAAATTTCCGTTCTTCCATGATAGTTCCTCCTTTATTATCGGGGCCTTGGCGGCCCCTTCTGTCAAGAGGATACCCCATCAAACCTGACATGTTCTGTCCGGTTTGATAAACTCCCACGATTTTTTTCGCCTCCCGCTCCACCTGCGCCCGCCAGCAGCCCGGGGAGAGGACCTCCAGCTGCTCCCCGAAGGAGAGGAGGAACCCCAGCAGCCAGCCGTCCCCGGGGAAGGCGCACTCCACCAGCAGGCGGCCGTCCTCCAGGGCGGTCACCTGGGCGGGGTGGAAGTAATCCCGCACCCGGTAAGCCGCGCCCGGCCGGAACAGCAGCTTCAGGGGGACGGGGGAAGCGCCGGAGGGCTCCTCAAGGCTCTGAGGCGGGAGGCGGGGCGGGAAGCGCTCCTGCTCCAGAACCGGCTCCTCCATCCGCCCCAGCCGGAAGACGCGCCAATCCCGGCGGGTGCGGCAGAAGGCCCGGAGATACCAGCAGCCCCCTTTGAACACCAGCCGGGCCGGCTCGGCCTGCCGCCGGGTGCGCTGCCCGGAGGAGCTGTAATAGGTGAAGGCCAGCACCCGGCGGTCCAGGATGGCCCGCTTCGCCAGGCGGAAATTCTCCTTCTCCCGCCCGGCGCTGCCCCAGTCGGTAAAGTCCACCTCCAGCCAGTCCCCGCCCTCCCGGCGGAAGAGGGCGGACAGGCGGGAGAGGGTCTCCTCCTCCCCCGCGCCCCCGGCGGCCAGCACGGCCTGGAGGGCAAAGAGCACCTCGTCCTGCTGCTCAGGCGAGAGGAGGGCGCGGTCCAGCACGAACTGGTCCATCAGGCGGATGCCGCCCCCCTGGCCCGGCTGGGCGTAGACCGGAATTCCGGCGGCGGACAGCGCGTCAATGTCCCGGTAAATGGTGCGCTGGGAGACCTCAAAGCGTTCGGCCAGCTCCCCGGCAGTCAGGGAGCGCCGCTCCACCAGCAGGTAGAGCATCTGGAACAGGCGGCTGTTTTTCACAGGGGCCTGACCTCAATCTGCCCCAGCAGGGCCCCGATGGGGGCGGCGATGAGCAAATCGGCCCGGCTGTCGCAGGAGGTGGGGGACTTGTTAATCAGCACCAGGCGCTTTCCCCGGTAGTATTGAATCAGGCCGGCCGCCGGATAGACCGACAGGGAGGTGCCGCCGACAATCAGCAAATCCGCCTGGCGGATGTCCGTCAGGGCGTTCTGCATCACGTCCTGGTCCAGCGCCTCCTGGTAGAGCACCACATCCGGCTTGATGAGCCCGCCGCAGGGGCACCGGGGCGCCCCGGCACACTCCAAAATCTCCCGGGCGGTGAAGGGGCGGCGGCAGGACATGCAGAAGTTGCGCAGAACCGACCCGTGGAGCTCCCATACCCGGCGGCTCCCCGCCGCCTGATGCAGCCCGTCGATGTTCTGGGTGACCACCGAGCGCAGCCGCCCGGCCTCCTCCAGCCGGGCCAGGGTCCGGTGGGCGGCGTTGGGCTTGGCGTCCAGGCAGAGCATTTTGGCCCGGTAGAAGCGGAAAAACTCCTCCGGCCGTGCGTCGAAAAAGCTGCGGCTGAGGATTTCCTCCGGGGGGTAGTCGTACTGCTGACGGTACAGGCCGTCCACACTGCGGAAATCCGGGATGCCGCTCTCGGTGGACACGCCCGCCCCGCCGAAAAAGACGATGGAACGGCTTTCATCAATCCAGTGCTGCAGGGTGCTGACCGCTTTTTCCATAAAAACAGTCCCCTTTCCGTTGTATTTTCCAAAAAAATTATAACATGGGCAGAATAGAGGCGCAACGAAAAAAATTCCCCGCCGCCCGCACCAAGCCCCGGAATTTCCGGTCTATATAGGCAGAAGGGCCCTTTTCCCGACAGACCAGGAGGACGCTATGAGAGACGAAGAGATTATCGCGCTGTATTTCGCCCGTTCGGAGCGGGCCATCGCGGCGGCACAGGAGCAGTACGGCTCCTACTGCCGCGCCATAGCCCGGAACATCCTAGGCAGCGAGGACGACGCGGAGGAGTGTGTCAACGATACGCTCCTGCGCGCCTGGAACGCCATTCCGCCCCAGCGCCCGGCGCGGCTGGGTGCGTTTCTGGGGACGATCGCCCGCAATGTGGCCCTGAACCGGCTGGAGCGGGACCGGGCGGAGAAGCGGGGGCGGGGGCAGGGCGAGCTGGCCCTGTCCGAGCTGGAGGAGTGCCTGCCCGCCCCACGGGGGGTGGAGGAGGCCCTGGAGGAGCGGGCGGCTGTCCGGGCCGTCGAGGCCTTTCTCCGGGCCCAGCCCCCAAGCCGGCGGCGCATGTTTATCCGGCGCTACTGGTACGCCAGTCCCATCCGGGAGATTGCCCGGGACTGGGGATACAGCGAGAGCAAGACCGCCTCGCTGCTGCGGAGGATGCGGGAAGCGCTGAAAAAGTATTTGGAACAGGAGGGAATCACCCTATGAAACGCGAGACATTGTGGAACGCCATCGGCCAGATTGACCCGGAGCTGGTGTGGGACGCAGCCCCCGGGCGAAAGGGGCGCAGGGGGGCGCCGTGGATGCGGTGGGGGGCGCTGGCCGCCTGCCTGTGCCTGACGGCGGGGCTGTTTGCGCTGCCCCGGGGGAGCGGCCGCTGGGCGGAGCTGGCCGAAAACTTCCGCCCGGATCTGTCGGAGCTCGCCCCGGTTCCCCGCTGGGAGGAGCTGAGCGACCCCCAGCGGTATCAGTTTTTCTCCTTCCAGGGGCTGGAGTACACCGGCAGGGGGGCACAGCTTCCGGAGGACCGGCTGGGAGAGCCCCTGGGCGAGGGCGAGGCCCTGGGCTGGGATGAGTACGCCCAGGGGGACCGGGAGCGGCGCACTGCCGTCCAGGTCCGGGCGGTCACCCGAATTGACCGGCAGTGCGCCTTGGCCGTGCAGTTTCCCGGCGGGCCGGAGTGGTACGCCTTTGTCCAGCCGGCTTACCGGCCCGGGACCCTGGGGGAGTTTATCCGGGCCCTGAACCTGGAGGAGGAGCTGACCTTCGGTCCGGCCTACTGCGAGCGCCGGGACGGCTCCGGGGAGTATCTCTCCTTCCGCTATGACGGCGTGGAGGCGGACCGGGTCTGGGCGCTGCTCCTGTCCGCTCCGGAGTCGGAGAACGTCTGGGACGACCTGGCCCAGGCGCCCCTGCAGGACCTGAGCCTTTCGGTGAACCTGCCCCTGCTGGGCTATGAGAACATCAGCATCGGCGTCAGCGCGGACGGCTGGCTGACAACCAACATCCTGGACACGGGGAAGCAGTTCTTCGTGGGGGAGGAGGCCGCGCAGGCGTTTCTGGACTATGTGCAGAGGGAGTGCCGGGGACAGGAATTCGTCCCGGAGGGCGGCCCCTCCGTTCCGGAATAAGGGCCCGTACCCACAGCCCCAAGCTTGCGCCGGCCGGACACAGGAAAGGCGCCGGCGCGCATAAAAGCCCTTTTTGTGGAGATGCTAGACTTGATTTTGAGATTGAGGTGAGCATCCATGACCACAAAAAAGCTGGGCCGGCAGACAGCGGCGCTGGCCAATCCCCCCTCCCTTGCCGGCCATGCCAACGTGGTGGGCAAGAAGGAGGGGGAGGGCCCTCTGGCCAACTCCTTTGACTATATCGGCGCGGACGACTCCTTCGGGGAGGCCAGCTGGGAGAAGGCGGAGAGCGCCATGCAGAAGCAGGCCCTGTCCCTGGCCCTGGAGAAGGCGGGCCAGCCCGCCGCCGCCATGGACTGGCTGTTTGCCGGCGACCTGCTGAACCAGTGCGTCAGCTCCTCCTTTGCCGCCCGGGGGCAGGACATCCCCTTTTTCGGCCTGTACGGCGCCTGCTCCACCATGGGAGAGGGGCTGGCCCTGGCCGCCATGACGCTGGACGGCGGCTTTGGGGAGTGGGCGGGGGTGGTGGTCTCCTCCCACTTCTGCTCGGCGGAGCGGCAGTACCGCACCCCGCTGGAATACGGCGCTCAGCGCACCCCCACCGCCCAGTGGACCGTGACGGGGGCGGGCGCGGCCATTCTGGCCCGGGAGGGCCCGGGGCCCTATGTGACCCATGTCACGGTGGGAAAGATTGTGGACCGGGGCATCCGGGACACCAACAACATGGGGGCGGCCATGGCCCCCGCCGCCTACGAGACCCTGAAGGCCCACTTTCAGGACACGGGCCGGTCCCCCGGCTACTACGACCTGATTGTCACCGGCGACCTGGGGCGGCTGGGCAGCGAGCTGCTGGAGGAGCTGTTCCGTCAGGACGGCGTGGAGCTGGCCGGCCGGCACAACGACTGCGGCCTGCTGATTTACGACCTGGAGGGGCAGGACGTCCACTGCGGCGGCTCCGGCTGCGGCTGCTGCGCCAGCGTCCTGACCGGCTATCTGCTCAACGGAATGCGCCAGGGGCTTTGGAAAAACCTCCTCTTCTGTCCCACCGGCGCCCTCCACTCCCCCACCACCGCCTACCAGGGGGAGTCGGTGCCGGGCATCTGCCACGCGGTGGCCATCTCGGCGGAAAAATAAGCGTTTGGGACTCGTTTCCTTTTGCTGTTCATTTTTTCTCAGTGCCTGTTTAACATCTCTTATCCCAAAGGGAAGAGGATCAAACAGTATTTTTCCGCAAAACTTTGTTTTGCGTCAGGCCGTGTTTGAAAATCGGCCGCAGGGCCAAAGGCGGGGCGCTTTGCCGCCGGACGAAACCGATTTTTTGCGGGAATTCCGGATATATTCCAGGAAAATCAGGGAATTATAGCGGCAGAGGGCCCGCAGTCCGGGCATACGGACCATTTTCAAACAGACGACAAGGGAGGAAATATCATGCTGGAATACGGCAAGGCCTTTCTGTGCGGCGGGCTGCTGTGCGTCATCGGGCAGCTGCTCATTGACAAAACGCCCCTTACCCCGGCCAAAATTCTGGTGTCCTATGTCACCGCCGGAGTGATTCTGGGGGGCGCGGGGCTCTACCAGCCCCTGGCCGACTGGGCCGGAGCGGGGGCCACGGTCCCCCTGACCGGCTTTGGGAACCTGCTGGCCAAGGGGGTCCGGGAGGCGGTGGCCGAGCGCGGCTTTTTAGGGGCCCTCACCGGCGGGGCCACCGCCGCCGCGGGAGGCATCACCGCCGCGATTTTCTTTGGTTTTCTGGTGGCGCTGCTCTTCAAATCCAAGCCGAAAAGCTGAAAATGAGGTGAACTGTTGTGAAATACCGTGATTTAGACGCCCTTCTCCGGGGGGACGCCCAGGCCAGGGAGTATTTTCAGAGCCTGCCCGGCTATGTGCGGGACCAAATCAGTACCCGCCCGGACGGGATCAACTCCATGAAGGGCCTGAAGAACTACGTGCAGAATCTGACCAGGGGGGACGGATGACATGGGAAAGCAGGGCATGAAGCGCCCGGAGCGCACCCATACCCAGCCAAAAAACAGCCGGCCGCCCGTCCCGGAGCTCCAGGGCGGAGTCAAAACCGGCAAAAAGAGGGCCGGCCCCGTTCCGGAGGGGTAGAGGAGAGCCCGGATGTCCGCTTTTCCTGGACATCCGGGCTCTGCGTGTCAAAAAGGTCCGACCGGGCACATATTTGAGGTTATGAATACAGGTTCCCGGCCGTCATCTGAATCCATGACGCCCGGATAGGGCGGATGCCCTCCGCCCGCGGGATGCGGGGCCCGTCCCGCCGCGCCGGCGCGCGCCGAGGCGGTTGATACTGCGTTTTCAGTCCTCTGTAAATTCAAACAGCGTCTCTACCGTTACATGAAACACCTTTGCGATATCCATGGCCAGCTTCAGAGACGGGTTGTATCTTCCGTTTTCCAGATGTACAATCGTTTCCCGCCTTGCGTGTACCAATTCCGCCAATTCGCTCTGCTTCAATCCCGCTTTTTCCCGATATTCCCTGACCCTCGTTTTTAAGGCCATATCAGACCCCCTTACTCTCCCTCAGACTCCCTTGCTGTCCATCACACAGAACAGGATGAACCGTATCACAGCCAATACGAATATCATTCCCACAAGCGCATAGCCCGCCGTCCTTCCGTCAATGAACACCACCGCGCACGCGAAAGCGATGACAACCGTGGCGGCTGTCATGATTTTCAGTCCGACTGCGTCGATTCTGCGCAGATTCTGAATCGCCAGTTCGTCCTTTTCTTCCTTGCTGTACTTATGAATGCGGCTTGCCTGAAGCGCAAAAAATATCACGGTAAATGCGGCGACCATATTCTGAATGGCCGTATAGTAGCTGTGCCAATCCCGCCGCGCCCACATCCAGTAGTAGCAGACCAGGAGCAGCGCATAAATAATTTTGGTTCCTACCATTTCCTTCAGGGTGACCTTTGACTTCATGTTCCATTCCTCCGTGTGATATATTTTTAACTCCCCGGGTGTTGTAAATATATCACTTCCCACACGTGTTGTCAACCGCCGGTGTGAAATATTTATAACTTATCACACCGCCGTGCCTCCGCCGGCCGCAGGGGAATCAGGAACGCAGATCGGCCGCCCGCTGTCGGGCAGGTTCGGACAGGCCGCAGCCCCTCTCAGGGGCGGCGGCGGTTTTTTTGATTTGCCGGGGCCGGTTCTCAGAGCCTGTTTAATATCTCGAAGTATGCCGGCAGGGAATTTTGCCGCCAGGCAAGGCAAATTTCCGCAGGAATCCTTGGCGGCTTCCAAGGAAATTTCACGCAGTATGGCGGCAGAAGGCCCGCCAGCCCTGTGCCGGGAGATGTTAAACAGGCTCTCAGCGCTTTGCCTCTCCCCGCTCCAGCAGCTCCAGCAGCAGCCGCTCGTTCTCCCGGGCGGCCTGCGCCAGGGCGGCGGATTTTTCCTGAAGGCGGCGGCGGCACAGGGAGTATTGGGCCATCAGCCGGTCGGCCTGGCCGATGGCGGCGGCGCTGTCAAAGCTGCATACATCCCCGGCGGAGGGCATATCCAGCTCCCGCAGGTAGCTGGATACCTTGGGGTCGTAGACCAGCCCCAGGGTGGGCACCGACATCCGTGCGGCGAAAATCAGGGTGTGCAGGCGCATGGCCAGGCACAGCTTGCTCCGGCCCAGCACGCCCATCAGTTCCTGGGGGGTGCTGGGGACGTCCAGCAGGCTGGAGGGCTCCTCCATGGCCTGCCGGATTTGCCCGGCCGCCTCCCGGTCCTTGTGGGGCTGCATCAGCAGGAAGAGAATTTCCAGGCCGTAGGTCCGGCGCAGGTGGTCGCACAGCCGGGCCAGACCGGCGGGGAAGTCCCCGGTGCCCGGCCACTCCCGCACGGAGACGGCGGCAAAGGGGGTGTTCTCCTCCAGCCCGGCCGCCCGGAGCAGACGGGCGCTGCGCCCGGGCGGGGCGCACTCCAGGCGGAACACCGGGTCGGCGGTGACGTGCAGGTCCTCCCGGGCCACCCCCATCTCCCGCAGCTCCTGCGCGGAGCTGCGGTCCCGCAGCGTAACCACAGCGGCCCGCTCCACCGCCCGCTTCACCCGGCGGCGGTTGCCCGGCTTGTCCACCGGGCCAATGCCGTTGGCATAGAGCATCACCGGCTTGCCCAGCAGCTGGGCGCAGCGCATGATGGACAGGTAGTATAGGATGGACCGGGTGGAGGTGCGGTCCTGGAGCAGGCTCCCGCCGCCGGAAATCAGCGCGTCGCAGCCCCAAAGGGCCCGGAACACCGTGGGGAAGCGGAAGCGGGACAGGGCCTTCATGCCGTAGCACCGGGCGGTCTGCTGGGGGTCGTTGGACAGGACGGTGACCTCCACCTCGCCGCTGGCCTCCCGGATGGACTGGTGGATGGACTGGAGGATGGCGTCGTCCCCGGCGTTGGAAAAGCCGTAGTACCCGCTCATAACCACATGGTATTTCCTCCGGCGCACCCGCTCGTACATCTCCAGGCTGTCCTGGGTCATACGCTCCAGGGAGTAGCGCTCCTGCACCACCTCCCGGCCGTACTCCCCCAGCTGCCGCCGCTGCTCCGGGCTCAGCCGGGCGGCGGCCAGCAGGTCCTCCAGCAGCCGGTCTGGGGTGGCCGGCGGGTCGCTGCGGCAGCAGAAGTTGGTGTCCACCGCCTTGTCCAGCAGCCTTGGGACAAACAGCCCGGTGTGGCCCTGCGCCCCCGACAGAACCGCCGGCCGGCCGGCGGACATGGCCTCCAGCGCCGCCCGGGAGACCCCCGCGAACAGGTCACAGGCGGCCAGCAGCTCACTGATATCGGTGCGCGGTCCGGTCATCACGGCGCACGCGCGGCCCAGCCGGCGGTTGACCTCCTCCGCCTGAGCGGCCAGCTCCGGAAAATCCTCGCCGCCCCCCACAATCAGCAGCCGCACGCCGGGGAGCTCCCGGTCCAGCCGCGGGGCCAGCTCCAGCAGCTGGCGGGCGGTCACGCTGGTAGCCGGGGTCAGGCGGCTGACGTGGCCGATGACCAGCCCGTCTCCCAGCCCCAGCTCCTCCCGCACCCCGGCCCCCGAGACGGCAGGGGAGAATTTTTGGGTGTCGATGCCGTTGATGGTCAGGGTGATGCGCTGGGGCGGAATGCCGTACTTCCGCTCCAGATAGTCCCGGATGTCCTCGGAGACGGTCAGGGTATGCTCCCCCCAGTTGGACAGCAGCTTCAGCGCGCCGCTGACCTGGTACACCCCGTGGCAGGTGGTGACAAAGGGGAAATGCAGCCGTTTTTGCAGCAGTCCGCACAGAAAGGCCGGGATTCGGGCGTGGGCATGGACCACGTCGGGCCGCTCCTCCCGGATGACGCGGCTGAGAATCCGCAGGGAGCGCAGCATATCCCGGGCGCTGCGGCGGTGCATGGGGGCGGGGAAGTGGCGGATGCCGGCGGCGGCAATCTCCGGCACGTACACCCCGCCGTTGGAGACCACCACCACCTGATGCCCCCGGAGCCGGAGCTGCTTGGACAGCTCCACAATGTGGGTCTCCGCCCCGCCGATGTCCAGCCCCATGGTGGCCATCAGAATTTTCATGTTCCGCCCCCTCTCCCGAAAGCCTGTTCCGCGCATTGAGGGGCGCCCGGCCCCTCCCGCGCTAGTGAATCTCCGTCACGCTGCCCACAAAGCCGGCGTAGGCGGTATAAAAGGTGCGGGCCGCATTGACCCCCAGCTCGTAAATCCGGTTGATGGCGTAGCGGCCGTTGATCACGGATCCGCTGCCCTCCACCGTAATCAGCAGGTTTTTCCCGTCCGGGTTGGGCAGGCGGACATAGGTGCCGTTTTTCAGCTGCTCGGTCTTCTCCCCGGGCAGCTCCTGGATGGCGGTAATCTCCCCCAGGGGGCCGCCGCTGGAGCGGTCCTTGTCAAACAGCTTGTCCCCCACCCGGATGGCGTCCACCGTCTGGAAGGACAGGTTCTCCGCCAGCACGGTGAAGGTGATGGGGGTCCCGGCCTGGGCGGTGGCGGTGGGTTCCAGGGTATTGTTCTTGGTGTAGAACGCGGCGG
Source organism: Lawsonibacter sp. (assembly GCA_022795855.1). Taxonomy (GTDB): domain Bacteria; phylum Bacillota; class Clostridia; order Oscillospirales; family Oscillospiraceae; genus Lawsonibacter. Next base: position 17,382 of record JAAWHL010000014.1, read on the forward strand.
CCAGCACCAGGACGGCCAGCACCACCAGCAGGTCAATCACGCTGATTTTGCCGAACAGCCGGCCCTCGCGGTCAATGAGCTTCCCCATGTCACTCCCCCCTCTCAATGGAATAGATTTCGCCCGAGCCCAGATAGCCGGGCCCGCGGACAAAGACGGCCTCGTTCACCCGCACCGCGTACCCGCCGCCCACCAGCACCTGGCTCTCGCTGACCGTGCCGCTGGCCTGGACGGTGATATAGATGTCCTCATACCCGGGGATCTCGGCGGTGGTGTAGCACTCCTCCACCTCGTTGATGATGGAGCGGACTGCGGGGGCCGTCCGGACGGCGGACACCTCCCCCAGGTCGATGTTCTTCACCGCGTCCACCAGGGCGTCTCCGGGGCGGACCCGCTCCCCGGTGCCCGGCAGGGTCTGCCGCAGGTGGATGGTGTACTCAATCCGGGCCGCGGCCGGGGCGGCGGCGGGGGCCGAGGGCCGCAGGCGCTGCCACAGCAGGAAGGCGGCCGCCGCCAGGGCAATCAGGATGACGATTGCGTCAAAAAGGTTCAGCCGCAGCCGGAATCCAGGTCTGTTTTGTTCCATGTCAATCTCCTTTCAGGACGTTCCGATAGACGTCCTCCACATGCCGGGCGAACATCTCGCCGGTAAAGCGCTGCCGGAAAATCTCCCGGGCCCGGCGGGACATGGCCTCCCGCTCCCCGGGGTTCTCCATCAGGCGGGCCATGCACCCGCTCAGGGCCTGAGCGTCCCGGGCCGGGAAAATCAGGCCGTTTCCCCCGTCCTCCACCAGCCAGGGGTTGCCCCCGTAGTCGCTGACAATAGAGGGCAGGCCCAGGCTCATCCCCTCCAGCAGGGCGATGCTGGTGGCCTCGGTGCCGTAGGAGGCGTTGAGCTGCACGTCCAGGATATTCAGCAACGCCCCCACGTCCGAGCGGAACCCCAGCAGGCGCACCACATCCTCCGCCCCCCGCTCCCGGACCTCCCGGGCCAGGGCCTCCTCCTGGGGGCCGGTCCCGGCAATCAGGACGCGGAAGCGGTCCAAGCCCCGCTGCTTCAGCAGGCAGGCCGCCTCAATCAGGTCCCGGTGGCCCTTGTACTCCTCCAGCCGGGCGAAAATGCCGAACACCGCCGCGTCCTCCGGCAGGCCCAGCTCCCGGCGCAGGCGCGCCCGCTCCTCCGGGGGCTCCGGGGGCACCGCCTCCACCCCGTTCATCACGACGGTAATCTTTTTGGGGGAGATGCCCGCGTCGGTCAGGTTCTCCGCCGCCGCCGGGCTGACGGCGATGATATGGTCGGCGTAATGCTCGTTGACCGCCTTGTTCACCCAGCGGCCGGGGGGGCAGCGCAGGCGGGCCGGCACAGGGAACACCGAGTGGCGGGTGTAGACCACCGCCCTGCCGCAGCGCCGGGCGGCAATCCGCCCGGACAGGGATCCGTGGGTGTGGACGATATCGGGCTCCAGCCGGGCGATCAGCTCCTTCAGGGTCCGCACGTCCTCCCGGTGGTAGGAGCGGTCGGCCAGGCCCTCCGCCTCGTACACCGGCACGTCCAGGGCCCGCAGCTCGGGAATCAGCAGACTGCCCCGGGGCAGGACCGCCAGGGTCTGGAACTGCTCCCGGTCGGAAAAGCGCAGATAGTTCAGCAGCACCCGCCCCGCCCCGCCGATGTTGGTATCGCTGAGCACGTTCAGCACACGGGTCATACCAGCAGCCCTCCCTGAGGGAGCCGGTCCCGCCGGGCGCACAGACTGCCCAGGGCCAGATAGACCCAGAACAGGAACATGACCCGGTAATTATAGAAGGAGTAGTCGGTCATGGCCTGGACCATGAAGCCGCACACCCCGGACAGGAAGGCAATCTGAAGAATGCGGCTGGCCCAGTCCTTCTCATCCTTCAGGGCCACGCACAGGTTCCGGCAGTACTGGAAAATCACCATCACAAACACCGCCAGGGCGCACACCCCTACGTCGCAGACAATCTGGAGGAACAGGTTGTGGGCGTGGGGGGCCTCAATGGTGTGGTAGCTGAAGGCGGGATAGACCCGGTTGAAGGCTGAGCTGCCCGGGCCGATGCCGCACAGCCAGTAGCCGCTGGCCAGCATGTCCAGTACGCCCATCCAGATAAAGACCCGGTAGGAGGTGGAGTTGTCCGACAGGTTTCCGATGCTGGTAAACCGGCCGATTACCGACTCCGGCAGGACAAAATACAGCGCCGCCAGCACCACCGGGGCCAGCAGAATCAGCCGCGGGTTAATCAGCATCACGAAAATCAGCCCCGCGAACAGCAGGCCCAGCCAGGCACCCCGGGAGAAGGTGAGAATCATGCACAGGCACATGGCCCCGCAGCAGCAGAACCAGAGCAGGCGCGTCCACCAGTCCCGGGCGGACAGCAGCTTGGCGCCCCCCAGGGGAATCATCAGAATCAGGTACTGCCCCAGCATATTGGGGTTGTCCAGGGTGGATGGGACCCGGAACTGGATGGAGGCGAACATGCTGCTGTCCACCCAGGCCGCCGACTGGTAGCCCCAGCGGAAAAGATACTGCAAAATGCCGTAGCAGGACACCGCCGCCCCCATCAGCACCAGCAGGGCAATCAGGGCGTCCAGCTGCCGCCGCCCCGTCACGGCGTTGTACAGCACCACGGAGAACACGGTGAAGGCCGCCGTCAGCGCCCCCGCGGGCAGGCTGCCCCGCAGGTCCGCCGAGAAAAAGGTGCCCGCCAGATAGAGCGCGGCGTAGAGCAGAATAAAGCGGTTCACCGGGGAGTAGGCCAGCTGCCGCTCCCTGCTGCGCAGCAGGTTCAGGGCCAGGGATCCGTATCCAACCATGGCCAGGGCGGCCACGCACATGGTGGGCAGCACGGGAGCCAGGGCCGCGGCGGCGGCACACCACAGCCAGGTCTGAAGGAAGATGCTGCCGGCAAACAGCCTGTCCAGATGAAGCGCGGCGTACAGCCGGCTCAGCCAGCGCCGCACCCAGGTCCACAGCCGGAAAAACACGCTGCTCCGGCTGCTCTCCTCCCCCGCCATGGGGGAGAGGAAGCGCCTGATTACCCAGCTCCCCTCCCACTGCCGGCCAAACCACAGGCACACCGCGGCCAGCAGGCGGCCCAGCACGCTGGCGTTCCAAATATCCAAAACCTGCCGCATAGCTCAACCTCGCTTCAAAAATTGTTTGATTCCGTCCCGGGCGATGCGCGCCTCCTCCAGGCCCAGCGCCAGGGTCAGCAGGAAGTAGACCGCCCCGCCGGCGGCGGCCGCCGCGCCCAGGGACAGCGCCAGCCCCGCCTTCCCGGCCAGTACCGGCCCGGCCAGCGCCAGTACGCCCCAGGCCGCCGCCCCCATCCCTAAGGAGGCCAGCAGCATTTTTACATAATCCCCCGCCGCACCGCCGGAGAAGACGCCCTCCCCCCGGCGCTCCAGGGGCAGGTCCAGCAGCAGGGCGTACACCGTGGAGGAGACCGCCGAGGCAATGGCCAGCCCCGCCACCTTCAGCGGCCCGGCCAGCAGCGCGCACAGCGCCGCGCTCACCCCGATGGAGGCCAGCCCGGCCGCCAGGGGGGCGCGCCCCTCCTGCCGGGCGAAATAGGCCCGGCTGAGGATGTTCTGCACCGCGTAGCCCGCCATCCCCAGGGACAGCCAGGCCAGCGCGGCGGATGTGATGTCCGCCGCGAAGCGGTCAAACTCCCCGCCGCCGTAAATCAGCTCAATCAGGGGCCGGGAGACCACCGCCAGCCCCACCCCCATGGGCAGGACAAAGAACAGGCTGCCGTGCACCGTCTGACGCAGGGTCTGACGGAAGTCCCCCTCCCGCCCGCCGGCGGTCATACGGGACAGCCTTGGGAAAATCACGTTGGTCACCGACAGAATAAAGGTGCCGGCGATGACCAGATACAGGTTGGTGGAGTACTCCATGGCGGCCACCCCCGCCCCGCCGTACAGCCGGGAGCCGAACCGGGAGTTGATCGCCAGCGTGATGGGCTGCACCCAGGTGGACACCATGACGGGGGCCATCAGGGCCACCACCTTTTTCATCCCCGCCGTCCGGAACTCCAGGCTGGGGCGGAAGCGGAACCCCAGGCGGCGGAGCGGCGGGACCTGAATCACCCCCTGGATCAGCCAGCCCAGCAGATAGGCCGCCGCCAGTCCGTAGATGCCCAGGCGGCTGTTCAGGCCGAGAAAGTAGAGGATAATCACCAGGTTGGACGCCGCCGACATCAGCGCGGGGGCGGTGAAGTGGTCCTGCGCCTGGAGAATCCCCACCAGGGAGAAGGCCGCCCCGGAAAACAGCACCGTGGGGAACATCACCCGGGTCAGGGAGACGGCCAGGGCGGTGGTGCCGGGGTCGGAGTAGTCGGCAAAGAGGGCCACAAAGGCCTGGGGGGCCAGCATCCCCGCCGCCGTCAGGCCGGCGGTCAGCAGGACCATCAGGGTGAGGAAGGCCCCGGCGAAGCGCTCCGCCTCCTCCCTGCTCTTCCGCTCCAGGTACTCGCTGAACACAGGGATGAAGCAGGCCGTGATGGCCGAGGCAAACACCGCGTCAAAAAACACCCGGGGGATGCGGCTGGCGGTGAAAAAGGCGCTGGCCTCCACCCCCACGCTGTAGCTGACGGCCAGCAGGCGGTCCCGGTACAGGCCCAGCGCCTTGCCCGCCAGGGTGAGCAGCATCATCACGCTGATGGTTTTTGTGGCGTTGTCCCGGCTGTGCGGCATGGGCAGTCTCCTCCCTGCGTTGGTCCGGCCCAAAAGCCGGAATCGGTTTATTTTACACCAAGCCCCGGCAATTTTCAACTATGCGCCCCGGCCTTTTACAGGAAATTCATAGTTTTTTAAGAAGTGAGGCCCCGAACGGCTTGCCGTCCGGGGCCGGATCTCAAAGGACGCTGTTCTCCGGGACCTCCCGGATGCCGTGCTTCTGGGCATAGCCGTTCAGCATCAGGGTCAGGGCCCCGTCGCCGGTGACATTGCAGGCCGTGCCGAAGCTGTCCTGAAGGGCAAAAATGGTCATCATCAGGCCGGTGCCCGCATCGTCAAAGCCCAGCACGCTGTACAGCAGCCCCAGCGAGGCCATCACCGTCCCCCCGGGCACGCCGGGGGCGCCCACGGCGAAGATGCCCAGCAGGAAGCAGAACAGCACCATGGTGCCCAGACCGGGCAGCTTGCCGTACAGCACCATGGAGACGGTCATGACAAAGAACACCTCCGTCAGCACCGAGCCGCACAGGTGGATGTTGGCAAACAGGGGGATGCCGAAATTGGTCAGGTCCCGGCGCAGCACCTTGGATTTCCCGGCGCAGCGCAGGGCCACGGCCAGGGTGGCGGCGGAGGACATGGTGCCCACGGCGGTGATGTAGGCCGGGCCGTAGTGCCGCAGCACCTCCCAGGGGTTTTGGCCGGAGTACAGCCCCGCCAGGCCGTACAGCACCGCCAGCCAGATGTAGTGCCCCGCCATGACAATCAGGATCACCGCCAGGAAGACGGGCAGCTGCCGGGTGATCGACCCCTCATAGGCCAGGCCGCAGAAGGTTCCGCCGATGAAGAAGGGCAGCACGGGGATGACAATGCTGGTGACCACGGCCAGCACAATCTTCTGGAACTCCTCCAGCAGCTGCGTCACGGCCTTTGCCCCCGTCCAGGCGGCGGCAAGGCCCACCAGCACCGAAAAGACCAGGGCGGACATCACCGACATGATGGGGGCGATTTCCAAATTGAACAGCAGCTCTGGGGCGGCGCGCAGGTCGTCCACCGCCGTCTGAATGGACAGGTGGGGGATGATGCCGTATCCCGCCGCCATGGACATCAGCGCCGCGCACACCGAGGACACATAGGCCAGCGCCAGGGCCAGCAGCAGCATCCGGGACGCGCTGCTGCGCAGGCGGGTAATGGACGGGGCGATGAAGCCGATGACAATCAGCGGCACACAGAAGGAGATCAGCGACCCCAGCAGGCTGCGGAGGGTGAGAATCACCTGCATCACCGTACCGCCCAGATACCAGTCCCCGATGTAGAGGCCGCCGCACAGCAGGCCCGCCGCGATGCCCGCCGCCACGCCGACAAGCAGCCGCGCCGGCAGGCTGCCTAACGCTTTTTTCATGGTAACACTCCCTTTTTCTTTCCCTCCGGGGCACACACCGCCCCGGAATGCCTTTTACTATACCACATTATGCCAGCAAACACAATACGGGAACTTGGAAGAGGCGCGTCCGTCCCTTAGCGCCTGTTTAATATCTCGATGCCGAATGGCAGGGAATTTTGCCGCCAGCCGGTGTGCTGAGTGATGTTGAACAGGCTCTTATCCGCCGAGAAGCCCCAGGTGCTCCAGCAGGATTTTGCTCCCCATCGCAATCAGAACCGCCCCGCCGGCCAGCTGGGCCCGGCTGCCGAAGCGCTCCCCCAGCCGTGCGCCCAGCCCCACCCCGGCCCAGCACAGCCCGAAGGTGGCGGCGCCGATAAAGGCCACCGCGGGGAGGATGTCCACCTGGAGAAAGGCAAAGGTCACCCCCACCGCCAGCGCGTCGATGCTGGTGGCTACGGCCAGCGGAAGCATGGCGCGGGGCTGGAAGGAGCAGTCCAGGCACTCCCCGCCGCCGCCGGCCTCCCGAATCATGTTGGCCCCGATGACCCCCAGCAGCACAAAGGCAATCCAGTGGTCCACGCTGGCGATAATCCCCTGAAAGCGCACCCCCAGCAGATAGCCGGCCAGGGGCATCAGCATCTGAAAGCCGCCGAAATAGACCCCCGCCGTCAGGCAGTGCCCTGCCCTGGCCCGTCCTACCGACAGCCCCTTGCACACCGATACCGCGAAGGCATCCATAGACAGCCCCACCGCAATGACAAACAGCTCCCACAGACCCATAACTTCCGCTCCTCCTTCTCCGGCAGTCCCGCACAGCAAAAAAGACCTACCTGTCCCGCCGACAGGTAAGTCTCATCATTTCAGACACAGCCAGCGGACCCCCGCAGTGTGTTGACCGTGCCGCGCCCGCGCGCCGACTACTCCCTTACTTGTCGCTACTATACCACAGCTGCGGGTTCGTGTCAATCTATGCGCGCCCCTTTTGATTCAGAACCCGAAATGCCGGGCCGCGGCGGAGGGAACCGGCAGAAGCGCGGGCCGAATCAGTTAGGCCGGCCGTCACGCTTGACAGAACACCCCCCTCAAGCTAAAATAGGAAAAAATCTCGGTCCGCACCCCACAGCAGAGTATAGAAGGAGATGGTACTTATGCCGTTCACCGCAGAAGACCTTATTTTCGCCGCCGGGCTGTCCTGTCCCGCCGCCGGCTCCCCCACGGCCGTACAGTATGATCTGCTTCTGGTCGCGTTTCTGTTCCGGCTGGGGGACGGCATGATTCTCGCGGCGGAGGGGAACATGATTGGCGGGGTCAGCAACGCCTACCTGCGCAGCCTGCTGGTGGGGCGGTGCATTTACACCGGCCTGGAGGAGATTGCGGCGGAGATCCAGCGCACCTATCTGGGCCCGGACCAGCGGGCGCTGACCGTCTGCATCAAGGACGCCTACAGCAAAATCTGCGAGCGGGGCGCGCCCCTGCCCAAGGCCCCGCTCAAAAAACTGGCTGTTGACAAATCAGACAAATTCATATATAATAGCGCTACGAATTTGGTTGGTTTGGAGGTGGAGCGCATCAAGGAGCTGCCGCCCAGTACGGTCTGCGTCATCGGAACCTCCAAAACCGGCAGCCGGAACCCCATCACCAAGGTCCATCAGACGCTGTTCGCCACCATCCTGGCCGACGCGCGGACCGGAGAAATCTACGACGCGGAGTTCAACACCGTCTGCCGCCTGACCAATCAGTTTATCGTCTCCATGATGGTGGGGAAAAGCCTGCGCACCGATACCGGGGCCATGATTCAGGAGATTCAGGCCCGCTATCTGGGCGACTCCCGAAAGGCAATCGCCACGGTGCTGAAGGACGCGCAGAACAAGCTGCTCAACCATCCCCTGGCCCAGGAGGGCGGGGCATCTCTTTTGAATTCCTGATTTTATCTGCGGAGGCAGGCGACCCCTGCCTTCAATCAGATAGGGTCCTGTGTCGGCGCCGCCCAGCTGCGGCGTATCGCATGGGGCCCTTTTGCGTTCCTCAGCCCCCTCAGCGCCTGTTTAACGTCCTCCCGTCACACCGGCCGGCGGTCCTTTTGCCGCCATTCCGGGTGGAATCTCCTTGGAGTCCGCCAAGGGTTCCTGGGAAAATCCGCCTTGTCCGGCGGAAAAATCCCCTGCGTTCGGCACACTTCGGGCGATTAAACAGGCTCTTGCATGCACAACACAATATTTTATTCACGGAAACCGGGTTTCCCCCGGTTTTCAAATGAATAGGGTTCTATGGACACATTGCTGCACAACGGAGAATGTATCCACAGGTCCCTTTTTTGCTTTTTTTGACCCGGGTCATTTCCTTTTGCTTTTGTCAGAGAAACGCCTCCTCCGGGGACATAGGACGGCCCTTCTCTGCAAAAAATAACGTTCAGGAATTCCGGCGGCCGGCGGCCGGACGGGACCGGCAGGGAGGTGTCAGCAGAGTACAAAGCAGGCGGGGCGGGCACAGCAGCCGCCCTGCGGAAGGAAGCATTGGAAACGATTTGCGAGAAGAAAGGAGATAATTATGATTTTCAACCTGCCGCCTATTTTGGGACTGTTCCCGCTGATTCTCTATATCATCCTAGCCTTCAAGAAGAACATGCACCCGGTGGTCAACGTGGCCGTCTGCGTGGTAGTGGGCGCGGTGATGACCCGGCAGTCCATCGGCTCGCTGGGCGCGGTCATCTATGAGTCCATGGGTTCGTTCCTGGCTCTGGTGGGCTTTATCATCATGCTGGGCTCCGGCCTGGGCGTGGTGCTGCGCAAAACCGGAGTGGCCGAAAATATCGTCCATCTGCTGATGCAGAAAATCGGTGTGAAGACCCAGAAGCGGGCCATCATTGCCACCATGGTCTGCTCCGTGGTCCTGGTCACCCTGCTGGGCACGCTGGCGGGCGCCAACGCCATCATCGCCCCCATCGTCATCCCGCTGGTGGCCGCCGTGGGGCTGACGCCCTCCACCCTGGCGGTTATTTTCCAGGGCGCGGGCCAGACCGGACTGTTCCTCAGCCCCTTCAGCCCCCCCATGGTCACCCTGATGGGCATCACCGGGCTGAGCTACCCCCGCATCCTGCTGTGCGCCGGCCTGCCGGTTGCGGTCGTGATGTGGATTGGCACCTATCTGGTGGCCCTCCGGGTCCAGAAGCAGACCGCCGGCACCGAGGACTTCGGCGAGGAGGGCTCCGCCTCTGCGGGCGCTCAGGAGGTCCGGCCCACCAAGGCCACCGCCGCCGCTACCGCCGCCTTCATCGCCGTCATGCTGGCGATGGTGGTCTGGGGCATTGCCACCAAGGGAGGCGCGTCCTTCGTCATTCTGGTCATGGTCATCGCCGCCCTGGTCACCGGCATGGTGGGCGGCCTGTCCGCCGGGCAGGTGTTTGACGCAATTATGGAGGGCTGCGGCCGGCTGTTCTGGCTGTTCTTCATGTTCCTGCTCTTCGCCCCCTTCCTGAATTTTGTCACCGAGTCGGGCGCCTTCGACGCCCTGGTCACCCTGGTAGAGCCCTATATCACCTCCGGCGGCAAGCTGGGCTTCTCCCTGATTGTCACCTTGATCGGCGTGTTCGGCATCAACGGCGCCGCAGTGGCCCAGGCCATGATGATTGACACCATGTTCAGCCCCTTCCTGGCCGACCTGGGGGTCTCTATGGAGCTGTGGGCCATGATTGTGCTGGTGGGCCATCAGATTACCTCCTACGCCTACCCCGGCCTGGACATGATCGGCCAGATGGGCCTGGCCCACGCCAAGGACATCAAGCCCATGATGAAGCTGGCCTATTGGGCGGTCATCCCCGGCACCGTTCTGGCGGTGGCCATCGCAAGTTTCGTGCTTTAAGCACTGGGAGGTTTTTATATGAAACAGATTCCGCAGCAAGCCATTTACCAGCTTCTGGCCCAGCTGAAGGGCACCGTCGGCCTGTATATCCATGTGCTGGACACCGACGAGGTCTTTCAAATCAACCCCGGGCACGTGTTCCCCTCCGCCAGCGTCATCAAAATTCCCATGCTGGCCCTGCTGCTCAAGGACGCAGCCGAGGGCCGGGTGGACTGGGAGGCCCGCAGGGCCATCGACCCCAAAAACCGGGTGGGCGGCACCGGCATTCTCTTTGAGCTGGACCAGGACTACCAGCCCAGCATCGCCGCGCTGGCCCGGCTGATGATCGTCCTCAGCGACAACACCGCCACCAACGAGATTATGGACATCATCGGCATCGAGCGGATGAACCAGTTCTGCCGGGACATGGGCTATGAGAACATCACGCTGATGCGCAAAATGCTGGACTTCGAGGCCATCAAGCAGGGCCGCAACAACTATATGTGCGCCGGCGAGGCCGGCCGCCTGCTGGTGGAAATCGCCCGGGGCAGCTTTGTCAGCCCGGAAATCTCCCAGCGGATTGTGGACATCATGGAGCACCAGCAGTGCCGCAACAAGCTGCCCGCCCTGCTGCCCGCCGTGCCCTCCTACGCCCCGGAGGAGGACAAGAAAAACCTCAAGCCGGGCTCCCTTCTGGTGGCCAACAAGACCGGAGACCTGTTTGGCATCCAGCACGACGTGGGCATTTTCACCCTGCCCGACGGACGGCGCTATGTGATTTCCATGTTCACCGGAGACCTGGAAAGCGACGCCCAGGGCATCCAGACCGTGGCCCAGGTCAGCCGGCTGGTCTATGACGCGCTGAAATAATCCCCCTAAATCCCGCGGGACGGAACCCCGCCCTCGGATGGGTTTCCGTCCCGCTATTTTTATCATGTACTTGAAAAGAGGTGCCGGCAATGAAGATTGGCCTGGTAAAAGAAGTAAAAAACAACGAGTTCCGGGTGGGAATGACCCCCTCGGACGCGGAAGCCTACCTCCACGCGGGGCATACGGTGGCCGTGGAGCAGGGCGCGGGGCTGGGCTCCGGGTTTTCCGACCGGGAGTACGCCGACGCGGGCTGCATCATTCAGGAGCAGGCCGCTCAGGTCTGGGAGAGCGACATGATTGTCAAGGTCAAGGAGCCCGTTGCCAGCGAGTACCGGTTCTTCCGGGAGGGGCAGATTTTGTACACCTATCTCCATCTGGCGGACAACGAGCCGCTGACCCGGGCCCTGCTGGAGAAAAAGGTGAGCGCCGTGGCCTATGAGACCATTGAGGGCCGGAACGGCGGTCTGCCCTGTCTGGCCCCCATGAGCCAAATCGCCGGGCGGCTGGCCATCCAGGAGGGGGCCAAGTACCTGGAAAAGACCTTCGGCGGCCGGGGCGTGCTGCTGGGCGGCGTGCCCGGCGTGGAGCGGGGCCGGGTGGTCATTCTGGGCGGCGGCAGCGTGGGGACCAACGCCTGCAAAATGGCGGTGGGCCTGGGGGCCGACGTCACGGTGCTGGATCTGAATCTGGAGCGGCTGTCCTATCTGGACGACATCTTCTCCCGGCAGATTACCACCCTCTACGCCAGCCGGAGCAACGTGCTCCGGGCTGTCTGCCAGGCCGACCTGGTGGTGGGGGCGGTGCTGGTGCCCGGGGCGGCGGCGCCCAAGCTCATCCGCAGGACGGACCTGGCCCGGATGAAGCCCGGCGCGGTGATTGTGGACGTGGCGGTGGACCAGGGCGGCAACGCGGAGACCACCCACGCCACCACCCATGACGACCCCATCTATACGGTGGACGGCATCGTCCACTACTGTGTGGCCAATATGCCCGGGGCGGTGTCCCGCACCTCCACCCTGGCCCTGAGCAGCGCCACCCTGCCCTACGGACTCCGCCTGGCCGGGCTGGGGGTGGAGGAGGCCTGCCGGGCGGACCCGGGGCTGAGAGCCGGGCTGAACTGCTACGCCGGAGCGTGCGTCTATGGCGGCGTAGCCGAGGCCCTCGGCCTGGAGCTCCGCACGCCGGAGCAGCTGGGGCTGGCCCGCTGACCAGGGGGACAGCGCCGTTTTTTGACTGTATGAGGAGAGGGGCCGCCGGCCCCTCTCCTATCGCTTATAGAGCATCGCCGCGGCCAGCCCCAGCGCCAGCACCGCCAGGGAGGCAGCCAGGAGGGGCAGATTTCCCGCTCCGCCTGTCCCCTCCGGGCCGCTCCTGTCCGCCGGGCCGCTCCTGTTTTCCGGGCCGCTTCCGCCCTCCGGCGTCTCCGGCAGGCCGTCTTGGGGAGGGGGCTGGGTCTGCCCCTCCCCCCGCCTCTGCTCCCGGTCCCCTCCGGGACCGCCGCCCATCCCGCCCGCGTTCATGCTGCCCATACGGGAGAGCTCCACCTCCGAGGCGTCCACCAGGGCGTCCGGATTTTCCCTCTGGCCCTGACTGTCGGCGGGAATCGTCCCCGCCAGCTGGCCGGAGACGCTCTCCGCCCGCAGCAGGCAGAACTGCCGCAGCGTTTCCGTCCCCAGCTCAAACTCCTCATCGGTGCAGAACTTGGTGGGATCCCGCCGGACATAGGGGGCAATCAGCTCCACCGTCTGGTCAAACAGCCGAACAAACCAGCCGCTTTCAAACACCTGAGTCAAAAACTCCTGAAAATACTGGTGGTACAGCCGGGTGTGCTTCTGGCTGGCGAAAATCCAGGCCAGCATGGGCCGGTCCTCCACGCTCCCTCCGGACACCGGCTCGTCAATGGGGTAGTTGACCAGCGCTCCGGCCTCCGCCCCGGACTGGAACCCGCCAAAGGCCAGGTTGTAGTCCCAGGGGATCATGGACAGCACGCCCCCCTCCTCATAGAGGTAGTAATTGTGGATGATGCTCCCGGTGTAGCTGTCGAAATTGCATACAAAGTTGTGCACCACAAAGTACCGGATGACCGCCTCCACATCCACTGCCTGGGCGGGGTCCTCCCCGGTGTTCAGGGTCTTCAGGGCGGCAATCAGCCGCTTTTTGTCCTGGCCGGTGGGGTCGGTCTTGGCGTTGTCAAAAATGTTGGGGTAGCTGTCCGGGTCGCTGCCGGAGTAAATCAGGGACACGTCGTCCCCTCCCATCACCCCGCCGCCCGGGCCTCCGGAGAAGTCCGGCGGTTCGCCTCCGCCGGGCGGCCCCTCCTGCCCCTGCGGACGTTCGGGGGCCGTCCGGTTCCCCTGGCTATCCGAATCGGGCGGCCGGTTTTCCGCATCCGGGACGGATTCCTCCCAGTCCTCCATGTCAAAGCCGGCGCCGTTCCCCCGGCCGCCGCCCATGTCCGCGCTGTCCGGTTTGTACAGCTGGCCGCTCAGGCCATAGCGCTGCAGGAAGCTGTCCTCCACCCCCTCCACCGCCAGATAGAGGCCCCAGTCCTCCCCGTTTACGGTGAGAAACACAAAGCTGCACAGGGGGGCCGCCGCACCGAATTCCCCCATCAGCCGGTAGGCCAGGAAGTCCTTCAGATAGGTGTTGTCCTGTATGATGTTGTTCAGGCTCAGCTTATCCAGGCCGTGGTAGCTTCGGCCCTGCTCATAGTGGTCAAACTCCACCTTGAAGCTGTAGCGCTGGCTGCCGTAGGAGCGCACCATGCTCAGAGAGCTGTTGCCCTTGGCCCGCAGGGCCGCGTTGGAGACCGCCTCGCCGTCAATCACCAGGGCGCAGGCTGCGTACTCCTCGTCCTCGCAGGAGGCGAGAAAATCCTCCCAGCCGTCCATGATAATGTCAATGGTGTGGACCCGTCCGGCGTCAAACAGCCGCTCCTCATACCCCAGCCGCGTCTGTGCCGCCTGTACGCCCAGCCCTCCGCTGAGAAACAGCAGGGTCACCGCCAGGGCCAGGGCCAGAGCGGCGGCGCAGATGCGGCCGATTTGTCTGTGGGTTGACATAATCCGCCTCCTCAGCCCATATAGTCGCCGCTGTAGCTGACCAGCACCGCGCTGCGCACCCCCTCCATCCGGGCCAGGGTATTGACAAAGCCGGTGTCGTCCCCCTTCAGGCGGATTTCCAGATTCACCTCCACCGCCCCCTGCTGCACACTCTTGCTCTTCACGGTGCAGCGGCGGGTATGTTCGCGGAGAAAGGCGCAGGCCGCCTGCTCGCTCTCCTGACTGTCGCAGTTCAGCACCGCGATGTAGGGGTTGAAGTGGGATTTGCGGTTGACAAAGACCAGAAGGGTCAGCCCGATGACCACGCTGCCGAACACCGCCAGGGGAATCATCCCCGCCGCCAGCACAATGCCCACCGCAATGGACCAGAAGAGGAAGGCGATATCCAGCGGCTCCTTGATGGCGGTGCGGAATCGCACAATGGACAGCGCGCCCACCATGCCCAGAGACAGTACCACGTTGGAGGTCACCGCCAGAATCACCAGAGTGGTAATCATGGTCAGCGCCACCAGGGTCACCCCAAAGCTGGAGGAGTACATCACCCCCGAGAAGGTCTTCTGATAGACCAGGAAAATGAACATCCCCAGCCCGAAAGCCAGAAGCAGGGCCAGCACCATGTCAAAAATGCTCACGCTGGTCACGTTTTCCAGAAAGCTGGATTTGAAAATGTCGTTGAACGTCATGTCCTGTCGCTCCTTGTGTGGTTGTTCATTCTTTTCTTTTTGCCAAAAGAAAAGAATCAAAAGAAAAACCTCTGCGCAAAACCGCGTTTTGCTTACCCGTAAATCCGGCAGGCGGCGTATTTGGAGAAGGAGGAGGTGTGCCGCCCGGGCAGCTGCACCGCGTCCCGGATAATCTGGGGCAGAAAGGCGTCCCACTTGACCTCCAGAATCACCGGCGCGTCCCCCGCGGGGATGGTCACGCAGCACGGGTCCAGAAAGCCCCCGTACCCGATTCCGGTGCGGATGCGGTAATCCAGCGTCACCCGCACGTTCCCCGGGCCAAAGACGAAGGGCTCCCGGGTGTAGTCCACCAGCGTCTTGGGACGCAGGCCGCCGCGCATTTTCCGGCGCAGCTCCCGCACCAGGGGCCGGGGGTCCTCCTCCATCCAGCTGCCGTCCCCCGACAGCAGGGCGGCCGCCTGTCCGGCGGTCACAAGGGCGCTCTCCTTGCCGCACAGGCCGGCCCGCTTGCTCTTTTTCTCCAGACGAATCAGCGAGGTATCTCCGTTGTAGTACCGCAGGCGGAATTTCTCCCGCACGCTCACCCCGTTCAGCTTTTCCCGCAGCGCCCGGTCGGTCAGGTCGTCAAAGTACAGGCTCCGGATCCAGTACCGGCCGTTCACCGCGTGGGGGTCCGGCCCGGCCGCTGCGCTCAGCCGCTGGCGGAGGACCAGAAGGTCGGACCAATCGATTTCATGCTTCCACTCGTGGCGGAATTCCACACCATCACGCTCCTTTCGTGCCGGCCCCTACTTTACCCCATCAACCTTATCTGAACCTTAAAAAATTCCCGGGAGACGGCCAGGTCTCCCGGGAATTGTGTAAATATTTTATGAATTGCGCCGCTCTTCCTTTCCCGCCGGCGGCCGGAGCTTCAGCAGGCGGGCGGCGTTCCCCCCCAGGATGGCGGCCCGGTCCTCCTCCGGAATGGGCAGGGCCCGCAGGCGGGACAAATCGGCGGCGGGGTCGCCCCAGGGGCTGTCGGTTCCGAAGAGGATGCGGCGGGGGCCGAAGGTGCGCACAAAGCGCAGGAACTGCGCCCGGCCCATCATTTCCCGCTCCTCCGGGGGGAAATCAGCCCCCTCCGCAGGGGTCAGCGGGCCGAAGGAAAAGGCGGTGTCCAGAAGAAAGCCGGTTTCGCCCAGCAGCTCCTCCGCCCGGTCCCACTGCCGCCAGCCCCCCATATGGGCCAGGACCAGGGGGATACTCCCCAGCTCGCGCCAGACGCGGCAGGCCATTTCCGGCGAGGCGAGGACCGGCTCAGGCAGACCGATATCCACCCCGCCGTGGGTAACCGTCACCAGCCCCAGCTGGGCCGCCCGGTCCAGAATCCGCAGATAGCGGGGGTCGTCCAGGGGAACGGCCTGATAGGCCGGATGGATTTTGATCCCCCTCAGCCCCCGCTCCGCAATGCGGTCCAGCTCCTCCCGCCAGCCGTCAAAGTCCGGGTGCATACAGCCCAGGGAGAGCAGGCCGGACTCCGGAAAGCATTCGTTCATGCGCAGGGCGCTGTCGTTGATGTGGACCACCTGTCTGGGGCTGGTGGCCACCGGCAGAACCACCGAGCAGTCCACCCCGCTCCGGTCCATGGAGGCCCGCAGGCCGCCGGCCGTCCCGTCCGAGAAGGCCCGGGTCCGGCAGGCCGCCTGGAGCCCGGCCACGGCGGAGGCGGCAATGCGGTCCGGGAAGGTGTGGGTGTGCAGGTCGATTATCAAAGGAATCATCTCCTGAGACGTGCGGCGGCAAAAGGCCCGCCCAGGCGTGCGTTTGAGGTTGTGAATGCAGGCTCTTAATCCGCCTGCTCCCCCAGGGCCTCGCTCTGGCGGACCGTGACCCTGCGCTCGTAGCAGGAGAAGGCACCGTCCACCAGCCGCCCGTCCGGCCTGGCGGTGAACAGGCTGACCGCGGGAACAATGACCAGCCCCGCAATCATGCAGAAAGCGCCGCAGTTGATGGGGGACTGGATCAGCGCGGGGAAGCTGCTGCGCACAAAGATATTGGCCACCATCACCGCCGTGGAGAACAGGAAGCTGGCCCAGCAGGCGGCTTGGGTCGTCCTCTTCCAGTACAGGCCGTAGAGGAAGGGGGCCAGGAAAGCGCCTGCCAGCGCGCCCCAGCTTACGCCCATCAGCTGGGCGATGAAGGTGACGTTCTGCCTGTACTGGACAATGGCCAGCACCACGGAGACGGCGATGAACACCACAATCAGGCCCTGCATGACGCGCACCTGCTTTTTCTCGCCCATGCCCTTGAGGACGGTATCCTTCAGGAAGTCCAGGGTCAGGGTGGAGCTGGAGGCCAGCACCAGCGAGCTCAGGGTGGACATGGAGGCGGAAAGCACCAGAATCACCACAATGGCGATGAGGATATCGGGCAGGCCGGAGAGCATGGTGGGAACCACCGCGTCAAAACCGCCGGCGGGCGTGCCGGTCCCGGAGGGGTCCAGCTGCGCGGAGAACAGCCGCCCGAAGCCGCCCAGGAAGTAGCAGCCGCCGGATACCACCAGGGCGAAGACGGTGGAAATAATCATGCCCTTGTTGATGGCGCTTTCGCTTTTGATGGCGTAAAATTTCTGCACCATCTGGGGCAGGCCCCAGGTGCCCAGAGAGGTCAGAATGACCACCCCCAGCAGGTTGACGGGGTCGGGGCCGAAGAAGGAGGCAAATACGCCCGGCGCGCCGGCCACAGGGCCGGCCCCGGCCTCGGCGGGAATCCGGGCCAGCCCCTCCAGCGCGGCCAGGAACCCGCCCTGGCTGTGGAGCACTGCGGCGATGACGGCGCAGATGCCGAAAAGCATAATCACGCCCTGAATAAAATCGTTGATGGCGGTGGCCATATACCCCCCGGTGATGACGTACACGCCGGTGAGGACGGCCATGACCACCACGCAGACGGTGTAGTCGATGTCAAAGGCCATGCCGAACAGGCGGCTCAGCCCGTTGTAGAGGCTGGCGGTGTAGGGGATCAGGAAGACGAAGATAATCGCGGAGGCGGCCAGCTTCAAAGACCGGGATCCGAAGCGCTTGCCGAAGAATTCGGGCATGGTGGCGCTGTTCAGGTGCTGGGTCATGATGCGGGTGCGCCGGCCCAGCACGGCCCAGGCCAGCAGAGAGCCCAGAACGGCGTTCCCGATGCCCGCCCAGGTGGCGGCGACGCCGTATTTCCAGCCGAATTGGCCGGCGTAGCCCACAAAGACCACGGCGGAGAAATAGGAGGTGCCGTACGCGAAGGCGGTCAGCCAGGGGCCCACGGAGCGCCCGCCCAGCACAAAGCCGCTGACGTCTGTGGCGTGGCGGCGGCAGTACAGGCCGATGCCCACCATGACGCTGAAGAAAACCAGCAGCAAGACGACTTTGATTGCCATAAAAACCAATCCCTTTCCTGCCGTTCCTTCAGAGCCTGCCCAGCATCCCTCAGCGCACCGGCCCGGCGGGCCTTTTGCCGCCGTACCGCGTTCCATTTCCCGGAATACGCTCGGTTCCGAATACAGGTTCTTAAAACAGGCCCTGCGAACAGCTTCACTGCGTTACACTTTAACGCAGAAAAGCAATAAAGTCAAGAGGAATTTCTGAATTTCTGCAAAAAGTTTTTCCCCAACAGAAAACCGCCTCCGGAACGCACGGCTTTCCGGAGGCGGCCGCCCGCTATTTTCCCGAACGGACGGCCAGCGCCTTGTCCAGGATGGCCAGGGCGGCCTCCTCCTTGGACATCAGCGGCAGCTCGGTGATGCCGTCCCCGGTAATCAGGGTGATGACGTTGGTGTCCACACCGAAGCCCGCCCCCTCCACCTTCAGGTTGTTGGCGCAAATCATATCCGCGTGTTTTTTCTCCAGCTTGGCCCGGCTGTTCTCCACCATGTCCCGGGTCTCCATGGAAAAGCCGCATATCACCTGGTCCGCCCGGCGGTGCTCCCCCAGATAGGCCAGAATATCCCGGGTACGCCGCAGCGGGACGGACAGGCCGCCCTCGCTTTTCTTCAGCTTGTCGCCGCTGTAGGAGTCGGGGGTATAGTCCGCCACGGCGGCAGCCTTGAAGATAAAATCGGCCTGGGGGAATCGCTCCGCCACCGCCCGGAACATGTCCTGTGCGGAGACCACGGGGACCGTCTCCACAAACGGGGGCGGCTGGAGGGCCGTGGGGCCGGAAATCAGGGTGACCTGGGCCCCCCGGAACGCGGCCATTCTGGCCAGGGCGAAGCCCATCTTCCCCGAGGAGTGGTTGGTCAGATACCGCACCGGGTCCAGGGCCTCCTGTGTGGGGCCGGCGGTGACCAGCACCCGCTTCCCCTCCAGGTCGTGGGGCAGGGCGATGGCGCGCAGAATGTGCTGCACCAGGGTCTCCGGTTCAGGCAGCTTGCCCGCCCCCACCGCCCCGCAGGCCAGACGGCCGCTGGCGGAGGCGATTACCTCCCAGCCGTAGCGGCGCAGCAGCTCCAGGTTGTCCTGGGTCACCGGGTTTTCCAGCATGTTGGTGTTCATGGAGGGGGCAATCAGCTTGGGGCAGCGGCAGGCCAGCACGGTGGTGGTCAGCATATCGTCCGCCAGCCCGTGGGCCAGCTTGGCGCACACGTTGGCCGTGGCCGGGGCGATGAGCACCGCATCGGTCCGCTGGGCCAGGGAGATGTGCTCCACCTGATGGGAGAAATTGCGGTCGAAGGTGTCCACCATGGTACGGTTCCCGGTGAGCTCCTCAAAGGTCAGCGGGGTGATGAACCGGGTGGCGTGCCCGGTCATAATCACCTCCACGCAGGCGCGGAGCTTGACCAGAGCGGAGGCCAGCGCGGCGGCCTTGTAGGCGGCAATGCCGCCGGTAACGCCCAGCAGGACGGTTTTCCCTTTCAGCATGATAAATCTCCTCCGGCAGAACTGTTTTTTTCGATTATAACGGTTTTTGGGCCGGTTGTAAAGAGACGCGGCGCTTTTTGGAGAAACCGGAAAACAGGAGAACATGTGCAAAGTATGGGTCAATCTCCAGCTTGAAAAGCGGGGGGAGTTCCGATATAATTTAGCGGAACACAGGAAACGGCCGGAGCAGCTCCGGCCGGAATCACGAGGTGAAGACCATGCTTTTAGCGATTGACATCGGCAATACCAACATTGTCATCGGCTGCATCCACCGGGACAAGATCATGTTCGAGGCCCGCATCGCCACCGACCGCACCCGGACCTCCGACCAGTACGGCGTGGAAATCAAAAACATGCTGGAGGCCTACGGCGCCCGGGTGGGAGACATCTGCGACTGCATCATCTCATCGGTGGTGCCGCCGGTGTTCAACTCCGTATGTACCGGCGTAATTAAGGTAATCGGCAAGCAGCCCATTGTGGTGGGGCCGGGCCTGAAGACCGGGCTGAACATCCAGATGGAGGTCCCCTCCCAGGTGGGCAGCGACCGTATCGTCATCGCCGTGGCCGCGCTGGCGGAGTACCGCCCCCCTCTGATTCTCATGGACCTGGGCACCGCCACCACCATCGAGGTGGTGGCGCCGGGCAGCGTCTACCTGGGCGGCGTGATTATCCCCGGCGTGAAGGTGTCGGTAGACGCCCTGACCAGCCGGGCGGCCCAGCTGCCGGGCATCAGCCTGGACCGGCCCAGGCAGGTCATCGGAAAAAACACGGTGGACTGTATGCGCAGCGGCATCATGTACGGCACCGCCGCCATGATTGACGGCATGGTGGAGCGCATGGAGGCGGAGCTGGGCCGCAGCTGCACCCTGGTGGCCACCGGCGGAATGGCCCAGTTCATTACCCCGCTGTGCCGGCGGGAGATTATCCTGGAGAAGGACCTGCTGCTGAAGGGGCTGAACGTGATTTATAAAAAGAACCGGCGGGCGGCAGATCGCCCCTGCGCGGGGCAGGGGTGAGGGACATGCCCGGACGGCTGTATCTGGTCCCCACCCCCATCGGAAACCTGGGGGACATCTCCCAGCGGATGGCCCGGACCCTGGCGCAGGCGGATTTCATCGCCGCGGAGGACACCCGGGTGACGGTGAAGCTGCTCAACCACCTGGGGCTGAAAAAGAGCATGGTGGCCTACCACCGCCACAACACCCAGGCAGGCGGCCGGGCGGTGCTGGAGCGTCTGCTGGCGGGGGAGAGCTGCGCCCTGGTCACCGACGCGGGGACGCCCGCCGTCTCCGACCCCGGAGAGGAGCTGGTGGCCCTGTGCGCCCAAAACGGGGTGACGGTGGAGTGCATTCCAGGCCCCTGCGCCCTGGTCACCGCCCTGGCGGTATCGGGACAGCCCACGGGGCGCTTCACCTTTGAGGGCTTTTTGGCCATGAACAAGAAAAACCGCCGCGCCCACCTGGAGTCCCTGAAGGGGGAGGAGCGGACCATGATTTTCTACGAGGCGCCCCATAAGCTGAGCGCCACCCTGGAGGACCTGGCCCGGACCTTCGGCCCGGAGCGGCCGGTCACTCTGTGCCGGGAGCTGACCAAGCTGCATGAGGAAATCCGGCGCACCACCTTGGGGGAGGCGGCGGAGCGCTGCCGCGCCGAGACGCCCAAGGGGGAGTTTGTGCTGGTGGTCCGGGGCGCCCCGCCCCGGGCGGAGGCGCCCCCCAGCATGGAGGACGCGCTGGAGCAGGTAGAGCGGCTGCAGAGCGGGGGGGCCTCCCTGAAGGACGCGGTGCGGCAGACGGCAAAGGAGCTGGGCCTGCCCCGCAGCGAGCTGTACGGCCGGGCCGTCCGCCGGGCGTGACGCTCCCTGTTTTCCCCGCGCCGGGAAGTATTGACATCGGGGGGCCGGCTCGTTTATAATAATCTCAAACTGCTGATGAAGCATGAAAAGGCGGGATAGGCATGAGCTTTTTTTCCTCCCTGTTTTCAGGGCGTTCGGATGATTCGGAGGACGAATTCGATCTGGCGGAGGAGTTTCCCGAGCTGTATAACGGCATGACACTGGACCTGATCACCAAGGAGGGGGCCCATCTGCTCTCCGGCAGAATCACCTCCTTCACCGAGACGGCGATGACCCTGGAGCGTCTGCCCGGCTGCCTGTCCTTTCCCGTGTTCAGCATCGGAACACGGGTCTGGATCCGCGGCTATAACCAGGGGATGGTCCCCTTCAGCATGACGGCCATGGTACAGGAGTCCTCCCGCATTGTGTGCAAGCTGCGGGATCTGAAGGCGATCCCCTTCTCGGAGCAGCGGCTGAATTTCCGTCTGCCCACCCAGCTCCCGGTCTCCCTGTACTACCAGCACGACGAGCACCTGGAAAACCCGGAGGCCTGTATGCTGGTGGACATCAGCACCGGCGGCGCCTGCATTGAGTCGGAGTACCTCCACGCCGAGGACGAGGTCCTGCGCCTGAAGGTGAAGCTGGAGGACTACAAGCCCATGGAGTTTTTGGGGCAGATTATCCGGGTAACAGAACCCAGCCCCGGGCATTTCCGCTACGGCTTCCTCTTTGCCCAGCTGCGGGAGGATGAGCTGACCGAGCTGACCAAAACCCTGTACAACCTCCAGGTGGGCAACCGCCGGGAGTGGCGGCGGAGCGACGTAGGCCACTGGTGAGCACTGCCGCCTCCGCTCCCGCGCCGCCTGTTTCCCGCCCCTCCCCGGGGGCCGAGCGTTGGCTCGGCCCCCGGTTTTTTATGCCCTCAGCGCCTGCTCCAGGGCCTGCTTGAACATTGCCCGTCCGCCCAACCGGCGGGCCGGGAGGTGTTGGAACCTGTATTCACAGCCTCAAATGCGCACCTGGACGAGGGATTTTTCCGCCGGACAAGGCGCAGGCGCTTAAATCCTTGCAGACTTCACCATCTCAATGATTCTGTCGTGGTCTGTGTAGGACATGGCCAGCTGGATGAAGTCCTCCAGCGGCCGGGACAGGTACTTGTTTTTCCGGTAGGCCAGGACAAAGGGCCGCTGCCAGAAACAGCCCGGACAGCGCACCAGGACGAACTCTCCGGAGAGCAGCTCCTTCTCCGCGCAGCGGGCGGAAATCACGGTGATGCCCCTGCGGCGCTTTACCTGCTCCTTTACCAGCAGCGTATTGGTACACTCGCAGACGATGTTGGGCAGATATCCCTGCTCCCGCATCCAGGTCTCAAAGGCGGCCCGGGTCCAGCGGTTGCAGGTCAGCATCACCATGGGCTCCTGGCTGAGCTCCTTCAGGGAGATCCGCTCCCGGGCGGAAAAGGGGTGCTCCCGGTAGCAGATGCAGACCTGATAGTCGGAAATAATCCTACAGGCCTCAATCTGGTCGTTCTGAATTTCACCGGAAACAATGGCAAAATCCAGCTCATTGTCCTCCAGAGCCTTCTCCACCTCCGCGGTGTTGCTGATGAGAAACTGCAGCGGGATGTGGGGGTACATCTGCTGGAATTCATCAATCAGGCTGTCCAGAATGCTGGCCGCCACCGTAACCGAAACCCCGAATTTCACCGGCAGGCGGGACTCCAGCGTCTGCATGGACTCATCCAGGGAGTTCAGCGCCTGGAGTACGTTCCGCGCCTCCTTGGCCAGGATTTCTCCCGACTGGGTCAGGGTCAGCCTGTGCGGCGCTCGGTCAAACAGCTGGGTTTTGTACTCCTCCTCCAGGCAGGCGACGGCGTGGCTGACCGTCGGCTGGGTCAGATAGAGGTTCCTGGCGCTCAGACTCATGCTGCCGGAGCGGGCCACGTCAAGGAAAATCTGCAAATTCCGGATTGTCATACAAACCTCCTGTATGTTTTATGGGGGATAGTATAGCATAAAATTGGAAAAAGTCCACTAAACTGGGCATTTTTTTGCACTTACTATAGATTGGTATCTATGGATATATTTGAAATAATTCATTTTACTTTATACTTGTGCGATATTATAATAAAAGCGACTAGTCAAGATGAGGATCCTATCCAATTTACACAAGGAGGAGTGCAGAATGCTGAACTGCTGGGAGGATTTCATCCCGGAAATTCAATACATCAACGACGCCGGCCTGCGCGCCAAGGTGGAGGACACCTTTGAGGAGGCACGGGAAATCGCCGGCTGGACGCTGGATGAGCTGGCACAGCTCCCGTTTTCCGTAAACATTCCCGGAGTTACCATTACGCTGCGGGAGCACATGCGTGCGGTGGCCTATATGACCAGGCAGGCCTATCAGATGTTCCGGGAGCTGTACGGGGAGGCTCACCCGGAGTACCAATGGAACTACGACTTCATGATGGCCGGAGCGCTGCTCCACGACGTGGGGAAAATCATTGAGTATGGAAAAGACGAGAACGGCCGCCCCTTTATCAACCAGCGGGGAAAGCTGATGCACCACTGCATCTCAGGATCCTGCCTGGCGGCCAAACACGGCCTGCCCGACGAGGTGGTCCACATGATTGCCGTCCACGTGCAGGACGGAACCAAAAAATACCGCTCGCCCGAGGCGGCGGTCATCAATAAGATTGACCTGCTGAACTTTGATCCGTTCAAAGCCTTTGCGGGGCTGCCGCAGAATTACTGAGTCCACCGTCTTTTAGGAGGGAGAACATGACAATCCAACTGCTGTCCATCTGTGCGCTCATCGCCGCAATTGCCATTGGCTTTTTCCGAAAGGTCAACACCGGCCTGATGGGGATTGCCTTTGCCTTTTTAATCGGCCACTTCCTGGCCGGCATGTCCGCCAAGGACATCATGAACGGCTTTCCCCTTCAGCTGTTCCTGCGCCTGGTGGGCGTATCCCTGATGTTTTTTATGGCCAAGACCAACGGCACCATGGACCTGATTGCTACCCTGATTGAGCGGATCTCCCGGGGCAAAAACCGGCTGGTCCCCATCTTTTTCTTCTTTGCCAACGCGATTCTCACCGCGCTCGGCCCCGGCCCGCTGCCCGCCAACTCCATCATGATCCCCATGGCCATGGCCGTCGCCAAGCGGGAGCACATACCCGACCTGCTGATGGGAACCGTTACGGCCTCCGGCGCCCTGTTCGGCACCCTCTTCCCCCTCTCCTCCACCGGCATCGTGGCCAGTACGCTGGCCGCCGACGTGGGCGTAACCAACTACTGGCCCATTTTCATGGGCCTCACGCTGGCGTCTCTGCTGGAGGGTGTAATCCTCTATTTCCTGCTGGGCGGCTTCCGCCTGGAAAACCACCCCGCCGGCCAGAGGGAAAAAATCCAGATGACCCGGGAGCAGGCCATCACCATCATTGTCATTCTTCTGTTTGTCCTCTGCGTTCTGGTGCTGAAAATCGAGCTGTTCCTGGCCGCCTTCACCGCGGCCGCCCTGTTGACCGTTCTGGGGGTGGTTCAGCAGAACGAGGCCTTCCGGGCTGTCCCCTGGGGCACCTTCATCATGATCTGCGGCATCAATATGCTCATCACCGTGATCGACTTTGTCGGTGGCATTGACATGCTCTCCAACGCCCTGTCCAGTGTGATGACCTCCCTGACCGCCGCACCTGTCATGGCGCTGATCGGCGGGCTGCTGTCCCTGATTTCCAGCGCGGTGGGCGTTGTAATGCCCACCCTGATTCCCACCACCGCGGAAATTGCCGCGCAGGTGGGCGGCGTCAGCGTATCGGCGCTGATTTCCGCCATCATCGTCGGCTCTCACCTGTCCGCCTACTCGCCCATGTCCGGAATGGGCGGACTGATTATGGCCAACGCCAACGAGGAGACCAACAAAAGCCAGCTCTTCACACAGCAGATTATCATCAGTGTTCTGTCCACTGTGTTCGCCGGCCTTCTGGGCTTTGTGGGGCTGTACCGCTGACCGCCTCCCCCGGGCCTCTCCTGAAAATCCCCCCGGCGGCCGGGCCTGTTGCCTGGTTCCTGGGAAGGCAGATCAGCTCCACCTCCGGGTATCCCTCCCGGATAAGATCCACGCTCCCGTCCGCGGAGCCATTATCCAC
>JAAWHL010000015.1 GCA_022795855.1 Lawsonibacter sp.
TTTCTTGGAATCCACCAAGGATTCCTGCGAAAATACGCCTTGTCCGGCGGAAAAATTCCTCATCCAGGCGTCATTTTCGGTTATGAATACAGGTTCTTAATCAAGATTCAGCTTGTGCTCCAGGATCCAGGCGGCCCCCCACAGGAACAGGGCGGAGGGAATCAGGAGCACCAGCGCGGCGAAGGGCAGCCGGAAAAAGCCAGGCATTATGTCAATCCAGCCGAACAGGCCGACCCGGTGGGCGGCCCGCGCCGCCGCCGGCAGGATCAGGGTGACAATGGCGAAATAGGCCGCCGTGCTCATGAAGACCCGTCGGCGGGGGAACAGATGTCCCACCGTGATGGAAAAATAGACCTGGGAGATGCAGAACACCAGGGCGGAGACCAGCACCAGCAGGAGCTCCAGCAGGAACTCCAGCAGCTGGATCACCCCGTCCAGATGGCGGAACGCGACGGAGGACAGCTCCCACCACACCTGGAACTGGAAGAGCTCCGACCATTTGACGGGCACCATCACCAGCAGGGTGAGCACCGCCACGGCCCCGCTGATGCAGGCGGCCGCCACCCCGGACAGCAGCTTGGAGAGCACCAGCTCCCAGGCGTGTACAGGCAGGGTGTGCATCAGATAGCCCTCTCTGGTCAGCAGGCCCCGGTAAAACCGCTGGATGACAAAAACCATGACCAGCACAAACATGGCAATCAGCATCGCAACCAGGGAGGACATGGCAATCGTCTGAATCAGGCCGCTGATGTGTTGGGTGTTCCAAGGAATGGTGAACCGGTTGACCGACCCCAGCACCAGGGCACCCACCCAGATAAGCGCAAACTGGTGCCACATGGCCCGGACGTCGTACTTCAGCAGTTTCAGCAGCATCAATACTCTTCTCCTCTCATCGGCTGGGCCTGGAAGAGTTCCCGGAACAAGTCGTCCACGCTCCTGCCCTCGTTTTCCCGGATGCTGTCCACGCTGCGGTGGAGCATCACCCGGCCCTCCTTCAGCAGGACCACCTCGTCCAGCACCCGCTCCACGTCGGCAATCAGGTGGGTGGAAATCAGGATGGTCCCCTCCTCGTTGTAATTGGTGATGATGGTTTTCAGAATGAAGTCCCGGGCGGCCGGGTCCACCCCCGCAATGGGTTCGTCCAGCAGGTAGAGCTTGGCCCGCCGCGCCATGGCCAGCACCAGCTGCACCTTCTCCTTGGTCCCCTTGGACAGGGACTTCAGCGGTTTCCTCATGTCCAGCTCCAGGCTCCGGCACATGGCCGCCGCCTTGCCGTAGTCAAAGTCGGCGTAAAAATCCCGGAACAGGTCAAACAGGTCCAGCGGCCGCATCCAGTCGGCGTAGTACATCCGGTCGGGAAGGTAACTGACGCAGGCCTTGGTCTCCACCCCTACCGGGCGGCCTGCCACCAGGATGCTCCCCTGGGTGGGCTGAATCAGCCCGCACAGCAGCTTGATCAGCGTGGTCTTGCCGCTGCCGTTGGGGCCCAGCAGGCCCACAATCCGGCCCGGCCCCACGCTCAGGTCCACGTCCCGCAGGGCGGCGGTGAAGCTGTAGGACTTGCTCACCCCCTGGCACTGAATCAACGCTTCATCCCTCATGCTCACATTCCTCCTTCAAAAGTTCGGACGCCTGCCGCCGGGAATAGCCAAGCGCGGTCATTTCCTCCAAATAGCCGGCCATGGCCAGCCGGGCCAGCCGGCGGCGCAGGTTCTCGATTACGTCGGGGTCGGCGGTGACGGTGCGCCCCGCCGTGCGGTTGGCTGCGGTCAGTCCGTCGCTCTCCAGCTGGGCCAGCGCCCGCTGCATGGTGTTGGGATTGACCCCCGCCTGGGCCGCCAGCTCCCGCACCGGGGGGAGGCGCCCGCCCGGCGGGTATGTCCCGACCAAAATCTGCCGCTCCAGCTGGCGGCACAGCTGCTGCCAGATAGGCTGACCCCCCTCCAGTGTCCAGCTCATGGGTTCCCCTCCTTTGTGTTATTGTATTAAGCAACTAATACAATAACACAAGCCGGGCGGCCTGTCAAGCCCGTTTCCCGCATGTCCCCGCTTTTTTTCTCATATAGTGGAAAAGAATGCAGGCCCGGATTCCCGCAGCTGGGAGTCCGGGCCCTGAAAGGGAGGGCTCTGCCATGAAAGTAAAAGTATTTTTCCTCCGGCGCAGATTGTTCTCCGCCGCGGCGTGCCTGCTGGCGGCGATGGGAATTTTCTATCTGGTCAACTTCCCTCCGGCGGTGGGGGCGGCGGCCGCCGCCCGTCAGCTGCCCATCTACTGCGTCCAGCGGGACCAGAAGCTGGTGTCCATCAGCTTTGACGCGGCCTGGGGCAACGAGGACACCCAGCAGCTGATTGACATTCTGGACCGGTACAAGGTGAAGGCCACCTTTTTCGTGGTGGGCGAGTGGGTTGACAAGTACCCGGAATCGGTGAAGGCCCTTTTCGACGCGGGGCACGAGGTGATGAACCACTCCAACACCCACGCCCACTACCCCCGGCTGTCCGCCGACCAGGTGGTCAGCGACCTGAACGCCTGCAACGACAAGATTGAGTCGGTCACCGGCGTGCGTCCTACGCTGGTGCGCCTGCCCTACGGGGACTATGACGACAACTCCATCAGCGCCGCGCGCTCCATCGGGATGGAGCCGATTCAGTGGGATGTGGACAGCCTGGACTGGAAGGATCTGGAGGCGCCGGAAATTATCAAGCGGGTGACCTCCAGGGTGGGGCCGGGGTCAATTGTGCTGTTCCACAACGCGGCGCTGCACACGCCGGAGGCCCTGCCCGCCATCATTGAGGCCCTGCTCCAGGAGGGGTACACCTTTGTCCCCATCTCCCAGATCATCCTCACGGGGGATTACACCATTGACCATACCGGCCGGCAGTGCCCGGCGGGGTAGCAGCCTATGCGTGTTTGGCCATCCGGCGGCAGGCCAGGGCGGTGGCCAGGAAGTACCCCCCGTAGACCAGCAGCAGGACCGCGGTGGTGACCAGGGTGCTGTGGGTGGTATCCACCCGGCCCACGGCGGAAATCAGGTCGTTGGCGGCCTTCATGCCCACGGCGGAGTGGACCAGGGCCAGCCCCAGCGGCAGGAGGAAGGCCAGCGCCACCTGGTAAGAGGCGGAGCGTGCCACCTGCTTTTCCTCCGCGCCCAGGCGGCGGAGGATGGCGTACCGGCCGGTGTTGTCGGCGGCCTGGCTGAGCTGCTGAAGGGCCAGGACGGCGGCGGCGGCCAGCAGGAAGGTGAAGCCCAGGTACAGCCCCAGGAACAGGGCCAGGATCTTATTGCCCATCAGCTCGGTATAGATATTGATGCGGGACTCGGAATAGATCGACAGGTCCCGCTGGAGGGGGCGAATGAGCTGGAGCAGCAGGGCCTCCGTCTCCTCCTTGTCGCCGGCGTAGTCGGCCGACCAAATCTGCCGCCGGACCTCCAGCCGGGCGGCCATTTCGTCGGGGATGACGATGCACGTCAGGCTGAGGCTGCCGGTGGAGAGGAAATCCTCCGCCCCCTCCAGCAGGGCGGGCAGCGCGCCGGTATAGGGGGCGCGGCCCTGGCGCTCCATCAGGGCGTTGTAGTCGGACACCCGGATGGCGCCGCCCCCGCCGGTGAACCGGTCGATGCCGGTGACCTCGGGGTCGTTGTAGTAGAACAGGGTATCCTGCTGCCACACCAGCCGGGCCACCGGGTCAAAGCCCCCGTCCCGCAGCAGGGCGGCGAAGTCCACCAGCTCGGTGTCTCCGGACTGGTTCTGGACGGAGATGTCAAAGGGGGCCTCCCGGTCGCTCATGGCGGACATGGTGGTGTTCAGGCCCACGGAGCTGGCGGTGATGCCGATGGCCAGCAGCAGGAGGATGCACACCACCGTCTGGGCCAGATAGGTGGTGTGGACCTTGCTGATCCACTGGCGCAGGGTGAAGAGGTTCAGGTTTTTGAAGTAAAACCCGGGGCGGCCCTGGGCGAATTTCAGGACAAAGCCGGACAGGGAGCGGAAAATCAGCAGGGTGCCCACGCTGCCCAGAGTGAGCATCGCCGCGCACAGCGGCAGGACGGCCACGGCCAGCGCCATGCCGAAGGTGAGCAGGATGGCGTAGGCGGCCAGCAGGCACAGGACGCCGGCAATCAGCTGGAGGACCGCGATTTTCAGGGGGCGGGCCTTCAGCTCCTCGTTTTTCCGCTCGCCGTGAATCAGGTCAATCAGCCGGGCCCGGGAGACCTGGAGCCCGCTGAAAACCATGACCAGCAGGAAGATCAGGCCGAAATAGAGCACCGTTTTGGCCGCCGCCCTGGGGGAGAAGTTCAGGGCCAGCAGGGCGGACATATCCAGCTGGAACATGGACAGGGTCAGGGCGGACATGCCGAAGCTGGCGGCCGTGCCCAGGGCCAGCCCGGCGGCCAGGGAGAGAAGGCCGATGACCCCCGTCTCCAGGAACAGCAGGCGGGACACCTGCCCCTGGCTCAGGCCAAGGAGCAGATAGGTGCCCAGCTCCCGCTTGCGCCGGCGCAGGAGGAAGCGGTTGGCGTAGAGGATCAGGCAGGCCAGCACCACCGCCACAAAGACGGAGAACACGTCAATCAGGATCAGGATTGCCTCCACAATGGGGTTGCTGTTCTGGGAGAGGTAGGTCAGGGCCCCCTGGCCCTCGATGGAGTTGAAGGTATAGAACAGGCACACGCCGAAGGTCAGGGTCAGCAGGTAGACCCCGTAGTCCCGGAAGGAGCGGCGCACATTGCGCAAAGCCAGCTTAGAGAACATCTTCCATCTCTCCTCCCAGCTGGGTGACCACCCGGATAATCTGCTGGAAAAAGGCCCGGCGGTCCAGCGTATCCCGCCGCAGCTCCAGGAACAGCCTGCCGTCCCGGAGGAAGACCACCCGGCGGCAGCAGCTGGCGGTAAAGGCGTCGTGGGTGACCATCAGGATGGTGGCGCCCATCTCCCGGTTCAGCTCCTCCAGGCGGTCCAGCAGCATTTTGGAGGCCTTGGAGTCCAGCGCCCCGGTGGGCTCGTCGGCCAGCACCAGGGCGGGGCGGGTGACGATGGCCCGGGCGGCGGCGCAGCGCTGCTGCTGTCCGCCGGACATCTGATAGGGGTACTTGTTCAGGCAGTCGGAGATGCCCAGCAGCCGGGCCGTCTCCTCCACCCGGCGGCGCACCTGGCCTGCCGGGGCCCGGACGATGGACAGGGCCAGGGCGATGTTCTCAAAGGCGGTGAGGGTGTCCAGCAGGTTGCAGTCCTGAAAGATAAAGCCCAGCCGCTCCCGGCGGAACTTGGTCAGCGCCCGGCCCTTCAGCCGGGTCAGCTCCATGCCGTCGATGACGATGGAGCCGGAGGTGGGCGCGTCGATGGTGGACACGCAGTTGAGCAGGGTGGTCTTGCCCGAGCCGGAGGGGCCCATAACGCCCACGAACTCCCCGGCCTCCAGGGAGAGGCTGACCCCGTCCAGGGCGCGGGTGGCGGCCTCCCGGCGGCCATAGGTCCGGGTCAAATCGGTTATCTTCAAAATCTCTGCCATACCAGATGACTTCCTTTCCTGCGGGGCCTGCGGGCCCCAAACTGTACTAGAGGATATCATACAGTTTTGAAAAAGCATGGAAGAGAAGATTATGATTTTCTTAAATCCTGGTTAGGCTTTCTTTGAAAAATGGAAACATGGCCTAACGCGGAGGATTTTGCTGCCAGGCGAGGCCGGCTTTTCGCAGGAATACTGGATGTCTTTCAAGAAAAATCGGGGAAGTATGGCGGCAAATTGCCCGCCGGTTGGGCGTATTGACAATGTTCAAACGGGCCCTAATGCCGGAGCAGGGGAGAAGAGCCCGCCCTGGCGCGGGCCGGGGGAAAAGGAGAAGGGGCCGGCGGTTTCCCGCCGGCCCCTTCAAAAATTGGAGGATAGAATGAAAAGATACTCTTGCCTTGCAAAAATAAGGATACCCGTTCTTTATTAAGAAAGTCACCCGGAATTGTTACAAAAGGATTAAATCTCCTCCCGGCCGTCCTCCCGCAGCGGCCGGAAAAAATCCTGTAGAATCTGCCCGCACTCCCCGGCCAGGGGGCCCTGGTAGATGCGGGGCCGGTGGTTGAACCGCTCCTCAAACAGGTTGAGCACCGAGCCGCAGCAGCCCGCTTTCTCATCCCGCGCGCCGTAGCGCACCTCCTCCACCCGGGCGTTGACGATGCCCCCGGCGCACATGGGGCAGGGTTCCATGGTCACGTACAGGGTGCAGCCGTGGAGCCGCCAGCTGCCCAGCCGGCGGCAGGCGTCCCGGATGGCCTCCAGCTCGGCGTGGGCGGTGGCGTCCCCGTCCTCCTCCCGGCGGTTGCGGCCCTCCCCCACAATCCGCCCGTCCTTGACAATGACGCACCCCACGGGCACGTCCCCCTGCCGGGCCGCCTGGGCGGCCAGCTCCAGGCAGCGGCGCATATAGTCCTGATGATTCATATGAAAACTCTCCTAACCTTCGCGGGGGGAGGGCGCGCCGCGCCGCTCCAGCTCCCGCAGCAAATCCTCCCTGCGGTTGGGCAGGCGGCCCTCCGCCGCCGCCTCCAGCAGGGCGTCCAGCGCCCGGCCTACGGCGGGGCCCTCCAGGCCGGCGGCCAGGGCGTCATGGCCGTCCACCGCCAGGTCCTTGAGCGTCAGGCAGGGCGACTGGGCCAGAATCTGCCGGGCCAGGGCGTCCAGCCGGGTCCAGTGCTCCGCAGGGGGCGCCGTCCCGGGGCGCTTGGCGGCGTTGTCCGCCCGGTCCAGCTCCGCCAGGTCAAAAAACAGCTCCGGCCCCAGCCGGAAGAGCTGCCGGCGCACCGCCCGCTCCTGAAGGGGCAGGCGCATCCCGTGGCGGGCAATCAGGGCGGCCGTCCGCTCCCGGGAGGCCCCGTCCAGGCGCAGGCGGCGCAGGGCGGCCCTGGCCAGCTCCGCCCCGGCCCTGGCGTGGCCGGGGAAGTGCCCCGCCCCTGCGGCGTCCGGGGCAAAGACGGCGGGCTTGCCTACGTCGTGGAGCAGGGCCGCCAGCCGGAGGGTCAGCCGGGGCGAGACCGCCCCCATGGCCCGGACGCAGTGGGTGTACACGTCAAAGCAGTGGCAGGGGGAGCGCTGGTCAAAGCCCACCGCCGGGGCCAGCTCGGGGAAGATCCGGACGGCGGCCTGGGGGAAGTCCAGCAGCACCCCCTGGGCCCCCGGGGCGCACACCAGCCGGGAGAGCTCCTGCATCACCCGCTCCCGGGACACCCAGTCCAGCAGCGGGAGGCTGTCCCGCAGGGCGGCGGCGGTGTCCGGGTGGAGCTTGAATTCCAGCTGGGCGGCAAGGCGCAGGCCGCGGAGCAGGCGCAGCGCGTCCTCCTGAAAGCGCCGGGCGGGGCTGCCCACGCAGCGTATCACCCCCGCCGCCAGGTCCTCCCGGCCACCGAACAGGTCGGTCAGCCCCCCGCGGCCCCAGGCCATGGCGTTGACGGTGAAGTCCCGCCGGCCAAGATCCTCCGCCAGGCTGCGGGTGAAGCGCACCCCGTCGGGGCGGCGGCGGTCGGAGTAGGGCCCCTCGGAGCGGAAGGAGGTCACCTCCACCCCCAGCCCGCCGGAGAAGACCGTCAGCGTGCCGTGGCGGAGGCCGGTGTCCGCCGTCTTCCAGCCCGCAAAGACTTGGCGCATCTCCTCCGGCCGGGCGGCGGTAGCCGCGTCATAGTCGTGGGGGGCCGCCCCCCGCAGGGCGTCCCGCACGCAGCCCCCCACCAGCACCGCCTGGAACCCCGCCCCCTCCAGCGCGTCCAGCACCGCCAGCGCCCGGGGATCCCAATCGGTCACCGCCCTCGCCCCCTTCCGTTTTCCCTATCATAGCAGATTTTCCCCGGTTAGACAAGAAGGGCCGCCGCCCGGCACGGCGGCGGCCCTTTTCGGGGGCGGCGCGGCTTTCTTTCCTCAGCCGGTCAGGGCGGCGAGGGCCTTGGACATGCGGAAGAGGACTGCCATGATAAAGAGGCAGAAGGCCAGGCAGGCCAGGAGCAGCAGGAAGGACAATACCCCGGAGGCAGGGGAGAGGAAGGAGAAAACGCGTTCCCACGGGCCGCCGGAGGCGAGAGCGGTTTGGAGGGAGAGGCGGACGAAGACCAGCGTCGCGGTCTGGAGGAGGATGGACCAGGTGCGGGCCCGGAGCAGGCGGGCGGAGAAGGCCGGGCCGGCGGGGCCCAGGCGCTCCAGGGCCAGGAGGGAGAGCTGGGTGAGCAGGTGGAAGTGGAAGTACATGGAGGCCGTAGCGGCCAGCAGGTCCACGGGGGAGAGCAGGCCGGGGAAGTCCAGGCCGAACCCCTCCCAGGGCAGCCACTCCAGGGCGGACCAGAGGATGAGGCCGGCGGCAAAGCCCTCCAGCAGGGCAAGCTGGGGCCGCTCGGCCTTCAGCCCGTCCACTGCCTGGAGCAGCAGATACCACCCCGCGAAGGCGGGCAGAAGATTGAGGCTGAAGCTGTCGACGCTGAGGGTGAAGTTCAGGTAGAGGAAGAAGTAGCCCCAGGCGGCCAGGCGCACCGCCCGGCCGAGGGAAGCGGGAGAAGTCATTGCAGATTCACCTCCCGCTGAAGGTCCAGCCAGAAGATTTCCCCCGTGTCCCGGTTCTGGTACTGCCCCTCCAGGACGGAGGCGGAGACGCACTGCTCCAGGGGGAGGCCGGCACGGCCACGGCCGTGTCCCTGGCCGCCGTAATAGAGGGGGATGCTCTGGCCGGGCCGGAGCTCCAGCTCCAGCCCCCCGATGTCATAGCCCCCCAGCAGGGCGGAGGAGCTGTGGGAGAAGAAGGGGTCGGAAAAGAAGGGGGAGCCGAAGCCGTCGTCGGAGTGAAAGACGGTCCCGTCCTCCCCGGCAAACTGCCGGGCCACCAGGGTGAAGCGCTTCACCTCGTCCGTGGTGTTGGTCAGCCGGCCGGACATGGCCCCCGTACAGCTGACAAACTGGGCGTCCGGGTCGGGCCGTTCGGTGCGGACGCTGCGCCCGAAGGCGTTTAAGTCCAGGTCTGTCACCGCCGAACCGTTGACATAGGCGTCCTGCACCCGCAGGTTGCTGTCGGGCCACAGCTCGATCTCCACCCCGTCCGCCTGGGCCGTCCAGGTGTAAATGGGCTTTTCCGGAATGGGCAGGGTGGTATCGCCGTAGTAGTTCTCCCGCCAGTCCTCCGGCAGGGCCCCCTGGGCGGAGGAGAGCTCCTCCGCCGTCCAGGTGCCGTCCGGCTGGGGCCGGAGGGAGAGGGTGCGCCGCTGCCAGAGGATATTGGACCGGGACTCCCCGTCCCGGAAGAAATACATCTGGGTCCAGTAGCCCCCGTCCCCGTCGCCGTACAGCCCCCGGAAGATGGGGCCGGTGCGGTAGGCCGCCTCGCAGGCGTCGATGCGGGAGAAGGGGTTTGACTCAAACTCCGCCCAGGTGCGCTCCAGCTTCTCCACCAGGGCGGGCAGCTCCTCCCAGGGGGTGACCGCAGCCACGCAGGTGAAAGCGCCGTTGGGGTCGTCGGTCCCCTTGTAGATCCCCTTGGAGAAGGCGTCCAGCGCCCCCGCCGGGGTGGTGGGCCGGTGGGTGACGGCGTAGGCCAGCTGCCCCCCGGCGCCCAGCTGGGTCACAAAGGCGGGCACCGGGGCCTGGGCGGACACGGGGAAGGGGCAGGCCAGCTGGAGGATCAGCACCACGGTCATGCAGCCGGTGACCAGGCCCATCCCCTTGGGGAAGGTCTTGAACCGGGCGATGGCCTCAATGCGGGCCTTGATGTGGGCCCCGCCGTTGGCCATGGAGGTGGCCCCGGGTACCCGGAGTACCCCGTCCTCCGCCATGGACAGCAGCGTCCGGCCGTAGTCCCGGCGCTCCTCCCCCCGGAGGCGCTCCAGCACCTGCTGGTCGCAGCGCTGCTCCCGCTGGTTGTCGATGCGGTCAAAGACCTTCCACAAAAGGGGGTTGCACCAGTGGACGCACCGGAAAAGGGCGGTGAGCCACCCGGCGGCCACGTCGCGGTTTTTCAGGTGGATCAGCTCATGGAGCACCACCTGACCGTCAAACTCCCACCCCTGGGGGACCACCAGCACCGGGCGCAGAACCCCCATCAGGAAGGGGCCGGGCACAGGGCACTCCACCGCCCGGGCGGGGGCCTTCAGGCCCAGGGCGGCGGCATGGTCCCTGATTCGGGCCAGCCGCTCTTCGGCCAGGGGCCTGCCCCGGCGCACCGCCCCGCGCAGCCTGGCCCAGCCCAGCAGCAGCCAGGCGGCGCACACCACTGCCCCCGCCAAATAGAGGAGAAACAGCCAGTCGGTGGGGGAGCGGGGCGCTCCCCCCGCCGGAAGCAGGGGAACCCCGGCCCGGGGCGTAAGGAGCTGCCAGGGGCTGGACCAGGCGGAGGAGAGGGGGAGTTCCGCCAACAGCTGAAGGCAGGTGAACCAGACGGTCACGTCCAGAGGACTGCCTACGCTCCACCCGGCGGGAACCAGCAGACGGACCAGCAGCACCAGCCAGACGGCATACCGCCATTTGGGGGAGAGTTTGTCCCGGAACATCCGCTGCAAAATCAGCAGGAAGGCGGCGGTGAGGGAGCAGGCCGCCGTCTGCTGGAGGAAGGTCCAAAAATTGTCCATTTATACCTCCATCTCGTCCAGCAGGCGGCGCAGCTCGTCCCGCTCCTGGGCGGTCAGGCCGCCGTCGGCCACAAAGGCGGCCACCAGCTGGCCCGCCGCCCCCCGGTACACCCGCTCCAGCAGGTCCTGGCGCTGCCGGCGGGCGCACTCCTCCCGGGTCGCCGCCGCCCGGTAGCGCCGGGGCGAGCCCTCCGCCGTTACCAGCTCCTTGGCGGTCATCCGGGTCAGATAGGTGTGCAGGGTGGTGCGGCTCCACCCCGTCTCCGGGGCCAGGGCCTCCAGCAGGCTGCCCAGGGTCCGGCCCTCGCCGCTCCACAGGGCCTCCATCACCTTCCACTCGCTGTCAGTCAGACGGTTCACAAAAATCCCTCCTACAGTTGTAGAATCCACAGGTTTATTCTACAGATGTAGGAGGGATTTGTCAACGGGAAAATACGGTAATATATAGTTTTTAAACTATCTTTTCATCCGGAATAAGTATTTTACATTTATAGATTTTGCCGCTAAAATGAAATCACTCAGAAAGAATCCAGAGCGGCGGGGGCCAGCCCCGCCCGCACAAAGGCGAGGAAATCCCGGGCCGCCTCCGACAGGGGGGCCTCCGAGCGCCAGCAGAACCAGATGTCCGAGCTGTGCCCATAGCCCCGGATGGGCACGGCGGTCAGGCCGGGAAAGGCGTCATAGGCCCCCGGCCAGCCGCTGGGCACCAGACCGGCGGCCCTGCCGTAGGACAGATAGCGGAACTTGTAAAAGGGGTTGTTGGTGGTGAAGACGCACTTGGGGATAAAGCCGCTGTCGATGCAGAACTGATAGGCGGCCTCGAAGGATCCGTCCTCCTTCTGGAGAAAGCACAGCGGCTCTCCCTGAAGCTCCAGAATGCCCACGGACTCCCGCTCCGCCAGGGGGTGGCTCCTGGGCAGGACCACATAGTACCCCTGGGGCATTACCCGCAGCCGCTCCATGGGCTGTTTGAACTCCGTGTTGGAGTTGCACACCACAAAGTCGAAGGAGTGGAGGGAGACGGGGGAGGACATAACGCCCCCGTGGATGTCGAACTCCACCTCCGGCCGCAGGCCCTGGAAGGCGTGGACCAGGCGGAACACCTCCTCGTTGTAGATGTGGAAGGCCACGGAGACCCGCAGGGGCAGCTGCATCTCAAAGGAGAGCCGGCTGGCCTTGAGCAGGCGGAGAATCTCCCGGGTCACCGACAGAAAGTACTCCCCATAGCTGGTCAGAAGCATCCGCCGGTGGCTGCGCTCGAAGAGGGGGAGGCCCAGCTCCTTCTCCAGGCGGAGGATGGCCCCGCTCAAGGAGGGCTGGGAGATGCACAGCTCGGCGGCTGCCTTGGAGACGCTGCCGTAACGGGCCACCCTTTCAAAGTATTCCAGCTGGAGCAGTTCCATTTTTGCCACTTCCCATTATAAGGATGGGAAAAGCATAGCACAGATCCAATCCAAACGCAAGAAAGCGCCCGCGCGAAGGGAAGGGGGGAGAAAGCGGCCCCGGCAGACCCAAATAGAAAAAAGGAGGAATCATCCATGTCCGCACCGTGTCTCATCTCTGTCATCGCGCTCATCGCAGTCGTCTTCATCGGCCAGAAATTCAAAATCAATATGGGCATTCTGGGGCTTGCGGCCGCCTACATCTGCGGGTCCCTCATCGGCGGCCTGCCCGCCGGTTCCATTCTGGGCCTGTGGCCGGTCTCCGTCATGACCCAGGTGGCCACCATCATGCTGTTCTTCAGCGTGGCGCTGAACAACGGCACCTTCAAGAGCTTCGCCGAGAAGCTGATTTACACCGGCCGGAACCTCGCCCCTGTCATCCCCTTCCTGCTGTACCTGTCCATTTTTATCGTGGCGGCGCTGGGCGCCGGCTCCACCGCGGTGTACATTATGGCCCTGCCCATCTACATGGTGGCCAAGCAGATTAAAATGAAAATGGGGCTGTTTCCCATTATCGTCATCGCCGGCCTGAACGGCGGCGCATGGCAGGTCTTTGCCCGGGACGGGGCCATGGCTGCGGGCATCATGGCCAACGCCGGCTTCTCTCAGGAGGAGGTCTCCTTTCTGGCGGGGAAGCTGGGCATTCACTATCTGATTTCCTCGCTGCTGCTGTTCGCGGCGGGCTATCTCATCTTCCAGGGCTGGAAGTGCCAGCCCCTGGTCACCGACGCCCCGCCTCCCTACACCCGGGAGCAGAGGACCACCCTGATTCTGGTGGGGCTGTTCGCCGTCATCTACATGGTGCCCACCATTCTGAATAACTTTATTTCCCACCCTGTCCTGGCCCTTCTCGCCAGCCGCGTGGACCTGTTCATGCTCTCCTGCGTGTTTGCCGTCATCTGCCTGGTGCTGAAGCTGAGCAGCGCCAAGGTGATGATTGACACCGTGCCCTGGATGGCGCTGATTACCGTGGGCGGCATGGGCACCTTTGTCAAGGTGTGCACCCAGCTGGGTATTGTGGACGTGCTGTCCTCCTTCATCTCCAACAACGTCAGCCCGGCCCTGGTCCCCAACCTGCTGGCCATCTGCGCGGGCTGCATGTCCCTGTTCAGCGCCACCATGGGAGTGGTTCTGCCCGCCTTCTATCCGCTGGCCCTGTCCCTGGGCGGGACCATGGGCATCTCCATGCCCCTGATGGTCTCCGCCATCTCCATCGGCTCGGGCATGTCGGGCATCTCCCCCTTCTCCGCCATGGGCGCGGCGACCTACAGCGTGGTGGAGGAAGAGGACAACCAGACCGTCTTTAACAGCCAGATTTTCACCGTCGTCCTGGGCTACGCCGTCACCCAGGTGTGCATTATCGCCGGGCTGTACGCCATTTAACGGGAGGAATCAGGAATGGATCAAAAAAAATTCGAGGCGGTCAAGGCATATTATTTGAGCTGCCGCCACTACGCCGACGAAACCGCCGCCTACCCCAAGGAGGCCTGGGACCGGTTCGTCACCCGGCTCTATCAGACCTTTGAGGAGCTGTTCACACTGGACCGGGAGACCGGCGAGGTGCTGCCCAGCCCGGAGCTGACCGACCGGGACCTGGAGGGGATTGAGGCCCGCCTGCGGCAGGCGGAGAAGACCCTGGCCCCCCTCCACGACCCGGAGGAGGATAAGCTCTACCTCTGGGAGGGGGACAACATGCCCTGGCAGCTGCTGACCGCCCGGGAGTGGGCAAAAATCAGCTTTGACGCCCCGGGGTTCCGCCCCCACATCGTCAAGCACCTGGTGAAGGACGGGAAGAAGCACCCGGCGGTCTTCATCTCCGGGGGGCGCTACCGGGAGAACCTGCGGGGCGGCCGCCCGGCGGCCGAGATGATGGCAGAGCACGGATATCACGCCTTCGTCCTCAACGACCGCCACGGCTGCGGGCTGGAGGTGCGC
This sequence comes from Lawsonibacter sp., assembly GCA_022795855.1. Taxonomy (GTDB): domain Bacteria; phylum Bacillota; class Clostridia; order Oscillospirales; family Oscillospiraceae; genus Lawsonibacter. The sequence goes on from JAAWHL010000015.1 coordinate 13,965, forward strand.
AAATCCATGGTGCGGGCCTTGGATCTGCAGCGGGCCATCCGGCTGGTCCGGGCCAACGCCGACGAGCTGGGGGTGGATCCGGACCGCATTGTCACCTACGGCCTGTCCATGGGCAACCGGCCCACCATCGACCTGATTAACAGCCTGGGCGTCGATACCAGGCCCCAGGAGATCGACAGCGCCTACCGCCCCGACGCCGTGGATGGGGAGAGCGCCCGGCTCAGCGCCTATATCTCCGAGTACCCGGCCACCTTCCCCTGGCAGGCCCCCAACCGGTATCAGGACTTCCCCCCCACCTTCGGGGTGATGGGCAACCGGGATTTTTCCATCTGGCGGGTCATGCCCTTCTTCAATGACCTGATTGTCAACAAGGTGGCCGTGGAGCTGCATATCTACGACGGAATCTCCCACGGCTTCGGCATCGGGGACTTCAAGTACTACCGGGATGAGCCCTACGTCCGGCTGCAGAAGGGGCCCGCCCCCTACGTCCAGAGCGTGGAGGAGTGGACGCACCTGCTGTTCCTGTGGCTGGAGCGGGTCCTGGACAAGGATTACGGCTACACCTGGCCCATCGGCCAGTTTGACCCAGGCAAAACAACCGGATAACCGGATCAAAGCCGGGAGCGGAGGGATGGACTCTCTCCGCTCCCTTTTTATATAAAGAGGCAGGGGCGCCGGACGTTTGTCCGGCAGGCGCCCTTTTGATAAATCCGGGATAGCCCAAATCCCCCGGCGTTCAGCCCCCCGCAGCTCCGGACGGCGGCGCCCGAGGGCGGGGCGGGCCGCCCGGGAGTGGAAAAAAATGGATTCCGCCTCCTCCTTTCCCCAAAAAATGAAGGCGGGACAAGGTATACTTGTCCCACAAAGGGGCCCTGCGGGGCCCGGGGAAAGGAGCGGACGGATATGGGCGATTGGCACAGCCAGAGCGTGGACGCCCTGATGAAAAGTTTACAGGCCGTGTCCGGCGGCCTGACGGAGGCCCAGGCGGTGCAGCGGCTGGAGCGCTATGGGCCCAACCAGCTCTTGCCGCCCCCCAAGCCGGGGCTGCCGGGGCGGATTCTGAGCCAGATGAAGGATCCCATGATTCTGGTGCTGCTGGGGGCGGCGGGGCTGTCCCTGGCGGCCAGCGGGGGCCGGGACTGGCTGGACGCGGCCATCATTCTGGTGATTGTGGTAGTGAACAACATCATCTCCATTTCCCAGGAGGACCACGCCCAACGGGCGTTGGAGGAGCTGCGCAGGCTGTCCACCCCCCAGGCCAAGGCGCTGCGGGACGGCCGCCAGGTGCGGCTGGAGGCGGCCCGGCTGGTGCCGGGGGACGTGATTGTGCTGGAGGCGGGGGACCAGGTGCCCGCCGACTGCCGGATTCTGGAGTGCGCCGGGCTGCGGTGCGACGAGAGCGCCATGACGGGGGAGTCGGTCCCGGTGGAGAAGGAGGCCCGGGGGGCGCTGCCCCGGGACGCCGCCCTGGGGGACTGGCGGAACATGGTGATTTCCGGGACGCTGGTGACCTCCGGGCGGTGCACCGCGCTGGTGTGCGCCACCGGGATGGACACCCAGATGGGCCGCATCGCCGGCCTGCTGCTGGAGGGGGAGGCCCAGCCCACTCCGCTCCAGCTCAAGATGGGGGAAATCTCCAAAACCCTGTCCTTCCTGTGCCTGTGCGTGTGCGCGGTGATGTTCGGGGTTGGGCTGCTCAGCGGCCGGGATCTGCTGGACATGCTGCTCACCGCCGTCTCCCTGGCGGTGGCCGCCATCCCCGAGGGCCTGCCCGCCATTGTGACCATTGTGCTGGCCCTGGGGGTGCAGCGCATGGCCGGCCGGGGGGCCATTGTGAAAAAGCTGCCCGCCGTGGAGACCCTGGGCAGCGCCGGGGTCATCTGCTCGGACAAGACGGGCACCCTGACCCAGAACAGGATGACCGTCCAGACCCTCTGGATTCCTCCGGGGGGGCACCGGCGGGACGCCCTGGTGTGCGGCTGCCTGTGCTCCGACGCCAAATTGGAGTGGCGGGCCGGGGCCCCTTACGCCGCGGGCGACCCCACCGAGGCCGCCCTGGTGCTCTGCGCCGCCCGGGAGGGGGTGGACCAGTGCCGGCTGTCCCAGCAGATGCCCCGGCGGGGGGAGGTGCCCTTTGACTCCCAGCGCAAGCTGATGACCACCGTACATCCCGCCCAGGGGGGCGGCTGCTGGGTGCTGGCAAAGGGGGCCCCGGACATGCTGCTGGAGCGGTGCCAGTCCGGCCCCCGGGGGCATCTGACGCCCGGGGACCGGGAGCGCATCCTGTCGGCCAACGAGGACATGGCCCGCCAGGCCATGCGGGTGCTGGCGGTGGCCCGGAAGAAGCTGGACCGCCTGCCCTCCCGGCTGGACAGCCAGAGCCTGGAGAGCGGGCTGACCTTCCTGGGCCTGTTCGGTATGACCGACCCGCCCCGGAAGGAGGTTTTCGCCGCGGTGGAGCGCTGCCACGCCGCCGGGGTGCGGCCGGTGATGATTACCGGGGACCACCGGGCCACCGCCGTGGCCATTGCCCGTCAGCTGGACATCTGCCGGGAGGGGGACCTGGCGGTCACCGGGGCGGAGCTGGACTTCATGCCCCAGGAGCTGCTGGAGGCGGACATTGAGCAGTTCTCCGTCTTCGCCCGGGTGTCCCCGGAGCACAAGATGCGCATTGTCCAGGCCTGGCAGAAGCGGGGGAAGGTGGTGGCCATGACCGGGGACGGGGTGAACGACGCCCCCGCCCTGAAGGCGGCCGACATCGGCTGCGCCATGGGCCTGTCGGGCACCGACGTGGCCAAGGGCGCGGCGGAGATGATTCTCACCGACGACAACTTCTCCACCATCGTGGAGGCGGTGGAGGAGGGGCGGGGGATTTATTCCAATATCCGCAAGGCCATTCACTACCTGCTCTCCTGCAACATCGGGGAGATCGTTACCATTTTCACCGCCACCCTGCTGGAGCTGGGGCAGATGCCCCTGGCGCCGGTACAGCTGCTGTGGCTGAACCTGGTCACCGACTCCCTGCCCGCCCTGGCCCTGGGGGTGGAGCCGGTGGAGGAGGGGGTGATGTCCCGTCCCCCGCGGGAGGCCTCGGCGGGACTGTTTGACCGCGCCTTCTCCCTGCGGCTGGCCTGGCAGGGGCTGATGGTGGGGGGGCTGACCCTGGCGGCCTACTACCTGGGGCTGACCCGGCTGGGCCTCCCCGGGCTGGAGGGCGCGGCCGCCAATACCATGGCCTTCGCCACCCTGACCCTCAGCCAGCTGTTCCACGCCTTCAACGTGCGCAGCGAGGAGCAGTCCCTGTTTGCCCAGGGGGTGTTCTCCAACCCCGCCATGAACAAGGCGTTTCTCACCGGGCTGGCCCTCCAGCTGGCAGTGCTGCTGCTGCCCCCCCTCCAGGGGGTGTTCTCCGTGTGCCCCATGACGGCGGAGCAGTGGTGGGCCGTGCTGGCCCTGGCCGCCGCCCCGATCCCCCTCTGCGAGGCGGGGAAGGCCCTGCGCCGGGCCGGAGCCGCCCGGAGCCTCCCGCAGGAGCCCCAGGAGGAGAAGCGGTGGGAGACCGCCGGAATGAGATAGGAAGGAGCCGCCGCCCGGATCTCTTTTAGATCCGGGCGGCGGCGTTAGTCCATCTCCTGATGGCGGCTGCTGCGCAGATGAATGGTACGGTAGTATTCGGACATGATATCCTCAATGCACTGTAGGCAAGAGGAATCGTTTCGTGTTTGGTCCTCCAAAATGTGATAGATATGCTCTAACATTTGCACAGCAAGGTATTCTGTACTCTTGGAAAGCACTTCGGCATTCAAACCGCCAACATATTCGGCGGCCATTTTTCCTAATACAGTGTAGCAGAGCATAGCGGCAGTGGAATGTTCCTGATGATCTGGTGAACGAAAAAACATAACGGCCCTCCATTTTGACATCTAGTGAATGTCATTTCTTCCCCTAAGATACCATATCTTTTTCCTTGTGACAAGCAGTAAATGCCAAGGATGGATCTGAAATGTACAAAAACCGGGCCAAAAACGGGAAACTGAACCTCTGCGGCAAGCAAATCAGCCGGCTGCGGACCGCCCTCTCACCCAGCACCTCCCAGCGCGCCCTGGCCGACCAGCTCCAGCTGCGGGGCCTGGACCTGGACAAAAACGCGATTCAGAGAATTGAGACGGGAAAGCGCTTTGTAACCGACATCGAGCTGAGAGCTTTCGCGGCGTTTTTTGAAGTCTCCGTGGAGGAGCTTCTGAGAGAAGAGGAATAGCGGACCGCCCGGACCTGAAGAGGTCCGGGCGGCCTTTTCGGTTATCCCCGCACCGCGGCAAAGGCCTGGTCCAGGTCCGCCAGCAGGTCGTCGATATGCTCCAGGCCCACCGACAGGCGGATGGTGTTGGGATAGATGTCCTGTTCGGCCAGCTCCTGGGGGGAGAGCTGGGAGTGGGTGGTGGTGGCGGGGTGGATGACCAGGGATTTCGCGTCGGCCACGTTGGCCAGGAGGGAGAAGAGCTTCAGGCTGTCGATGAATTTGTGGGCCTCGGCCTGTCCGCCCTTAATCCGGAAGGTGAAGATAGACGCGCCCCCGTTGGGGAAATACCTCTGGTACAGGGCGTGGTCGGGGTGATCGGGGAGGGAGGGGTGATTGACCTTCTCCACCTGGGGGTGGCGGGAGAGGAACTCCACCACCTTTTTGGTGTTCTCGGCGTGGCGCTCCACCCGCAGGGACAGGGTCTCCACCCCCTGGAGCAGCAGGAAGGCGTTGAAGGGGGAGATGGCGGCGCCGGTATCCCGCAGGAGGATGGCCCGGATGTAGGTGACGAAGGCGGCGGGGCCGGCGGCGCCGGCGAAGGACACGCCGTGGTAACTGGGGTTGGGGTCGGCGATGGGGGCGTACCGGCCGCTCTTTGCCCAGTCGAAGGTTCCGCCGTCCACGATGACGCCGCCCAGGGTGGTGCCGTGCCCGCCGATGAATTTGGTGGCGGAGTGGACCACGATGTCCGCCCCGTGCTCGATGGGCCGGAGGAGGCAGGGGGTGGCGAAGGTATTGTCGATGACCAGGGGCAGGCCGTGCCGGTGGGCGGCGGCCGCGATGGCGTCGATATCCGGGATGTCGCTGTTGGGGTTGCCCAGGGTCTCCAGATAGACGGCCTTGGTGTTGGGGCGGATGGCCGCTTCCACCTCCTCGGGGCTGTGGACGTTCACAAAGGTGGTGTGGATGCCGTACTGGGGCAGGGTGTGGGCCAGCAGGTTATAACTGCCGCCGTAGATGGTCTTCTGCGCCACGATGTGGTCCCCAGCCTGGGCCAGGGCCTGGATGGTGTAGGAGATGGCCGCCGCGCCGGAGGCCACGGCCAGAGCCGCCGCGCCCCCCTCCAGGGCGGCCAGGCGGGTTTCCAGCACCTCCTGGGTGGAGTTGGTCAGCCGGCCGTAGATGTTGCCCGCGTCGGCCAGGCCGAACCGGGCGGCGGCGTGGGCGGAGTTTTGGAAGACATAGGCGGCGGTCTGATAGATGGGCACCGCCCGGGCGCCGGTGGCGGGGTCGGGCAGCTCCTGGCCCGCGTGGAGCTGGAGGGTTTCAATGTGATAAGCGCTCATTGGGATTACCTCTCTTTATTACCGGATTTCGGCGCAGGCGCCGGGGGCTTCGGGTCGGGCTCCCGGACAGGGCGGGCGGGCGCGGGCGCGGTCAGGCCGCGCCTCCCCGGCGGGGCGCGCCAGGCCCCCCGCTTCCGTCCCCGGTCCGGGAGCGGAGCATTCGCCCAAAGCGGAAATTGTCCCGCAGCAGCTGTTCCAGAATTGCGCCCATGTTCCCGCCTCCTCTCAGGTAGATGACAGGAGTATACCGCATTAAACCTATCTTGTCAATGGGTAAATAGGAAAATAGAGGGGCGGAGATTTGGGGGAATTTCTCCGAAATTGAGGCTGTACATTTCCCGGGGGAAATAGTATCATTATTTCACCACAAAAAAGGAGGGGGCGCCTGTGCGGGCGGATACCGATGAAATTCTGCGCTTCCTGGGGGTGGGGGAGCCCGTCCCGGAGCAGCTGCGGCGGCAGGCGGAGGAGGAGGCCGGGGCCCTGTCCGCCGCCGCGCCCCCCCGGTACGTCTACCGGGTGTACCCCCTGGAGCGGGAGGGGGAGGACTTCTGCCTGGCCGGGTCGGGGGTGACGCTGGGCGGCCGCACCGCCCGGCTGATGCTGTCCGGCTGCACCCGGGCGGCCCTGCTGTGCTGTACCCTGGGGGCGGGGTTCGAGGCCCTGCTCCGGGCCCGCCAGGTGCGGGACATGGCCCGGGCGGTGATTCTGGACGCGGCGGGCAGCGCCCTGGTAGAGGCGGGGTGCGACGCCGCCCAGGAGGAGCTGGCCCGGCGGGCGGAGGGGCAGTACCTCACCGACCGGTTCAGCCCCGGCTACGGGGACCTGCCCCTGTCCCTCCAGCCGGCGGTGTGCGCCGCCCTGGACGCGGGGCGGCGGCTGGGGGTGCAGGTGACGGACAGCCTGCTGCTCAACCCCTCCAAGACCGTGACCGCGGTCATCGGCCTGTCCGCCCGGCCCCAGATGGCCCGGGTGCGGGGGTGTGATTTCTGCGCCCTGCGGGAGAGCTGCCAACTGAGAAAGGGAGGAAGACGCTGTGGACTTTGATTTTTTCCAGGACGGGATTCTGATTTTGGACGGGGCCATGGGCACCGAGCTGCAAAAGCGGGGCCTGCCCCCGGGGGGGCAGCCGGAGCTGCTGAACCTGACCGCCCCCGGGCTGGTGCAGGATGTCCACCGGGCCTACCTCCAGGCGGGCAGTCGGGTGGTGTATGCCAACACCTTCGGGGCTAACGCGCTGAAGCTGGCCCGCTCCGGCCACACGGTGGACGAGGCTGCCGGGGCGGCGGTGGCTCTGGCCCGGGAGGCCTGCGCCCCCTTTGGAGCCAAAACAGCCCTGGACATCGGCCCTCTGGGGGAGCTGCTGGAGCCCATGGGAACCCTGCGCTTTGAGCGGGCCTATGACCTGTTCCGGGAGCTGGCCCTGGCCGGAGCGCGGGCCGGGGCCGATCTGGCGGTCATCGAGACCATGACCGACCTGTACGAGACCAAGGCCGCCCTGCTGGCAGTGAAGGAGAACACCTCCCTGCCCGTCTTCGTCACCATGTCCTTTGAGGAGAGCGGGCGCACCTTCACCGGCTGCACCCCCGCCTCCATGGCCCGCACCCTGGAGGGGCTGGGGGCGGACGCCGTGGGGGTGAACTGCTCCCTGGGGCCCGACCTGCTGCTGCCGGTGCTGCGGGAAATCTGCGAAAACACCCGCCTGCCCGTCATCGCCAAGCCCAACGCCGGCCTGCCCGACCCGGTGACCGGGCGGTATACCATGGGCCCGGAGGAGTTTGCCGCCGCCATGCTCCCCTGCCTGGAGGCGGGCGTGACCATTTTCGGCGGCTGCTGCGGCACCGCGCCGGAGTACATCGCCGCCCTGGCCCGGGCCCTGGAGGGGAAAATGCCCGCCCCCCGCGTCTATCTCAGCCGCTCCTTTGTGTGCACCCCTGTGACCCCCGTCCCCCTGACCGGGGTGCGGGTCATCGGCGAGCGCATCAACCCCACAGGGAAAAAGCGCATCCAGCAGGCCCTGCTGGAGGACGACCTGGACTACCTGCTGGAGCTGGCCGTGGAGCAGGAGGACGCGGGGGCGGACATCCTGGACGTGAACGTGGGCTATCCCGGGGTGGACGAGGCGACCATGCTCCCCCGGGTGGTGAAGAAGCTGCAAAGCGCCGTCTCCCTGCCCCTTCAGCTGGACTCCTCCAACCCCGCCGCCCTGGAGGCCGGCCTGCGGGTGTACAACGGCAAGGCGGCGGTGAACTCGGTCAGCGGGGAGGAGCAGTCCCTGGCGCGGGTCCTGCCCATTGTGAAGAAGTACGGCGCCTGCGTGGTGGGCCTGACCCTGGACCAGGAGGGGATCCCCCAGACCGCCCAAAAGCGGGCGGACATTGCCCGGCGCATCCGGGACGCCGCCCTGGAGCGGGGCATCCCGGGGGAGGACGTGTGGATTGACTGCCTGACCCTGACCGTCTCCGCCCAGCAGGACCAGGCGGAGGAGACCCTGAAGGCGGTGCGGACGGTGCGGGAGGAGCTGGGCCTTCAGACCGTGCTGGGGGTGTCCAACATCTCCTTTGGCCTGCCCAACCGGCCGCTGATTACCCAGACCTTCCTGGTCCGGGCCCTGGAGGCGGGGCTGACCCTGCCCATCATCAACCCCAACCAAACCGAGATGATGGACGCGGTGCGGGCCTTCCGGGTGCTGTCCGGGGAGGACCGGGAGTGCCGGGCCTATGTGGAGCGGTTCGCCGCCGCCCCCGCCGCGCCGAAAAACGCCGCCGCCCCCGGGGAGCTGACCCTGGAGGACGCCATCGTCCGGGGGCTGCGGGCCGACGCGGGGCGGCTGGCCCGGCAGGCCCTGGAGGCGGAGGAGGAGCTGTCCCTGGTGGAAAACCGCCTGATTCCCGCCCTGGACCGGGTGGGGGCCGGTTATGAGGAGGGGACGGTGTTCCTGCCCCAGCTGCTCAGCGCGGCCCAGGCCGCCCAGGCGGTGTTCGAGCAGGTCCGGGCCTCCATCGCCCGGAAGGGGGGCGCGCCGGTGCGGAAGGGGAAGCTGATTGTGGCCACCGTCCGGGGGGACATCCACGACATCGGCAAGAACATTGTGAAAACCGTGCTGGAAAACTACGGGTACGAGGTGGACGACCTGGGCCGGGACGTGCCGCCGGAGACGGTGGCCCGGGCCGCCCGGGAGGGGGAGGTCCGGCTGGTGGGCCTGTCCGCCCTGATGACCACCACCCTGCCCGCCATGGAGGAGACCATCCGGCTGCTCAAGGGCCTGCCACGGCCCCCGGCGGTCTTTGTGGGGGGCGCGGTGGTCACCCCCGAGTACGCCGCGCGGATGGGGGCCGACTGGTACGCCCGGGACGCCCGGCAGTCGGTGGAAATTGCCAGAAAGGTGTTGGGATAAAATGGACATTCGTGAATTTCTGGCCCGGGGGGAGCCCCTGCTCTTCGACGGGGCTATGGGCACCTGCTTCGCCGCCCGCCCAGGGCGGGAGGGCCGGAGCTGCGAGCTGGCCAGCCTGGACAGCCCCCAGGAGATTCTGGACATCCACCGGGCCTACCTTCAGGCCGGATGCCGGGCCGTCAAGACCGACACCTTCGGGGTGAGCGCCCTGCTGGCCCAGGGGGAGGAGGACCTCGCCCGCCGTATTGTGGAGGCGGGGTTCCGCCTGGCCCGGGAGGCCGCCGCGCCCTTTGACGCCTGGGTCTTCGCCGACCTGGGCCCCGCCCCCCAGGGGAAGGGGGCCGCGCCGGGGGACCTCTACTGCCGCCAGGCCGGCCTGTTCCTGGAGCAGGGGGCGGTCTGCTTCCTGGCCGAGACCCTCCCCTCGGACGAGGGGATCCCCCAGCTGGCCCGGTATCTGAAGGAGGCCTGCCCGGAGGCCTTTCTGATTGTGTCCTTCGCCGTGGACTTTGACGGCGTGACCCGGGAGGGCCGCCGGGGCAGCGAGCTGCTCCGCGCTGCCGCCGCCCTGCCCCAGGTGGACGGGGTGGGCTTCAACTGCGTGTCCGGCCCCCACCACCTGCTGGAGTACGTCCGGGGGCTGGACCTGCCGGACAAGTACCTGTCGGTCATGCCCAACGCGGGCTACCCCACGGTCACGGGGCGGCGCACCTACTTCCAGGGCCGTCCGGACTACTTTGGGGAGAAAATGGCCCGGATGGTCCAGGCGGGGGCCTCCATCGTGGGGGGGTGCTGCGGCACCGGGCCGGAGCACATCGCCGCCCTGGCCCGGCAGCTGAGCCGCCCCCTGCCCAGAATCCTCCCCCGGGCCGCCGCCGCCCCGGAGCGCCCCGCCCCGCCCCCCAGCGACCCCTTTTGGGAGAAGCTGTGCGCCGGGGAGCGGGTGACCGCCGTGGAGCTGGACCCCCCGGCGGACGACGGCATCGGCTTTTTCCTGGAGGGGGCCCGCAGCCTGGTGAAGGCGGGGGCGGATATCGTCACCGTGGCCGACTGCCCCGTGGGCCGGCCCCGGGCGGACAGCTGCCTGCTGGCCTGCAAGCTGGGCCGGGAGCTGGGCATTCAGGCCCTGCCCCACATGACCTGCCGGGACCGGAACCTGAACGCCACCAAGGCCCTGCTGCTGGGCCTGTCCATCGAGGGGATTCACAACGTGCTGCTGGTCACCGGCGACCCCATCCCCTCCGAGGAGCGGGAGGAGGTCAAAAGCGTGTTCAACTTCAACTCCCGCAAGCTGGCCCGTTACGTCAGCGGGCTGGAGGGGCACGGCCTGTCCGCCCCCTTCCACATCTTCGCCGCCCTGAACCTGAACGCGCGGAATTTCCGGCACCAGCTGGCCATGGCCCGGGAGAAGGAGGACTGCGGCGTGTCCGGCTTTCTCACCCAGCCGGTCCACTCCCTCCAGGCCCTGGAGAACCTGAAGCTGGCCCGGGAAGAGCTGAAGGGGAAAATCCTGGGGGGCATCTTCCCCATTGTCAGCCACCGGAACGCCTGCTTCCTCAACAACGAAATCGCCGGCATGAACGTGTGCGGCGAGATTGTGGAGCTCTACCGGGGCAAGGACAAGGAGCAGGCCGAGGAGCTGGCAGTGGCCGTCTCCGCCCGGATTGCCCGGGAAATCGCCCCCTATACCGACGGCTGCTACCTGATGACCCCCTTCCGCCGGGTGGGGCTGATGACCCGGATTTTAGCGGAAATTACATAAGGAGGGCGAGCGGCTATGCTCCCGGTTTCTCTGCAATTTGAATTCATTCTCCGCATCCTGCTCTCCTGCGTCTGCGGCGTCCTGGTGGGGCTGGAGCGCTCCAGGCGGCTGAAGGAGGCCGGCGTGCGCACCCACTGCGTGGTGGCCTGCGGCGCCGCCCTGCTGATGATTGTCTCAAAATACGGCTTTTCCGACCTGACCACCGACGGGGTAAACTGGCTGTACGGCACCAAAGGGGCGGACAGCGCCCGCATCGCTGCCCAGGTGGTCACCGGCGTGGGCTTTCTGGGGGCGGGCGTCATTGTCCGCACCGGCATGTCCATCAAGGGCCTGACCACCGCCGCCGGCGTCTGGACCACCGCTGCCCTGGGGCTGGCCCTGGGCTCGGGCATGTACTTTATCGGTATCATGAGCACCGGCCTGATTATGGGCGCCCAGTACCTGATGCACCGGTTCAGCATCGGCAGCGACGCCTATACCATCCAGGAGATCAAGGTGCGGTTTCACGACTGCCCCGCCATCCGGGACCGCCTGTTCCAGCTGCTGGAGGACCGGGGCGGGGTCATCGGCGGCTGCTCGGTCAATAAGTCGGACAACGGCGAGATTACTTACGACCTGGCGGTGCGCATCCGCAATCCCATCACCTCCCAGGAGCTCCAGCAGCTGATGGACGAGTATGAGCAGATTCATTCCTTCTCCGTATAGCGCAAAAGGGAGCGGCCCCCGTTTGGGGGCCGCTCTTTCTGCGCGCCGGGCCGCGTGGAGCCTGTTTAACACCGCCCGGCCCGCCGGCGGCGGGCCTTTTGCCGCCATACTTCCCCGATTTTTCTGGAAAGGCATCCAGGATTCCTGCGAAAAGTCGGCCTCGTCCGGCAGCAAAATCCTCCGCATTTAGTCATATTTCCATTTTTCAAACAGGGCCTAATAGTATTACGGTTCCTCTTCCTTTGCCGTGCAGGCAATATTCAGCTCGTCCAGCTGTGCCTGGGTCACCTCGCCCGGCGCGCCCATCATCAGGTCCTGGGCGTTCTTGTTCATGGGGAAGGGAATAATCTCCCGGATGGAGTCCTCACCGGCCAGCAGCATGACCATCCGGTCCACCCCGGGGGCGATGCCGGCGTGGGGGGGCGCTCCGTAGCAGAAGGCGTTGTACATGGCGGGGAATTTTTTCCGCACGTCCTCCTCCTCCAGGCCCACCATCCAAAAGACCTTGATCATGATCTCCGGGTCGTGGTTGCGCACCGCGCCGGAGGACAGCTCCACGCCGTTGCATACCAGGTCGTACTGGTCGGCGGTGATCGACAGCGGGTCGATTTCCCCCCGGATGGCCTTTTCCACGGTCTCCAGCCCGCCGGAGGGCATGGAGAAGGGGTTGTGGCAGAACTCCAGCTCTCCCGACTCCTCCCCGATCTCGTACATGGGGAAGTCCACAATCCAGCAGAACTCATACCGCTGGGTGTCCATGTGGGCGGGGCAGAAGGCGCCCAGCTTATTCCGCAGCACGCCGGCGGTCTTCTGGGCGGCCAGGAGGTTCCCGGCGGCCAGGCCCACAAAGGACCCCTTCTCCAGCTTCAGCCCCTCCACCACCTGATCCTTGATGGGCTGGATAAACTTGGCGATGCCGCCCACAAGCTCTCCGTTTTCGTCGCAGCGGAACCAGTAGGCCTTGTTCCCGGACTGCACCTCCACCTCGCTGCACAGGCTGTCGATCTGCTTGCGGGTGCCCTGGAAGCCGGACACAGCCACCGCCTTTACCGTCTGGTTCTCAAAGGGCCCGAAGCCGCAGGAGCCCAGCAGGGCGGTGGCGTCGGTCACCTCCAGGTCAATGCGCAGGTCGGGCTTGTCGGTGCCGTAGCGCTCCATGGCCTCCAGGTAGGGGATGCGCCGGAAGGGCGCCTCCGAGGCGGTGTGATACTTGCCGTACCGGGCGAAGATGGGGGGGAGGATCCGCTCCAGCACGGCGAACACGTCGTCCTGGCCGGCAAAGGCCATCTCCATGTCCAGCTGGTAGAACTCCCCGGGGGAGCGGTCCCCCCGGGCGTCCTCGTCCCGGAAGCAGGGGGCAATCTGGAAGTAGCGGTCAAAGCCGGAGGCCATCAGCAGCTGCTTGAACTGCTGGGGCGCCTGGGGCAGGGCGTAGAATTTGCCGGGGTGCTTCCGGGAGGGCACCAGATAGTCCCGGGCCCCCTCGGGGGAGGAGGCGGTAAGAATGGGGGTGGTGATCTCCAAAAAGCCCTCCTCAATCATAGCCGCCCGCAGGGCGGCCACCACATTGCACCGCAGGACGATGTTGGCCTTGACCTCCGGGTTGCGCAGGTCCAGATAGCGGTACTTTAAGCGCTGGGTCTCGTCCGCCTCCCGGCTGCGGCTGATGGGGAAGGGGAGCTCGTTGTACCGGCAGCGGCCCAGTACCCGGATCCTGGAGGGGACCACCTCAATGTCGCCGGTGGGCAGCTTGGGGTTTTTGCTGTCCCGCTCCCGGACCACCCCTTCCACAGAGATGGTGGACTCCTTGTTCAGCTCCTTGACGAGGGACATCATCTCCTCCGTCTCAATGACCACCTGGGTGGTGCCGTAGAAGTCCCGGAGCACCACAAAGGCCAGATTCTGCCCCACCTCCCGGACGTTCTCCATCCAGCCGGCCAGGGTGACTTGCTGGCCAATGTGCTCCATGCGCAGGTCGTTGCAGGTGTGGGTGCGGGATTGAACCATAATAATCAACTCCAATTTGTATCATCAATCTATAAAATGACTATTTGGAATCATGCTTCCGGAGCGTTTTCCGTCAGCAGGCAGGATGCCTCCTGCTCCAGCCCTTCCAGGCCGGATACGCTGCACCGGAGGGAGAGCTCCCCTCTGCCGTCGGCATAGCTCAGGTCCAGCCGGCCGCTGAAGGTGCACAGCCGCAGGGAGAAGCCGCCGCCCGGTCCAGGCGGGGGCAGAGCCGGGAGAAGGTCAGGGGCCGGGTGTGCCACAGGCCTCCGGCGGTAAGCAGCAGGACGGCGGAGGCAGCGGCAGTCAGGACAGTTCGTTTGCGCATAACCGCATCCTATTTGTATTTATTCTCAAGAAGAATTACAGAGCGTATAGAACTCTTCCCCAAATTTCGCGGGGGAGGAGGGAAGATACCCCTGCCACGCCAGACGCTCCCCCCGGAGGACAGGCAGCCAGAGCAGCAGCCCGTCCCAGTAGGCGGTGTACCGGGGAGAACAGCCGGACGTGGTGCTGGCCGCCACGCCCCCCGCCCGGGGCGGCAGCAGGAAAACGGAGGCGTAGGTGTGCCCCTCCAGCAGGCGGAAGAAGTCCCGGCCGGTTTTTCCCTCCTCCCAGGACACGGGCTGGTCGCTGAGGCCGGGCCAGGTCCCGGAGACGGCATAGCTGAGAATCTGACCCGGCCTGGCCGGAGGCTCTGCGCCCCCCTCCGGGGCCCGGGCAATCTCCCGGAACAGCAGGCGGTTGAAGGCCAGATGCAGGCACGACATCAGGACCAGCGCCCCCAGCGCCGTCAGCAGGGGGAGCCGCAGCCGCTTCAGCCAAGCCATTTACTCCCCCTTGTCCCGGATGGGGGTGTTTCCGGCGGCCCCTGCCGCCTGGGCAATCTGAAGCGCCGCGTTGTCCAGCGTGAGCAGCTCCTGCCGGCCGGTGTGCATATCCTTCAGGGATACCTTGCCCTGGCTGATTTCGTCCTCCCCCAGGAGCAGGACGAAGGGGATTTTCAGCTTGTCCGCGAAGCTGAGCTTCTGCTTGAATTTTTTCTGCTCGGCGTGGACCTGTACGCGGATGCCCCGCTGCCGCAGGGCGGTGGCGGCGGAGATGGCGGGGGAGAGGTCGCCGGTCATGGGCAGCACCAGCACGTCCGCCGGGGCGGTGGGCATGGCCTCGTTCAGATAGCCCTGCTCCGCCAGGACGAAGAAGAGGCGGGTCAGGCCGATGGAAATCCCCACTCCGGGAAGTTGTTTGTCGGTGTAATATTCCGCTAAGTTATCATAGCGGCCCCCGGAGCAGATGGATCCGATCTCCGGATGGTCCAGCATGGTGGTCTCGTACACCGTGCCGGTGTAGTAGTCCAGCCCCCGGGCAATCGCCAGGTCCACCGCGAAATGGCTCTCGGGCACGCCGAAGGCGGAGAGGTATTTTACAACCGTGTTCAGCTCGTCCAGGCCCTGGTCCAGCAGAGGGTTCCGGCCCCGGTATTCCTCCAGGCTGGCAAGGACTTCCTCATTACGGCCATTGATGGCCGTGAACCGGAGGATCTCCGCGGCCAGCTCCGGCGCAATCCCCAGCTCCCCGGTCAGAATGTCCGCCACCTTTTCCGACCCAATCTTGTCCAGCTTGTCCACCGTGCGCATGATGCCGGCGGACTGCCCCGTCAGCCCCAGGCTGGCGTAAAAGCCGCTGAGCACCTTCCGGTTGTTCACGCAGATCCGGAACCGCTTCAGCCCCAGCGCCGTGAAGGCGTGGTAGATGATGGAGGGGATCTCCGCCTCGCTGCTGATGTCCAGCTTGCCGTCCCCGATTACGTCGATATCCGCCTGATAGAATTCCCGGAAGCGGCCCCGCTGGGCCCGCTCCCCCCGGTAGACCTTGCCAATCTGATACCGCCGGAAGGGGAAGGAAAGCTCCCCGTAGTGCAGCGCCACGTATTTGGCCAGCGGCACCGTCAGGTCAAAGCGCAGGGACAGGTCGGCGTCCCCCTTCTGAAAGCGGTAAATCTGCTTCTCCGTCTCGCCGCCTCCCTTGGCCAGCAGCACCTCCGACGCTTCAATCAGCGGCGTGTCCAGCGGCGTGAACCCGTACCGGCCGTAAATCCCCCGGAGCACCTCCATCATCCGCTCCATCTGCATCTGCTGCGGCGGCAGGAGCTCCATGAACCCGGAAAGCGTCCGGGGCTGTACCTTGCTCATACGTCTGTCTCCTTTGGTTGTTGTTCATTCTTTTTTCTTGAAAGAAAAAAGAATCAAAAAAGAACTTTTTGCGCAAAACTCCGTTTTGCGTTGGGGTTATTCTTTTGCGGGCGGCCAGGGCGCACGGTTGACCTCGGGGTTGTCCGTGCGGCCCATCAGGTAGTCTATGGATACCTGGAAGTAGTCGGCCAGCGCGGCCAGCCCTTTTGCCTCAGGGTGGTTTTTCCCCTTTTCGTAAAGCAGGACCGCATATTTTGAGACGCCGATGACCTTTCCCAGCTCCTCCTGAGTCAGGCCGCGCTCTTTTCGCAGTTTTTTGATGCGTGCGGAAAAATCAGACATGGTTCCTCCAGATGGTTGACAATTGAGTTGTAATCTATTATAATTGATGATAAATCAATTTTGGAGGGATTTACCGTGAAAAGTGCCTTGCGTGATTTGTTTGACCTTTTAGATGATGGAGAGCGTACGCAGGAATATGATGCGGCCTGCCAAAAAGCAGAACCTTGGCTGGAAAAATTGGCCAGCCTGGGAATCAGCAGCGAGGAGCAGGAGGAGATTTTGACTGCGGCCATGCGAATTGGTGAATCAGAATGCCATCTTTGGTTTGAAAGGGGTTTTTGCTGGGGAATGCGGTTGATGGAAGAAGCCCTCACACAGGGCAAACGCAAAAGCGGTATGCAGGTGCATCTGCCGCCCCAGACGAGAGAACGTAAGACGCAGGCGCAGCGGACAGCCAGCGCAGAGCCTTCATAATCCACACCAATCAGCGGCAGCGGCGCAAAAGGAACAAACGGGTCGCAAAGACAGGCGCCGGATGGACCTCCGAGAGCCTCCGAAAGCACAGCCCCACCGTCCAAACGCAAACGGGGGACCGGGGGGCCGCGAATAGGAGTTAAGGCCCGCAGGGCCGTAAACTCCGCCAGCGGCCCTCCGGCGATCCTTTGGTGACTTTCCCATCGCTGGGAAAGTCACACGCCCCGCAGGGCGGAATCCCCTCCCGCACAGAGAGAACAACGAAACAACAGGACGGGGAGGAAATGAAAACGGCGGGGCGGGACAGAGCCCGCCCCCTACATGGTGCGGCCATCACCGCGGGGCGATATCCTGGGGGCGCGCAATGTGCACCTCTGCGCCGGCGGACGAAACAAACAAGGAACCCGCCGGTGTGGAAAACAATACGGCGGGGCGGGACAGAGCCCGCCCCCTACCCGGTGCGGCCATCACCGCGGGGCGATATCCTGGGGGCGAACAGTGTGCGCCTCTACGCCGCCGGACGAAAAGGAACGAAAGAACCCGCCGCTGGTGCGGGCAAAGCGGCAAAACAGCAAAACGCTCTCATCCCCAGAGCCGAGACGAGAGCGTCTGAAATCCCTTCCGGGAAGGGGCGTTACACAGCGAAGGGCACCCGGTTGGGATTCATGGCCTCGCGCCAGTCCAGGTCGCCCCGGGCCAAGCCGTGGATCAGCAGCTCGGCGGTGGCCACGTTGCTGGCGAAGGGGACGGAGTGCTGGTCGCACAGGCGCATAATCTCCAGCGCCTCGGCGTTGAGCTCCTCGTCCAGGGGGTAGTTGAAGAACAGAACCATGTCAATCTCATTGTAAGAGATGCGCTGGCCAATCTGCTCAATGCCGCCGTGCTCGTGGGAGAGGAACAGGTTCACCGGCAGGCCGGTGGCATCCGCCACCATGCGCCCGGTGCTGTTGGTGGCGCAGACGGTGTGCTTGGAGAGCACGCCGCAGTAGGCAGTGCAGAATTGAACCATAAGCTCCTTTTTGCGGTCATGGCTCATCAGGGCGATATTCATGGTGTCGAACCTCCTTGCTTGCTGTCAAAAAACTCGGCGGATGCGCATGACAGGGACATGCTGGCCGTCCAGGCGGCGGGCGATATTGCCGCAGGCGTCGGCGGCTCCCGGCCGTCCGCCGGGGAGCAGGGGCTGGCCCAGGTTGGCGTTGAGAATGACCCGGGGGTCCTCGGGCACCACGCCGATGAGGGGCAGCCCGGCGGCGTCCATGGCGTCGTCAATGGTGGTCCGCAGGCGGCGGAGCAGCCTGGGCTGGACGCGGTTCATGACCAGATGAATCTGGCGCAGCCCCTCCAGCTCCTCCACGGTCCGCTGGGCGTCCCGCAGGGCGGAGGCGTCGCTTGTGGAGACCACCAGCGCCCGGTCGGCCCCGGCCGCGGCCAGACGGAACCCCGCCCCCAGCCCGGCGGGGGAGTCTATCAGCACATAGTCATAATAGGAGCGGGCGGTGTCCATCAGGGCGCACACCTGGTCCTGTGTGAGGTCGGGCGGGAGGGTCATCGGCGCGGTGAGCAGGGCCAGGTTGGGGAGCAGCGGATGGGCCACGGCCGCCCGGGACAGGGGGCAGCGCCCCTGTGCCGCGTCGGTGAAATCCATCAGCGCCCGGTCGCTGAGCCCCAGGGAGAGGTCCAGATTGCGCAGGCCGATGTCCATATCAATGCACAGCACCGTCCGGCCCAGCAGGGACAGGGCGGCGCCGACGCCCCCGGTGACGGAGGTCTTGCCTGTGCCCCCTTTGCCGGAGGTGACGGCAATGGTGATTCCCATTTTGATTCCCACCTCACCAACTAAAAGTTTATCACAAATCCTGGTGCCGTCAATGGTTTTGTGAAATTTTCCGGGAAAAATTTTCACAAAGCCCCTCAAAAGGAAAATATTTCAAGCTCTCTCCCACAGGGGCGCTTTCTGAATCCTGGCCCAGCGCCGGGGATAGCCCGGAGGGGTGGGGGAGACCTTGCGGATGACCACCAGCCGGTGGACCACCTCCGTGCCCGGGATGGGGTAGTCCTCCTGCCGCTCCAGCTCCCCTCCCAGCAGGGCGGCGGCGTGCCGGGCCTCCTCGGCCTCCGGCCCGCTGTCCACGCTCTTCATGGCCAGGAAGGCCCCGCCCACCTTGACATAGGGCAGGCACAGCTCGCACAGCACCCCCAGCCGGGCCACCGCCCGGGCGGACGCAAAGTCGAAGGCCTCCCGGTACTCCGGATCCCGCCCCAGCTCCTCCGCCCGGGCGCGGACGGTGCGCACCCCCTTCAGGCCCAGCGCGCCGCCCGCCTCCTCCAGCCAGCCCAGCCGCTTCTCCAGGCTGTCCAGCAGGGTCACCTCCAGGGAGGACTCCAGTATCTTCAGGGCCATCCCCGGAAAGCCCGCCCCGGTGCCCACGTCAATCAGGGTCCTGCCCCGGAAATCGCAGAAGCGCAGCAGCGCCGCGCAGTCCAGCATGTGCAGCCGGGCCGCGTCCTCCGGCTCCCGGATGGCGGTCAGGTTCATGACCCGGTTCTTCTCCAGCAGCAGGCGGCCGAACCGGGCCAGCTGCTCCGGGGCGTTCTCCGCGGCCCGCCCGGCCAGGCCCAGCTCCTCCAGCCCCTGGGAAATGATGGATTCCATACCGTTCCGCCTCCCGTCAGCCGCCAAAGTTGGACAGCAGCCCCGCCACGCCGAGGGGCAGGCTGTACAGCGCCGCCCCCCAGCACAGCGCCGCCAGCAGAAGGGCCGCGCCCTTCCCGGGCCGGCCGGTGGTGCGCCAGCTGAGCAGGCTGACGGCCCCCAGCCCCGCCAGCCCGGGGACGGCCAGCAGGGGGGCCAGGTTGTACAGCCCGGTCCCGGTGAAGTAGAAGTAGGTGCTCAGCCCCACCAGGATGACCATGTATACCAGCCCGATCCAGGCCATGGCCCGTTTGACTGGGGTGGCGGGGGTGTAGGGCTCCGGGGCCTGGGGCGCTTCTTCCTCCCTGCGGAGGGGGTCTCTCTCAGACATGGGATTCTCCTTTTCTTTTCGGGGCCTGTTTAATCGCTCGGGGCGTGCCGGGCGGCAGGGGATTTTCTGCCGGGCAGGGCAGGCTCCCGCGGGGATCCCCGGCAGGTTCCGGGGAAATTCCGCGCGGCATGGCGGCAAAGGGCCCGCCGGTGGGATGGGAGCTGCCGGGCAGGCGCTCAGGGCCGGCCGCGCTCCTTTAGCAGATCGCGGATCTCGGTGAGCAGCTTCTCCTCAGGGGAGGGCTCCGGGGGCGCGGCGGGGGCGGCGGGCCCCTCCTTTTTGCGGCGGAGCTTGTTGACGCCCTTCACCATGCAGAACACCACCAGCGCCATCACCAGGAAGTTCAAAACCGCCTGAATGAAGCTGCCGTAGGGAATCACCGCGCTCCCCAGCCGGAGGGTCAGGCTGGCAAAGGAGATGCTGCCGGTGAAAATCCCCAGCACGGGCATGATGATGTCGTTAATCAGGGAGGTGGTGATGGCGCCGAAGGCCCCGCCGATGATGACCCCCACCGCCAGGTCCATCACATTGCCCCGCACGGCGAAATCCCGGAACTCCTGAAGGAATTTTTTCATGGCGGCCCCCGTTACTTCTTGGGGACCATGCGCTCCAGGCCGCCCATGTAGGGCCGGAGCACCGGGGGGATGACCACGCTGCCGTCGGCCTGGAGGTTGTTCTCCAGAAAGGCGATGAGCATCCGGGGCGGGGCCACCACGGTGTTGTTCAGGGTGTGGGGCAGATAGGTGCCCTTTTCCCCCTTTACCCGCATCTTCAGGCGGCGGGCCTGGGCGTCCCCCAGGTTGGAGCAGGAGCACACCTCGAAATACTTCTGCTGCCGGGGGGACCAGGCCTCAATGTCGCAGGACTTCACCTTCAGGTCGGCCAGGTCGCCGGAGCAGCACTCCAGCTGGCGCACCGGGATGTCCAGGGAGCGGAACAGCTCCACGCTGTAGCGCCACATCTTCTCGTACCACTCCATGGAGTCCTCGGGGCGGCAGACCACAATCATCTCCTGCTTTTCAAACTGGTGAATGCGGTAGACCCCCCGCTCCTCAATGCCGTGGGCCCCCTTTTCCTTCCGGAAGCAGGGGGAATAGGAGGTCAGCGTCTGGGGCAGGCTGTCCTCGGGGATCATCTGGTCGATGAACTTGCCGATCATGGAGTGCTCGCTGGTGCCGATGAGGTACAGGTCCTCCCCCTCGATCTTGTACATCATGGCCTCCATGTCCGTCTGGGACATGACCCCCTCCACCACGTTGCCGTGGATCATGAAGGGGGGGATGCAGAAGGTGAAGCCCTTGCCGATCATAAAGTCCCGGGCGTAGGCCAGCACCGCCTCGTGCAGGCGGGCCACGTCCCCCATCAGGTAGTAAAACCCGCTGCCCGACACCCGGCCGGCCGCGTCCATGTCCACCCCGCAGAAGCGCTCCATAATTTCGGTGTGGTAGGGGATTTCAAACCCGGGGGCCGCAGGCTCGCCGAACCGCTCCACCTCCACGTTGGCGCTGTCGTCGGGGCCGATGGGCACCGAGGGGTCGATGATGTTGGGAATGACCAGCATGATTTTCCGGATCTGCCCGGCCAGCTCCCCCTCCAGCGCCTCCAGCTCGGCCAGCCGGTCGGCGTTGGCCTTCACCCTGGCCTTGGCCTGCTCCGCCTCCGCCAGCTTGGAGGGATCCTTTTTGGCCTGGCCCATCAGGATACCCACCTGCTTGCTCAGGCTGTTCCGGGCGGCCCGGAGCTCGTTGGCCTCGGACACGGCGGCGCGGTTTTTCGCGTCCAGCTCCAGCACCTGGTCCACCAGGGGCAGCTTGGCCTCCTGGAACTTCTTTTTGATGTTCTCCTTGACCAGCTCGGGGTTCTCCCGAATCAATTTGATGTCGAGCATATTCTTTCTCTCCTTAAAATGTAGGTTGGGCGCGGTTGGGGCGGGGAATGTTTCACGTGAAACGCCGCCGGGGCCGCGCCGGAGCCCCCGGGGCCGGGGCCTGTTTGAACATTATCAATCGAAAAACCGGCCTCGTCCGGCAGCAAAAGCCTCCGCGTTTGGTCCTATTTCCATTTTTCAAACAGGGCCTAGTAGAGCCTGTCCCAAATCTCCCGATACCGGTCGTAGGGGGAGAACCGGTCGTTGTCCGTGGTGCTCTCCCGGGGGAGCGCGTCTCCCAGGCCCTGGCTCTGAAGGGACTCGATCAGCTGCCGGCACAGGGCGTACCGCCCCCGGACAAAGGCCTCGTCAATCTGCCAGAACAGGTCCATGGCCCGGACGGTGCGGCCCAGCTCCTCCTGAAGCCGGGCGGCCTCCCGGGCCTGGCTGTCCGCCTGGGCCCGCAGGTCCTCCAGCTGGGCCTCCAGGCCGTCCACCCGGGCCAGCAGGTCGGTTTTGTCCTGGTAGAGCCGCTCCACCGACTGCATGGCGGACACCGAGTCCCGCAGGCCGGTGATGGTCTGGGTCAGGTCGTTGATGCTCTCCTCGTTCTGCCGCCGCTCCATCAGAAGGGTGAGCAGCATCAGGGCGAGGGCGGCCAGGAACAGCATGAAAATATAAATCACCACGGACTGCCGCCGGCGGCGCTGCTGGCTGGCCCGGCGGCGCTCGCTCTCCCGGCTGGCGGGGGCGGGCTGGGCCTCGCGGCCCAGGGAGGGGTCATCCATGGCGGGGCGCACCCCCTCCGGTCAGCGTGTCCAGGGCGTCCAGCAGGCCCTCAAGGTCCTGGGCGCTGTAGTATTCCAGCTCGATACGGCCCTTCTCGCCCCGGTCCGCAATCTTCACCTTCCGGCCCAGGCGGCCGGAGAGCTTCTTCTCCGCCTCGCCCAGGTAGAAGGCCAGCTCGTCCCGCTGCTCCCTGGGCCGGGCCTTTTTCTCCCGCTGGAGGGCCTTGACCAGTGCCTCGGTCTGCCGGACCGAGAGCTGCTGGGACACCACCTGCTTTGCCGCCTGGACCTGGAGCTGGGGGGAGGGGAGGGCCAGCAGGGCCCGGGCGTGGCCGGCGGAGAGGGTCCCTGCCTCCACCAGGGCCATCACCTCCTGGGGCAGGGCCAGCAGGCGCAGGGTGTTGGTGACGGCGGGGCGGGATTTCCCCATGCGCTCGGCCACCTGCTCCTGGGTCAGGCCGTACTCCTCCATCAGCACCCGGTAGCCCCGGGCCTCCTCGGCGGGGTTCAGGTCCTCCCGCTGGAGGTTCTCAATCAGGCCCAGCTCCATAACCTTGCGGTCGTCGGCCTCGATGATGATGGCGGGCACCTCGTCCAGGCCGGCCAGCTTGGCGGCGCGCCAGCGCCGCTCCCCGGCAATAATCTGATAGTAGCCGCTGGGCAGGCGGCGCACCGTCAGCGGCTGGAGAATGCCGTGGAGGCGGATGGACTGGGCCAGATCCTCCAGGGCGGCGGGGTCAAAGCTCTTCCGGGGCTGGTTCAGGCCGGGCTCCACCTGGGAGACGGGCAGGGTCACCCCGCCGCTCTCCTGGGTCTGGATGCCCGGGTCGCCCAGCAGGGAGTTCAAGCCCCGTCCCAGGCCCAGTTCGGTTTTTCGTTTTGGCATAATACACCTCAATTCACTGCGGAAGCGTGGGCGGCGTCCAGCTCGGCGGCCAAGGCGGCATAGGCCTCGGTCCCCCGGGAGAGGGGGTCGTAGGCCGAGACCGGCCTGCCGTGGCTGGGCGCCTCGGACAGCCGTACATTGCGGGGGATGACGGTGGCGTAGACCTGGCCGGGGAAGTGGCGCTTGACCTCCTCCGCCACCTGGAGGGACAGGTTGGTGCGGCTGTCAAACATGGTCAGCAGCACCCCCTCCAGGGCCAGGGCGGGGTTCAGGGAGCGCTTCACCAGGCGCACCGTGGTCAGCAGGTCGCTCAGCCCCTCCAGGGCGTAGTACTCGCACTGCACCGGCACCAGCAGGGCGTCAGCGGCGCACAGGGCGTTTACCGTCAGCAGCTCCAGGGAGGGGGGGGAGTCGATAAAAATGTAGTCGTAGGCGGGGGAGAGGGCGGAGAGTACATTTTTCAGCAGATATTCCCGCTGGGGAAGGGCAATCATCTCCACCCCGGCGCCGGCCAGCGCCTTGTTGGAGGGGAGCACGTCCCCGTACCGGGTGGCCGCCACCGCCTTCAGGGGGTCCGCGCCGCTGACCAGGGCGTCGTACACGTTGGGCGAGGCGGCGTTTTTGTCCACTCCCATGCCCGAGGTGGCGTTGGCCTGGGGGTCGAAGTCGCACAGCAGCACCCGCTTCCCCAGGGCGGAGAGGGCGGCGGTGAGGTTGACGGCGGTGGTGGTTTTCCCAACCCCGCCCTTTTGGTTGACAACAGCGATGATCCGGGCCATAGGGCGCCTCCCTTATGAGAATGGCAGAATCCAAGCTCTGCAAATACCCATTATAGCAACCGCCTATCCGCTTTTCAACTATTTTTCCCGCTTTTCTCGGGAAGAAACCATTTTTGGCGGAAAAGCCAAAAAGGCCCCCGGCTTCCGCCGGGGGCGAGCGGGGGCAGCGGGGGACGGGCGGGGGGCTGGCGGCAGTGTTTCACGTGAAACATCTCCGGCGCGGGGAGAAGGCAAAGCGGCGAGGCAGGGGACGAAACCAAGGGCCGCCCCCCCGATGCCGCGTTCCGTTTTCCCGGAATACACAAAGCGCTCCTGCGAAAACCTGCCTGGCCCGGCGGGGAAATCCCCTGCCGCCCGATATGCTTCGGGATATCAAACAGGTTCCAAAATCACCCACGCCTGGGAATCCGGATGGTCAGCAGGATTTCCTCCTCCCGGTCCTCGCGGCTGCACCGGGCGTCCACCCCGGCGGACTGCATCAGGGACAGCCCCCGGTCCACGGTGTTCAAAAACAGCCGCACATCCTTTACCACAAAGGTCCGCCGGGGGCGGCGCTTGGCCTCCGGGGCGGGGGGCGGGTTCAAAAGCTCCTCCACCAGCCGCTCGGTCCGGGCCACGGTCAGGCCCTCGGAGGCGGCCCGGGCGGCGGCCTGGCGCTGAAGCTCCGGGTCGGGCAGGGCCAGCAGCGCCCGGGCGTGGCGCTCGCCGCACCCGCCGCCGCGCAGGGTCTCCAGCACATCGGGGGGCAGGCGGAGCAGGCGCAGCTTGTTTGCCACGGCGGATGGGGACCGGCCCACCTGCCGGGCGGCCTCCTCCTGGGAGAGGTGATAGACGGAAATCAGCCGCTCCAGGGCCAGCGCCTCCTCCCAGAAATCCAGGTCCTGGCGCTGGATGTTCTCCACCAGGGCCAGGACGGAGGACTGCTGCGCGTCAATCTGGAGGGAGAGGCAGGGCACCTCCCGCAGGCCGGCCAGCCGGGCGGCCCGCAGGCGGCGCTCGCCGGCCACCAGCTCCCAGCGGTCCCCCCGGCGGCGCACGGAGAGGGGCTGGAGCAGGCCCACCGACTGGATGGACCGGGCCAAATCCTCCAGGGCCTGGGGGGCGAACTCCCTCCGGGGCTGGTCCGGGTTGGAGGCGATGTCGTCCACCGGCAGGAACATCACCTTGGGCGTGTCCCAGAAACCGCGTTTGCGCAGCAGCTGCATTCCAATCCCTCCCTGGCCGAACGGCCTGTCCTGATATCCATATTTTACCACGTCCCCCGGAGAGAAACAGCGGAAACAGTCGAGGGAAGAAAAAAAGACGGCGGAAGGGAGAAAAAGTGATTGGCGGGCAGGGCGGGGCCTGCTATAATAGAGGGAACCATAACACAAAGGAGGGACGCGCAATGCTGAAAGACGTTACGCACCACAACATCCAGGTGGAGGAGGGGGTCTTCATCCACGCCGCGGCCATGGGGCAGGGGGAGCCTCTGCTGCTGCTCCACGGCCACCCGGAGACCTGGCTGATGTGGCACAAGATGGCCCCTCAGCTGGCCAAGCGGTTCACGGTGGTGGCCTCCGACCTGCGGGGCTACGGGGACAGCAGCAAGCCGGAGTCCATACCGGGCCACGGCAACTACTCCAAGCGGGTGATGGCGGAGGACCAAATCAAGGTGATGAAGCACCTGGGGTTTGACCGTTTCCACGTGATGGGCCACGACCGGGGGGCCCGGGTGGGCTACCGGATGGCGCTGGACCACCCGGAGGCGGTGGACAAGCTGGTGCTGCTGGACATCGTGTCCACCTATGACATGTACGCCCTGTCCAGCCGGGAGTTCTCCAAGGCGCTGTTTCAGTGGTATTTCTTCACCCAGGCCGCGCCCCTCCCGGAGGACATGATCTGCGCCAGCCGGGACCAGTTCTTCCGCTACTCCCTGCATATCAGCCGCTACCACTCGGAGAACGACACCTCGGCCGAGCACTTCCCGCCGGAGGTGTACCAGGAGTATTTCCGCTGCTACACCCCCGAGACCATCCGCGCCATCTGCGAGGAGTACCGGGCAGGGGAGACCGTGGACCTGGCCCTGGACGAAGAGGACCTGAAAAACGGGAAAAAGATCCAGGCGGAGACCCTGGTGCTCTGGGGAGGCAGCGGCCTGGTGGAGCGGTTCTTCCGGCCGATGGAGTGCTGGGCCAAGTTCGGGGACCGTTTCCGGGGCCATCCGGTGCCCTGCGGCCACTTCATCCCGGAGGAGGCCCCCGAGGAGGCGCTGAAGGCGGTGGAGGCGTTCTTATAAATGAGCGTGTTCTCTGCGGCCGCGTCACCGTAGACGGGTATCTGGCGGACCGGAACCACGGCCTGGAGCAGCTGCATGAGAGCGGCGCGCCGGAGGAGCCTGGGAGGCTGGGCGGGGGAGGGCCGGCGGCCTGTGGATCCGGGCAGCCGGACGTTTGCCTTTCCGGGCGGAGTGTGCTATAATCAGGCCAAAACAGGACTCAGGCCCTGCGGGAGGGGGAAAGCCCATGATTTGTCTGGTCTGCTACTGCGTCACCTTTTTTGCCTGCGCGCTGGGCACGGTTTGCGGGATGGGGGGCGGCATCCTGATCAAGCCGGTGCTGGACGCCTTTGGGGTCATGCCGGTGTCCGCCATCACCTTCCTGTCCGGCTGTACGGTCATCGCCATGTCCTGCTGGAGCGTGGGCAGGGCGCTGGCGAAGGGGGATTCAGAGCTGGAGATGAAGACCACGCCCCTTCTGGCGGCGGGGGCGGCCCTGGGCGGCCTGGCGGGCAGGGAGCTGTTCAGCCGGGTGGCGGAGCTGTTCCCCGACCGGGACGCCGCCGGAGGGGTGCAGGCCTGCCTGCTGCTGGCGGCCACCTTTGCCACCCTGCTGTACACCCTGAACAAGGACCGCGTCCGCTCCCGGCAGGTGCGCGCCCCCGGGGTGGCGGCAGCCATCGGCGTGGCGCTGGGGATGCTGGGGGCCTTCCTGGGGATCGGCGGCGGGCCGTTCAACGTGGCGGTGCTGTACTGCTTCTTCTCCATGCCCGCCAAGAAGGCCGCCCAGAACAGCCTGCTGATTGTGCTGCTCAGCCAGCTGGCCAGCACCCTGAAGACCGTCCTGGCTGACGGGGCGCCCGCCCTGGACCCGGCGATTCTGGCGGGCATGGTGGTGCTGGGCATCCTGGGCAGCGAGGCCGGGCGGCGGGTCAACCGGCGCATCGACAACGCCCAGGCCGCCCGGTGCCTGGAGGCGGTGATGGTGCTGATTATGGCCATCAACGTGTACAACATCTGGAAATTTATGTACTAAGAGCCTGTACCAATCGCCTCGGCACGCATCCTTCCGTCCCAAAGCGCCCCCCGGGGAAATGCGCCCGGCCCGGCGGAAAAATCCCTTGTCCGGGCGCCGCTTGTGAATAAAGGGCCGAGTCAGGACCACCCGTAAAACGGGTGGCCTGCACTCGCCCTATAAGGGCGTGATATTGGCCGCGCCTCAAGGCGCGGTGAAACGGTCTGCCGACCGCA
>JAAWHL010000016.1 GCA_022795855.1 Lawsonibacter sp.
CAGGTGTACGTCCTGTCCAAGGACGAGGGCGGCCGTCACACCCCCTTCTTCAACAACTACCGTCCCCAGTTCTACTTCCGTACCACCGACGTGACCGGCATCATCACCCTGCCCGAGGGCACCGAGATGTGCATGCCCGGCGACAACGTGGACATGAAGGTGGAGCTAATTACCCCCATCGCCATCGAGAAGGGCCTGCGTTTCGCCATCCGTGAGGGCGGCCGCACCGTGGGTTCCGGCGTCGTCATCGAGATTGACGAGTAATCTTTCCCTTCCAACGGCCAAAGCGGCCGCGGCGGCTTCTGCCGCCGCGGCCGCTTTCTGTCCTTGGATGTGTCCCGCCTCCCCTGAGGCAAAGCGGAATTTTGCCGGGGAAGCTTCCGGCTGCTCCTTTTGCTTTGAAAAGAAAAAGAAGCAGCAGCCAAAGAAAACCTTGCAATCCATTGCACGGTTGGTGTAAAATATCCCAATCGGAATATCCCGCAAAAGAGACAGGAGGAACTCAAGTATGGCTGACGAGATTATCACTGCGGACGGCGGCGCGGAGGCCGCGGAAAGTCAGAACTTCATTCATCAGTTTATTCAGGAGGACATCGCCCCCGGCGGACGGTTTGCCGGGATGCAGGTCCACACCCGGTTCCCCCCCGAGCCCAACGGCTATCTGCACATTGGCCACTGCAAGGCCCTGATTATCGACTTCGGTTCCGCCGAAAAGTTCGGCGGCATCTGCAACCTGCGGATGGACGACACCAACCCGGCCAAGGAGGACACCGAGTTTGTAGACGCCATTCAGGAGGACATCCACTGGCTGGGCTTTGACTGGGGCGGCCGGTTTTTCTACGGTTCGGACTATTTCGAGAAGACCTACGAGCTGGCCGTGGGGCTGATCCGGAAGGGTCTGGCCTATGTGTGCGAGCTGACCCCGGAGCAGTTCCGGGAGTACCGGGGGGACACCGCCACCCCCGCCCGCTCCCCCTGGCGGGACCGCCCTGTGGAGGAGAGCCTGGACCTGTTCCAGCGGATGCGCGGCGGGGAGTTCCCCGAGGGGAAGTATACCCTCCGGGCCAAAATCGACCTGGCCAGCGGCAACTTCAACATGCGCGACCCGGTGCTCTACCGCATCCGCTATATCGAGCACCACCGCCAGGGGACCAAGTGGTGCATCTTCCCCATGTACGACTTTGCCCACCCCATCCAGGACGCGCTGGAGGGCATCACCCACTCCCTCTGCTCTCTGGAGTACGAGGACCACAGGCCCCTGTACGACTGGGTCATCGAGCACACCGACGTCCCCTCCAGGCCCCGGCAGATTGAGTTTGCCCGCCTGGGCATCAACCACACGGTCATGTCCAAGCGGAAGCTGCGCCGGCTGGTGGAGGAGCACTATGTCTCCGGCTGGGACGACCCCCGTATGCCCACCCTGTGCGGCCTGCGCCGCCGGGGCTACACCCCCCGGTCCATCCGGAATTTCTGCGAGCGCATTGGCGTGGCCAAGGCCGCGTCCACCGTGGAGTACGCCTTCCTGGAGCACTGCCTCCGGGAGGATCTGAACGACCACGCCCAGCGGGCCATGGCCGTCCTGCGTCCCATCCTCCTGACCATCACCAACTACCCCGAGGGGCAGAGTGAGACCTTCCAGGTGGAGAACAACCCCGGCGACCCCGCCGCCGGAACCCGTCCGGTCACCTTCTCCCGGCATCTGTATGTGGAGGCGGAGGATTTTCTGGAGACCCCCATTCCCAAGTACAAGCGCCTGTATCCCGACGGCCCCGAGTGCCGCCTGAAGGGGGCCTATCTGATTCGCTGCACCGGCTGCGTCAAGGACGGGGCGGGGCGTGTGACCGAAATTCTGGCCGAGTACGACCCGGACTCCCGGGGGGGCAACCCCGCCGACGGCCGCAAGGTGAAGGGGGCCACCATCCACTGGGTGGACGCGGAGACCGCCGTGGATGCGGAGGTGCGCCTGTACGACAACCTGTTCCGGGACGAGGATCCGGACGCGGGGGAGAAGGACTTCCTGGAGTGCCTGAACCCCGCCTCCCTGGAGGTGCTGAAGGGCTGCAAGCTGGAGGCCATGCTGGCCACGGCCGCCGCGCCCGCCCACTACCAGTTCCTGCGCCTGGGGTACTTCTGCGTGGACAATCGGGATTCCCGCCCCGGCAGTCCGGTCTTCAACCGCGCCGTGTCCCTGAAGGACAGCTTCAAAGCCGGGAAGTAACCGGGCGCAGACGGTGCGCGGAACCTAAAATCAGGGCGTAACCGGAATCCATTGCCGCCCCGGCGGAAGGAGCGCAGACGCGCCCTTCCCGCCGGCCCGAGGACAAACCAAACCCCGCCCGCCGGACAGTTTGAGATACTGTCCGGCGGGCGGGGCGTTTTGTATCCGGTCAGCCGACCAGCGCTGTCCAGGCGGCGGAGACGAAAAAGGCCAGGATCAGGCCGGGGAGCAGGTTGAGACCCTTGATATCCTCCTTTATCCTGCACAGCCGCAGGCCGGCCGCCAGGGTGACAATTCCGCCCACGGCGGAGAAGTCGGCAATCATAGTGTCGGTGATGGCCCCCTGCACCACGTGGGCCGCGGCGAACAGGGCCAGGTAGACGCACAGCTGGGGGATGCACAGGCAGGGGACGATTTTCCCCAGCAGGGCGGCGAAGATGCAGGCGGTGACGCAGTCCAGTATGGCCTTGGTGACCAGGATGCTGCCGTCCCCGGTCAGGCCCTCGTTCAGCGCGCCGAACCAGCCGGTCCCGCCGCAGCAGAACAGAATCAGAGCCGCGCTCACCTGGGCCAGATAGGCCGCGTCCGCTCCGCCGCCCATCAGCCTGCCGGTGACTGCGGTGGCCAGACGGTTGATACGGTCCTCCAGCCGGACCGCCTCCCCCACGCAGGCGCCCAGCAGCAGGGACAGAATGACGGCGGACAGATTCCTGGCCCGGATAATCAGGACGATGCCCATGACCAGGGCGGCGATGCCCAGCAGGTTGTTCAGCAGCTTTTTCCAGCTGTCCCCCAGGCGGGAGCTGAGCACACAGCCCAGCAGCGCTCCGCACAGGGTGGCGGAGACGTCGGTCAGAATTCCAACAGGCATGGCGGCACCTCAGATATCCAGGGCCGCGTGATAGCCCTGATAGACGGCGTTGGTGATGTTGGACACCCGGGCGCAGTCGCCGATTTCCCGCACCCAGGGGGCGCAGGCCCGCAGGGCAGACACGGTGTCCCGGTCAGGGCGCTGGCCCACGGCGCAGATGACCGTCTCGCCGGGAATCAGTACCTCCCGGCCATCCCGGGCGGTGCAGACCAGCCCCTCGGGGGTGACCCGCGTGCCGGCGTGCTCCAGGTGGACGCAGGCAAACTCTTCCACCTTCTGCATCAGGATGGGGCGGTGGCGGATGTTGCAGTCCGCGGCCAGGATATCCCGCATCTCCACCAGATGGACGGCCTTTCCCTCCATCCCCAGGTGGACGGCGCACTCGCAGCCGGCCAGGCCGCCGCCCAGCACCACCACGGTGTCCTTTACCTTGTCCTTTTCCAGGTAGTAGTTGTTGACCACCATCACGTTTTCCCCGTCGATGCCGGGCAGGGGCGGCACAATGGGCGTGCTGCCCACCGCCAGAATCAGGGCCTGGGGGGCCAGCTGCTCCAGCAGCTCCGGCGTGGCGGGGGTGTTGAGGCGCACCTCCACTCCGGCCAGCTCCAGCTGCCGGGCCAGGGTCAGGCCCAGCTGATACATTTCGCGTTTGAAGGGCAGGGCCTGCTCGCTCTTCAGGATGCCGCCCAGCTCCCCCGTTTTCTCCAGCAGGGTGACGGTGTGGCCCCGCTGGGCGGCGGTCAGGGCCGCCTTCATGCCGCCCACGCCGCCGCCGGCCACCACAACCCGTTTCTTTACGGCGGCGGGCGTGACCTCCGTGCCCCCAATCTCCCGGCCGATGAGGGGATTGACGGCGCACCGGCGGGTGCCGGTGGCGGGCCGCTCGGCCATGCAGGTAAAGCAGCGCAGGCAGCGGACAATCTCGTCCTCCCGGCCTGCCGTCACCTTGTTGGGCAGCTCCGGGTCGGCCAGCAGGGCCCGGGCCATATAGACCACGTCCGCCTGCCCGGAGGCGATGATTTCTTCCATCTGGGCCGGGTCGTTCAGCGCGCCGATGGCGGCAACGGGCTTGCCGACGTGCTTTTTGATTTCGGCGGCCAGGCGCACATTGTCCCCGTGGGGGGCGAACATGGGCAGGTGGGTGCGGAAGAAGCCGAACTGATAGCTCCCGGCGGAGACGTGAATCAAATCCACATACTCCTCCAGCGCATGGGCAATCGCACAGCCCTCGGCCAGGCCGTAGCCGCCGTCGAAGAGCTCCGCGCCGCTCATGCGCAGCTCAATGGGGAAACCGGGCCCCACCGCGCTCCGGACGCTCCGGAGCACCTCCCGGGCAAAGCGCAGGCGGTTTTCAAAGCAGCCGCCGTATCCGTCGGTGCGCCGGTTGAAGGCGGGGGACAAAAACTGGTTCACCAGCCAGCCGTGGCCCGCGTGGACCATGACCATCTGAAAGCCCGCCCGCTTGGCCAGGGCGGCGGCGGAGCCGTAGGCCCTGACGATATCGTCAATCTGTTCCCCGGTCAGGGCCTTTACCGGGATGCCGTCGGGCCTGACCCAGTCGCTGGGGCCGAACTGGGCCAGCCCCTTCTTTTTGTCCTTGTCCACCAGGTAGGTGCCGGCGTACTGGCCGGAGTGGCTCAGCTCCACGCTGGGCACCGCCCCGTGGCGGGCCACTGCGTCGGCCAGGAAGGCCCAGCTGGCCAGACAGCCGGGGGTTTTCAGATCCAGGTGGAACATGTGGGAGGCGTCGGTCTCCGGGTGGACCACCAGCTCGCTGGCGGTGACCGCCGCCGCGCCGCCCTTGGCCCGCAGCTCGTAGAAGCCGGGGGTGCGGGGCCCGACGCAGCAGTCGGCGGTGATGTCGGTGCCGCCCATGGGGGCGGAGAACATGCGGTTGCGGAAGGTCACCCGCCCCAGGGTGATGGGAGAGCAGAGGTGGGGGTATTTTTGTGTCATATGGATGCGGCCTCCTCGACAAAAACGTTAAAAATATTATACTGCGCCCCGGTTTTTTTGCAATCCGGCCCAAACTATGGTACTATGAAAAAAAGGAATAGAGATGAAGCGGAGGAGCCGCCGTCCCACACGGCGCTCCTCCGCTTGTATTGATAGGCCGGATTTTGGGCCGGGGTGCGGGGCCCTAATCCCGGCTGTCGCCCGGAAGCCGGTAATACTCCAAAAGGAAGTCCCAAAAGTCCAGCGCGCTTTCGCTGAGAAGCCGCTTTTTCTTCCGCATCATCACCACCGTGCGGTGGGTGCTGCAGTGCTGGATATCGAAGGTGCGCAGGCCGGGGCAGAGCAGCCTCGCCTCCGCGAGGCAGGACTGGGGCAGGAACGCAACGGCCAGTCCCTCGCGGATGGCGTTCATTTTAATCAGGAAGTCGTCCGTCTGGAAGTAGGTCTGGGGGAAAAACCCGGCGTTTTGGCAGATGTGATAGGTAAAATCAATGAAATTGCTGCCGATCTGCATGGTGACAAAACGGGTCTGGGCAAATTGGGCCAGGTCGATGCTCTCCCCGTCCTGGGGGAGCTCTGAAAACTGCGGATGGTTTGGGCCGACCACAAGGAAGACATGTTCCGAGAACAGGGGCTGGGTGACCCAGAACGGGGTGTTTTGTTCATCGCTGACCTCGTCCTGCGCGGAGGCGAGGATAAAATCATAGTTCTCTCCGTCGGCGGTGCTGTTCAGACGGTGATTGTACTGCAGAATCTGGACGTTCACCATGGGGTTGAGCTTCATGTACTCGCTGATGCAGGGGAGCAGGATGGGGGCGAAGGACAGGCAGATGATGGAGACATTGCCGGAGGTCTCGTAAATCAGCTGCTTTGCGGACAGGGCGCCGCTGTCCAGAATCTGCATGGCCCGCTGGGCATGGGTATAAAAGCGCTGCCCGCTGGCGTTGAGGCGGATGCGGTTGCCCACGCGGTCGAACAGGGGGACGCCCAGGTCCTTTTCCAGGTTTGCCAGGCTTTTGCTCAAGGTCGGCTGGGAGATGTCCAGGAAGGCTGCGGTCTGCGAAACGTGCTGCAGCCGCGCCAGCTGGAGGAAATATTCAATCTGCTTCAGTTCCATAAGCCGAGGCCCCCTTTCCGCCGTTCCGGACCGCCCGGGAGGATGATTGCCTGAAGGCTATTATACAATAGCTTGTGCAAAATTGCAAATATCATTTTGATGCGCTATTCTATCCTTAGTCAAAAGCACGAGGAAGTTTGGAAGCGTGGTGTTTTGTGAAAATGGAGTATATCCGCTTTGGCAATATGTTCCCGCCCCCGGAGGCGTCGGAGCGCCCGTATTTGATTGACCGGGACCCCTTTCCGATCATTGAGGGGCTCTACTACGTGGGAAATCTGTGGTGCGCCTCCCACCTGATTGACACGGGGGAGGGGCTGATCCTGCTGGACGTCCCCTGCGCCTCGGGCTACCCGGGCCTGCTCTACAACATCCAGAAGCTCGGGTTCCGGGCGGACGACGTCAAGTACATCGTGGTCTCCCACGCCCATACGGATCATTACGGCTGTGTCAATGCGCTGGTCCGCCGCACGCACGCAAAGACCTTCCTGGGGGCGGTGGACGCCCGGGATATGCTGGGCCATCCGGAGCGGACCAAAGCCCTGGACGCCGGGCTGGGCCCGTATAACGAGCCCTTTGTCCCCGACGTGCTGCTGGAGGACGGGGACGTCATTGAGCTGGGCCGCATTCGGATGCGCTGCGTGCTCACCCCGGGCCACACCGCAGGGGTCATGTCCCACTTCTGGGATATGGAGGCGGACGGCAGAACGGTCCATGTGGGCATTTACGGCGGCGCGGGCTACGGGTCCCTGTCCGCCGAGGGGCTGAAGCGGTTCGGGCAGCCGCTGTCCATGCAGAAGACCTTCCTGGAGTCCATTGAGAAGGTCTGGGACGAGCCGGTGGACCTGATGCTGGGCAACCACCCCTTCCACAGCGACGAGTACCAGAAGCACCTCCGGAGCCTGACAGAGGAAGGGAACCCCTTCCTTGATTCCACGGAGTGGCGGCGCTTCCTCCGGGAGCTGCGGGAGGGCTTTCAGAAGTTTCTCACCTACACGCCGGAGCAGATGGACGCGCTGTTCGGCCGCAGCCATCTGATGGAATATTATGGCGAAGCGGCCGGCTTGCTGTAAAGAAAGGGGAGATATATGATGGATTTGAAACCGTTTCCCGGCTATGAGCGGCATCTGTCCGGCTATCTGAGAGACGCCGGCCCGGCGGAGGAGGGCCCCCGCGCGGCGCCGCCTGTGTTCCGGGACTTCCCGGAGGGGATGCGGACCGAGGACCGCGTCATTCCCGGCGGGGACGGCCAGGAGATGAAAATCCGGCTCTACATCCCGAAGGGCCTGCCGGAACGTCCGCCTGTGGTGCTGGACATCCACGGGGGCGGCTTTGTGGCCGGGGACCTGGATACCGACAATTACCGCTGCGCCGCCATCGCCGCGCGGGTTCCGGCCATTGTGGCGGGGGTGGAGTACCGGCTCAGCGGGAAGGGGGTCCATTTCCCTGCGCCGCTGATGGACTGCCACGCCGCCTGGCAGTGGCTGTGCGGCCACGCCGAAGCCATCGGGGCGGACAGCGGCCGGATGGGCCTGCACGGCTCCAGCGCCGGCGGAAACCTGGCGGCGGGGCTGGCCCTGTACCTCCGGGACCATAACGAGCAGCCCCCGGCGCTGGCCGTTTTGAACTGCGCCACCTACACCCCGGCCATTGAGGAGACCATGTCCTTCCAGCAGCTGAGACAGCTGAGGATGGGGCCGGACAACAAGGCGCTCAACGCGGAGGCGGCCTATCTGGGGGGCTACGACGGCACCCGGCCCTCCTACTACGCCTTTCCGGCGCTGTCGCCCGACCTGGGCGGCCTGTGCCCCCACTTCATCATCGCCGGGGAGTACGACACCCTGCGGGATTCCGCGCTGGACTACGCGGGCCGCCTGCTGCGCAGCGCGGTCCCCACGGAGCTGTTTTTGGCGGGCCGCCAGGGGCACTGCTTTACCGCCGTGTCCCACCCCTTCACAGACCTGACCCACGACCTCATCGCGGCGGCCTTCCGGCGGGAGTTTGGGCTGCTGAACCATTTGAGCGTACAGACGGGTTAGGGCCTGCCGGGCACGGCCCGTTCGCCGGGACGGCGGGGCGCCGCCATACCGCCTCGATTTTTCTTGCGGCGCCCCATGGCCCCAGGCGGTTTCCCCGCCCGCCATGGCGCCCCTTCTGCGGGGACGTCCGGTATTTCCCGGGGAACCGGCCCCGTCCGGCGGCAAAATCCTCCGCGCTTGGTCAGAGTTCCATTTTCCAAGCAAGACCTAACAGAAAAAAGGGGTTGACAGGATGAAAAAATTGATTCAGTTTCTGGACGAAGACCTGGAAGAGGCCTTGATGGTCGTCTGTCTGGTGATTATCACGCTGGTCATCATGCTGAACGTGGTCATGCGCCGGCTGGGGATGACGCTGCCGTGGCCGGAGGAGCTGGCCCGATACTGTTATGTATACTCCGGAATGTTCAGCGCGGGCTACTGCGTGCGGCGCAATGTCAACTTCCGGGTGGACCTCCTTTACCAGGTGTTTCCCCGCCCGGTGAAGATTCTGATTGAGTACGCGGGAAAAATCCTGGTCCTGTTTTTATACGCCTTTATGGCCTGCGCCTCCTTCAACCTGCTTGCCTCCACCACTTCCGTGAGCACGGCAATGCAGATCCCCATGAAGTACATCTACCTGTCCATTCCCATTGGCATGACCCTGGGGGTAATCCGCGGGATTCAGGATATCATCCGCTACACGCGGAAGCTGAGAGAGGAGGGGAAATAAGAAGTGCTGGCTCTTGTATTCGGCGCCTTTGTCGGCCTCATGTTTCTGGGCATTCCCATTGCGGCGGCCATCGGCTTTTCCTCATTCCTGCCCCAGTTCGTTGACCCGGGCTTCATGGGGAACGCCAATTACATCCTGCGGGCCGTGGTTTCCGGACTGGATTCCGCCTCGATTCTGGCCGTGCCGCTGTTTATGCTGTCGGGTGCGGTAATGTCCATGGGCGGCGTGTCCAAAAAGCTGTTCGACGTATTTGCCGTGTTCATCGGCGGCTTCCGGGCCGGAATGCCCTGCGCGGTGGTGGTCACCTGCCTGTTCTACGGCGCGATTTCCGGTTCCGGCGTGGCGACCTGCGCGGCGGTGGGCGGAATGTGCATTCCGGTGCTGCTGGAGCTGGGCTATGACAAAAAGTTTTCCGGCGCAATTGTCGCCTCCGCCAGCGCGCTGGGCATCATCATCCCGCCGTCCATCCCCTTTGTGCTGTACGGCATCAACAGCAACGGCAAAGCGTCGGTGGGCGATTTGTTCAAGGCCGGCGTAGTCCCCGGGATTCTCATCGCGGCCTGCCTCATGCTCTACTGCGTCATTTTCTGCACCAGAAACGGCGAGGACAAGGTGCGGATTCAGGCACACGTGGCCAAGCTGAGGGCGAACGGCTATCTCAGCGTGCTCCGGGAGGGCATCTGGGCGCTGCTGGCTCCCGTGGTCATCCTGGGCGGCATCTACAGCGGCCTGTTCACCCCCACGGAGGCGGCTTGCGTCTCGGTGTTCTATGCCCTGTTTGTCTCCATTTTCATCTACCGGACCATGAAATTCAGCGACATCCTGGGCCAGCTGAAGGGCGCCGTGGCAAGCTACGCCCCTATGGGGCTGATGGTCGCCTTTGCCGTGGCCTTCGGCCGGGTGCTGTCCCTGCTGGACGTGCCCAATATGCTGGCGGACATCATTACCGCCTACTGCCACAACGGCGTTATCTTCCTGCTGGTGCTCAATGCGGTGCTGTTCGTGCTGGGCATGTTTATGGACACCACCTCCGCCATTATTATCCTGACCCCCATGCTGCTGACCACCGCCGTCAGCTTCGGCATCAATCCGGTCCACTTCGGCGTGGTCCTGATTGTAAACCTGGCGCTGGGGATGATCAGTCCCCCCATCGGCATCAACCTGTTTGTGGCGGCCCCGCTGATTGACGTGTCCGCAGGCGCTCTGGGCAAGAAAATCATCACCCCCATGCTGTTCTTCATTGCGGCGCTGCTGCTGATTACCTACATTCCCGGCCTCAGCATGGCGCTGGTGTGAAGCGCCGCCTGCAAGGCCCCGGGAAAAGAAACACGTCCCCCGCGCGTCGGACGGGCCGCAGGCCCGTCGGCGATTAGAACCTGTATTCACAGCCCCAAGCGCCCGCCCGGGCGGGCCGCTCCCGCCGCGGCCTGTCCGGCGGAAATCCTCCCCACCCGGGCGCCGGCCCGGCTGGGAATACCGGTAAAATGAAAAAGGAGAATGCTGAAATGAAAAAACTGACCGCTCTTGTCCTTGCCGCGGCCATGACGCTGAGTCTGGCCGCCTGCGGAAGCTCCCCCGCGCCGAATCCGGGCAGCTCCCCCAGCGCATCCGCCCCCAGCGCTTCCGCCCCCGCGCCCGGCGCCGACGGCGCCCCCGTGCTGACCACCACCGACCCCATCTCCATTGTCTGGTCCCACAACAACCCCGAGTCCAGCGCCGCCGGCCAGGCCGCCCTGAAATTCAAGGAGGAGATTGAGGCCCGCTCCAACGGGGTCATCTCCGTCAAGGTCTACGCCAACGGCGAGCTGGGCACCGTGCCCGAAAACGACCAGGCCCTGCGGGAGGGCACAATCCAGATTGTCTGCGGCGTCTCCGGCGGCCTGGTGGATCCCAGCCTGTCCTATTTCGACCTGCCCTGCCTGGTGAGCACCTCCGAGGCCTTTGAGACGCTGTTCGGCCGCGGCACCGAGCTGCGGGCCGAGACCGAGCGCAGATACGCCGATATGGGGATGCAGGTGCTGTCTCTGGTGGCCGGAGGCTTCAGCATCATCAGCTCCAACAAGGAGGTGCGCAGCTATGAGGATTTGGCGGGCCTGAATATCCGCACCTCTGAGAACAACATCTTCATGGAGGAGTTCCGCGACTGGGGCTGCAACCCCACGCCTCTGGCCTTCGGAGACCTGTACGTGGCCCTGCAGCAGGGCCTGGTGGAGGCCCAGAACAACACCCTGGACACCACGGTTTCCTCCCTGCTGTATGAGCAGCAGAAGTACATCATCAACACCAACCACGCGGTCAGCCCCCTGGGCATCTACATGAACAAGGCCTTCTATGACGGCCTGCCGGAGGACGCCCGCGCCCTGATTGACTGGGTGTGCGAGAATGTGATTGACGACTATACCCGCCAGCTGTCCGCCGACGCGGCGGAGGCGGCCCTCAAGACGGTCCGGGACGCCGGCCTGGAGGTGATCGACTTTACCGACGAGGACCGGGCCCGGATGCGGGAAAACGCGCAGCCGGTCTATGACATGGTGGCCGGTCTTGTGGGGCAGGAGCTCATCGACCGAATCAGCGAGCTTCAGAAGTAAGAACCTGCCGCAAAAGCAGAACAGATGCGGGGCCGAAATCGCCGGCGGCGATTTCGGCCCCGCCCTTGGACGGTACAAAAAGCATCCGCATGACGCGAAAGCGCCAGGCGGATGCTTTTCTATCAAGAAGGGGTGGGGGATTTCACCCCAAAAAGGAAATTCCGCCTTCCTTGATAAGCGGTCATAGCAGTGGTAAGCAATGCGCCGGCAGATACCCGGTGCCGCTTGTTCAGGGGGTCAGAAGAGGCTGTACTGTCTGCGGAAGCGGAACAGGCAGGCCGCAGATACCGAGAACATAACGCACTCCGCCGCGGGCACCGCCAGCCACACGCCCATTACGCCCCAGACGCGGGGCAGCAGCAGAATGCCTCCCGCCAGCAGTCCGAACGTCCGCAGGAAGGAGAGGGCGGCGGACACCCTGCCGTTGGACAGCGCGGTAAACAGCGCGGAGGTGAACAGGTTCAGGCCGCAGAACAGGAAGCTGTAAGAAAACACCGAGAACCCCTCCGAGGCGATTTGGCAGACCCGCGCCGACTCCCCGGCGAACAGCCGCGCAATCCAGGGCCCGCCCAGCCGGGCCAGCAGGAAAACCAGGACCGACGCCGCCGCGAGAAACCGCACGCTGGCGGAAAAAACCTTTTTCTGCCGGGCCCCGTTTTTCCTTCCCCAGTTGAATCCGAAGACGGGCGCGACGCCGATGGAGAACCCGATGTACAGGGTGTTCAGCAGGAACTGGGAATAAATGAGAATCGTGATGGCCGCCACGCCGTCCTCCCCCAGCAGCTCCATCATGGCGCGGTTGAACAGGAAGGTGGACGCCGCCGCAGCCAGCTGGCCCACCATCTCGGAGGAGCCGTTGAGGCAGCTCTCCCGGACGGCCGGCCGCCGCCACCTGGGCCGGGTAAAACGCAGCGCTCCCCCGCGCCTCATAAAGTACGCCAGCCCGGACGCTGCGGGGATAAGATACCCCAGCCCCGTCCCCAGGGCGGCCCCGCGGACGCCCAGCCCGCACAGCGCCATAAAGAACCAGTCCAGCGCGATGTTCGCCGTCCCCGCCAGAACAGACAGCCCCAGGCCAAGCCCCGGCTTTCCGGCGGCCGCGAACAGGTTGGAAAACATGGTCTGAAGCATGTTTGCCGGGAGAAACCACAGCAGCACCGCGAGATAGTCCCTGCAATAGGGGAACAGCCGCGGGCTGGCGCCCAGGGCAAAAATCAGTTCATCCAGCCAGACCGCTCCGGCCAGAAGGAGCAGGAACCCGGCCGCCGCCCC
Organism: Lawsonibacter sp.; assembly: GCA_022795855.1. Lineage (GTDB taxonomy): Bacteria > Bacillota > Clostridia > Oscillospirales > Oscillospiraceae > Lawsonibacter. Next base: position 12,768 of record JAAWHL010000016.1, read on the forward strand.
CAGGAGAACGAGCAGGGTGAAGTCCTCCCGGGCCTCCTGTGTTTCCCCCGCCCCCATTTTCCGGGAGACGACAGCGCTTCCTCCGGCGCCCAGCATGGTCCCCAGCCCTACCGTGAGATTCACCGCCGGGCACACGATGTTGATGGCCGAGAGCGCGTCCGTATTGACAAACCGCGCCGCGAAAGCCGTGTCTACCGCGGTATAGAGCCCCATGAAAATCATCATGGCCACGGAGGGGAGGGCGAAGCGCAGGAGCGAGCCTGCGGTCCACTCCCGGTCCAGGGCGCTGCCGCTCATACCTCCGCCTCTCCCCGGACGGGCGGCAGGACAAGCCGCTGGGTGGGATATCCGAATTCCGTGAGCAGCTCCGATTCGGCAAATCCCAGCCGCCTGTACTCCGCCCGCTGCCCCGTGTCGGCCCGGTCTCCCGCCCGGAAGGTGGTGACGCTCAGCCCGCGCTCCGCCGGCGTCCCGCGCCTCATCTGCGCAAGAAGCGCCTCCCAGACCCCGCAGCGCCGGTACTGCGGATGCACCGCCAGGAAGTCGATGTGCCCCGTCCGGCGGGAAAACGCAGCCGCCCCGATGACGGCGGTTCCGTCCCGCATGAGCAGGGCCTGCCGCCGCTGAATATGCCCTCTGACCCGCTCCAGATGGGCGGACTCCTCCAGACAGGGGAAGCCGTCAATCACGAGGGCCGTGAAGGACATCCAGTCGGACACATCCCCCGGCGACGCATAGCAGACCTCCCCCGGCGCGGAGGGGCTTCCGTTCAGCACAAGCGCCAGCTGAAGCGGGTAAAATGCCTGATTCCGCCTGTACTCCAGGGGCGTCCGCTTGTACATGGACTTGAACACCGCAGAAAACGCCTGCTGGCTCTCATAGCCCGAGGACAGCGCAATCTCCAGAACCGGCGCGTCGGAGAACACCAGCCGCCGGGCCGCCTCGCTCAGCCGCCGGCGCTGAATGTAGTCGTGGGGCGTGATGCCCACCGTATCGGTGAACATCCGGTGCAGATGGTACTTGGAGTAGCGGGCCGCGTCCGCGACCGCATCCAGCTCCAGCTTCTCCTGAAGATGGGCCTCGATAAAGGAAATCACGTCTGAAATATGCCTGATTCTGTCGCAGTCCATGGCGGTCCCTCCTGTCGCCGCTATTCTAACAGGGCGCGGACGCGCCGGTCTTCCTCATTCTTGCGGCCTTTCCCGCCGGCGGCAAAAGAAAGCGGCGCATCTGCGCCGCTTTCCAGGCTCTTAGAAACCGCTGTTTACTCAATCCGGGCGGGCTCCGCCAGCATCAGCAGGCGGCAGACCACCACCGCCGCCTCCGCCCGGGTCACGCCGGCATCGCCCCGGAACCCCCCGTCCCCGCCGGAGACCAGCCCGGCCCGGTACCACCGGTAAATCAGCCGCCCCTCGGCGCTGTGCTCGTTCAGGCCGGGGATGAATCCGTTGGCAATTTGGTTGACAGGGCGGGAGGTGCGCGCCTGACAGCCGGCGGCGTCAAAGACGGCGGCCAGCTCAAAGCGGGTGGCCGGGCGGCCCATATCCTCCTCCGCAAAGCTCCGCGTGGAAATGATGTTCCATTCCGTGCAGTAGCTGTAGAAGGGGGCGTACCACTCCCCCCGCGCCCGGGGGATCTCCCGGCCGTAAAAGCCCGCGTTCAGCCGGGCCGCTATGGTCAGCAGCTCGGCCACGGTCAGCGCTCTGCCGGGCCCGAAGTCGTTTTCGCTGACGCCCTCCATCATGCCCGCCTGCACCGCGCCGGCCACATAGGGCTGGAACCAGTCGTTGTCGGCCACATCCCGGAAGGCCGCCGGCGCCTGAAAGGCAGCCGGTTCCCACTCCGGTTCCGGATCCAGGGGAATCTCCGACGCGCCGGTGGGGCCGGCCAGACGCAGGCTGACGGTCCAGCCCTCGTACTCCTCCGGGACGGTCAGGGTGAAGGTGCGCGACAGCTCCTCTGCACTCATCCGGGCGTCGGGAAAGAGCTCGGCGGCCTGAGCCAGCGGGAGAAAGGGAAGCTGCCCGTCAGGGCCCACCAGGCTGTAGCGGTCGGCGCCGTCCAGGGAGAGATGAACTGCGGCGCACCAGCAGTCCCAGCCGCCCAGGTCCTCGGCGGCGACCGTCACCTCCCCGCCCGGCGCGGCCTCGCACGCGGTGAGGGAGAACCGCCTGTCCGCAGAGTAAAGGACGACCGGCTCAGCTGCGGATTCCGCCTCTGCCTCCGCCTCCGCCCCGCGGGCGGAGAGCGCGGCCCCGCTCACGCACAGGGACAGCGCTGCGGCCAGGGACAGCAGGCGTTTTGCAATGTTTTTCATAGCGTACTCCTCCCCAAGGAAACCTGTACTCACAGCCTCAAGCGGGTGCCCGGGCGGATTCTGTCCTATCGATATGCTTTATTATACCGGGATTATGAGAAAATGACAAGGAAAATCTCCAAAAACGCCGGAGGCGGGCGCAGAAAAAGCGGGTTCAGGCTGCGGGCTGTCAACAGGCGGGCCGAGATCCGCTGTTCTTCCGGAGCAGGCGGGCACAGGACAAGCCCAAAGCGCTTAAAACCCAAACACCCGAACCCGATTCTTTTCAGAAACAGGTTCGGATGTTTGGGTTTGGTGCGCGAGGCGGGAGTCGAACCCGCACGCCCTTGCGAGCACTGGCACCTGAAGCCAGCGAGTCTACCAATTCCACCACTCGCGCATCTCAAAGGCCGTATCGCTTAACGCAAAACGTATGTTACCATGAGGAGCGCGGTTTGTCAATAGTTTTTTGCAAAAACAAGCAAATTGTTTTGCCGGGGGGAAACAGGGGATTCCGGGGGCTGCGTTTGGAGGGGCGGCCCGTTCCGTCCGTCTGCGGGTTTTCGTCCGCCGTGTCCGGCAATGCAGGGGCGCACACTGCGCGCCCGCGGAATACCGGGACTATGGCCGCGCCGTGCAGAGGGCGGGCTCTGCCCCGCCCTGCCCTTTGCATCCTCCCGCCCGGGGAGCAAACCGCGCCCTCTGCGCTAATCCGCGTCGGGCTGGAACAGCTCGGCGGGCAGCAGGTCGGACAGCCCCACCAGGAAGGGGGAAAGGCCGCCGCCGGTCTCCATCCGGGGGGACTCCAGGGGGAGCTGTCCGGGCAGGGGGCCGGCGGGCAGCGCCACGGTGAACACCAGCCCGCCCCGGTCGTTCTCCTGGGCCAGCAGGGCCCCCCTGTGGAGGTGGACGATGCGCCGCACCACGTCCAGGCCCATGCCCGCGCCGTCCTGCGGGGCGGGGATACCCTCCTCCTGCCGGCGGAGCAGGGCGGCCAGCCCGGAGGCTTCTCCGCCGCTGTCCGATACGGTGAGCACCGCCCGGTCCTCCCAGGGGCGCAGATCCAGGCAGACGGTTTTGGCGGATTTGGCGGCGTTGGAGATCAGGTCCAGCAGCATCCGCTGCAAAAGCTCCGGGTCGCCGGGAATCAGCAGTCCGGCGCACCGGCCGGAGCAGGTGAGCTCCACCCCCGCCTTGCGCAGCAGGGGGGCGGCCTGGCGGGCCGTCTGGGCGCACAGTCCGGCCAGGTCCATGGTCACCGGGCGAAACTGCGCTTCCGCCTGTTCCAGCGGCACATTGAGGAATTCCAGGTTGTGGATCAGCCGCAGCATCTGGTGAAAGCTCTGGCTGAACCGGGCCAGGCGGGGGTCGGAGCCGGCCGGCTCGTCCTCCTGGGCGGAGAACAGCTCCAGCTGCTGGAGCAGCCCGCCCATTTTGTCCCGCATCTGGCGGGAAAAGCCGTCCAGCTGCGGTCCGGTGACGCCGCAGTCCCGGGCGGGGTGGAACAGGACCACCTCCCGTCCGGGGGAGGCAATCCGGGTGAAGAGGTAGCTCTCCTCGCCCTGGGCGAAGCTGCCCGCCTCCGACCCCAGCTCCAGGGAGCGGGTCAGGCCGGCCGGGGCCGGCGCGCCCACGGTCAGGTGGGGGAGCTGCCGGCGGGCTGCTCCGTTCATTGCGGTGATACAGCCGCTGCGGATCTCCAGAGCAGCCTGCCCGAACTGCTCCAGATTGTATTCTTCCTGCGTCATAATATCCTCCTTGCGCCTTAGAACCTGCGTTTCCAGCTCATGACCAGCGTCCGGCGGCGGAACCGGGTTCTTTAGTAATGTGCAGGAAGGCCGGGGGTTCATACTCCGGCCTCATTCTTTATTTATCTTATGTGAGACGACTGAGTTTTGGCCCGAACCGAGTCAAGCCTAGTATAACAAAAAAGAACGTCGTCAACAAGCGGAAAAGGTCGATTCCTGGGGAAGAATTGAAAAAAGAGGCGGAAGGGGGGGCCTTGCGGCTCGATAGCTAAAAATCTCCGGAAAAATCCGGAAAAACTATGCAAAAATAGACTACCAAAATTTCAAAAAAGAGGATATAATATTGGCACCCCGGCAAACAAAGTAGAAAAGGAGACATTCACATGAGCATCAAAGTTGGCATCAATGGGTTTGGCCGCATCGGCCGTATGGTGTTCCGGGCCAGCCTGAACCACCCCGAGATTGAGATCGTCGGAATCAACGACCTCTGCCCCGCTGAGTATCTGGCTTATATGCTGAAATATGACACCATGCACGGTCAGTGCAAGGCCGACATCAGCTCCACCGAGACCGCCATCGTGGTCAACGGAAAGTCCATCCCCGTCTACGCCGAGCGCGACCCCAAGAACATCCCCTGGGGCAAGCTGGAGGCCGAGTATGTGGTGGAGTCCACCGGCCTGTTCCTGACCAAGGAGAAGGCCCAGGCCCACATCGACGCCGGCGCCAAGAAGGTGGTCATGTCTGCTCCTTCCAAGGATGACACCCCCATGTTCGTGTGCGGCGTCAACCTGGACGCCTACAAGCCCGAGATGACCTTTGTCTCCAACGCCTCCTGCACCACCAACTGCCTGGCCCCCATCGCTAAGGTGCTGAACGATAACTTCGGCATCAAGGACGGCCTGATGACCACCGTTCACTCCGTCACCGCCACCCAGAAGACCGTGGACGGCCCCTCCCTGAAGGACTGGCGCGGAGGCCGCGCCGCTACCGGCAACATCATCCCCTCCTCCACCGGCGCCGCCAAGGCCGTGGGCAAGGTTATCCCCGCCCTGAACGGCAAGCTGACCGGCATGTCCATGCGCGTGCCCACCCTGGATGTGTCCGTGGTGGACCTGACCGTCAACCTGGAGAAGCCCGCCACCTATGACCAGATCTGCGAGGCCATGAAGAAGGCCAGCGAGGGCGAGCTGAAGGGCGTTCTGGGCTATACCGACGAGGACGTGGTGTCCTCCGACTTCCTGGGCGACAGCCGCACCTCCATCTTCGACAAGAAGGCCGGCATCGCCCTGACCGACACCTTTGTGAAGGTCGTGTCCTGGTACGACAACGAAATGGGCTACTCCAACAAGGTGCTGGAGCTCATCAAGCATATGTACAGCGTGGACCACAAGTAAGCGGCTTTGCCATCCCCCTGACGAGGAAGGGCCCCCGGAGAGACCAGGTCTCTCCGGGGGCCCTTTTTGAGGGGACGCCTATCCGTTAAACCGGTTCATGGCCCTGTCGCAGCCCTCGCCGATGAGGCATTCTACCGCGTCGGCCGCCCGCTTTACGGCCCCTTCCATGGCCTTTTTGTCCTCGCCGGCGAACCGGCCCAGCACCCAGTCGGCCAGGTCGTAGTCCGGATGGGGCTTTTCGCCCACCCCCACCCGCACCCGGGGGAAGCGGTCGCTGCCCAGGTGCTGGATGATGCTCTTCAGCCCGTTGTGCCCCCCTGCGGACCCGCTCCGGCGGATCCGCAGGCGGCCCACGGCCAGGGCGATGTCGTCGGATACCACCAGGACCCGCTCCGGCGGGATTTTGTAAAAATCCGCCGCGGGGCGCACCGCCTCGCCGGACAGGTTCATAAAGGTGACCGGTTTCATCACCAGCACCTTTTCTCCGGAAATTTCGGCCAGGGCGGTCAGGGCCTTGAATTTCAGCCGCTGGATGGGGAGGTTCCGGCGGGCGCCGATTTCGTCGGCCACCATAAAGCCCGCGTTGTGCCGGGTATTCTCGTATTTCTCCCCGGGGTTGCCCAGGCAGACCAGCAGCCAGGACGCCCCGCCGGAGCTTTTCTGAAACAGCATGTTGTCGGCACCTCCCCGGGTTCAGGACAGCTGGAACTGCCCGGTATACAGCCGGTAGTACCGGCCCTTGGCGTCCAGCAGCTCCTGATGGCTGCCCTTTTCCTCAATCTCGCCGTGCTCGATGACCACGATACAGTTGGCGTTGCGCACGGTGGACAGGCGGTGGGCAATCACAAAGACGGTCCGGCCCTCCATCAGCGCGTCCATGCCCCGCTGAATCAGGGCCTCGGTGCGGGTATCGATGGAGGAGGTGGCCTCGTCCAGAATCATCACCGGCGGGTCGGCCACGGCGGCCCGGGCGATGGCCAGCAGCTGGCGCTGGCCCTGGGACAGGTTGGCCCCGTCCCCGGTGACCATAGTCTGGTAGCCGTCGGGCAGGCGGCGGACGAAGGAGTGGGCGTTGGCGCTTTTGGCGGCGGCCACGCACTCCTCGTCGGAGGCGTCCAGGCGGCCGTAGCGGATGTTGTCCATGATGGTGCCGGTGAACAGGTGGGTGTCCTGGAGCACCGCCCCCAGGGACCGGCGCAGGTCGTCCTTGCGGATGGCGGTCACCGGGATGCCGTCGTAGGTAATCATGCCGCCCTCGATTTCGTAAAAGCGGTTGATCAGGTTGGTGACGGTGGTCTTGCCCGCGCCGGTGGAGCCCACAAAGGCGATTTTCTGCCCCGGGTCGGCGTAGACCGACACGTCCTTCAAAATCCGCTTGCCGGGGACGTAGGAGAAGTCCACGCGGCTGAACCGCACCGCGCCCCGCAGCTCGGCCAGGCAGAAGTCCTCCCCGGGGACTCTGCGCACCGCGCCCCGAATCAGGTGGAGGGTCTGGGCCCCGTCGGGGCCGGGGTACTTCCAGGCCCAGCCGTGGCGGGCGAGACAGGCGGGGTCCGGGACGGACTCCGGGTCGGTGATTTCGGTCAGGGCCTCGCCCTCCCCCACAAAGACGGGGACCAGCTCCATGCCGCCGCTCCGGGGGACCTTCCAGGCCCAGGTCCGGGGCCGGCCGGGGCCGCTGAACAGGGAGAGGGTGCCGTTGGCGTCCTTCTCCGCCGCCGCCAGGGTGACGGATCCCCCGTCCGCCTCGGCGGCAGTGTCCATCACCTCAAAAATGCGCTCCGCTCCGGCGATGGCGGACAGCAGGGTGGTCATCTGCTGGGAAATCTGGTTCAGGGGCTGGCCCACCTGCCGGGAGTAGTTGAGATAAATGGCCAGCCCGCCCAGGTCAAAGCCCTGGAGGACGGACAGCAGCCCGCCGAAGGCGGCGGTGAGGGCGTAGCTGATGTTCATCAGGTTGCCCGCCATGGGCATAATCATGGTGGAATAGAAGTTGGCCTTTTGGGCGGCGTCCCGGTAGGCGTTGTTCAGCTGGCGGAATTTGGCCTTGGCCTCCTCCTCGTGGGTGAAGGCCTTGACCACCTTCAGCCCCTCGATGGTCTCCTGGATCTCGCCGTTCACCCTGCCCAGGGCGGCCTGCTGCTTCTGATAGAACCGGCGGCTGCGGCCCCCCAGCTTTTTGAAGAGGGCCATGGTGAGGGCGAGCACCGCCGCGGTGACAAAAAACAGCTTCCAGTTGATGAAGAGCATCAGGCCCACCAGTCCCGCGAACATCAGGCAGCTTTGGAACAGGGAGACCACGCTCTGCTGGAGGGCCAGCTGCACGTTGTCCGCGTCGTTGGTAAAGCGGCTCATCAGCTCCCCGTGGGGGTGCTGGTCGAAGTAGGACAGGGGGAGCCGCTGGAGGCTGTCGAACAGGTCCTTGCGCAGGCGGTTGACCCCCCGCTCGGCCAGCCGGACCATCATGGCCGACTGCCCGTAGGTGGCAAGACAGCCCAGCAGGTAGATGCCCGCCAGCAGGGCGATGCGGACGGCCAGCCCGGACAGCTTCTCGTCCAGGGACAGATCGGGGTTTATCAGCAGGTTGGTGATGGGGCGCACCAGATAGGAGCCGCCCAGGTTGGAGCCCACCGAGACCAGCAGGCACAGCAGCACAAACAGCAGGGGCAGCTTGCTTCTGGTCAGGTAGCCCACCAGCCGCACCCCGGTTTTTTTCAGATTTTTGGGCTTAACCGGCCCGGCCTTGAAGGCTTGATGCGGTCCAGGCATTATCCCCCCACCCCCTCTTGCTGAGACTGATAGATTTCCTGATAGATTCTGCTGCCCGCCATCAGCTCCTCGTGGGTGCCCCGGCCGGCGATGTGGTCGTCGTCCAGGATGAGAATCTCGTCGGCGTACTGCACGGACGAGATGCGCTGGGCGATGATGATGACGGTGGTGTCCTTCAGATTGGTGTGGAAGGACGCGCGGATGGCCGCCTCGGTGGCCGAGTCCACGGCGGAGGTGGAGTCGTCCAGGATGAGAATGGCCGGCTTGCGGAGCATGGCCCGGGCGATGCACAGCCGCTGCTTCTGCCCGCCGGACACGTTGGTGCCCCCCTGGGTCAGCAGGGTGTCAAAGCCGTCGGGCAGCTGCATGATAAAGTCGTAGGCCTGGGCGTCCTTTGCCGCCTGGACCAGCTCCTCCTCGGAGGCGCCAGGGCGGCCCCACAGCAGGTTCTCCCGGATGGTGCCGGTGAACAGCACGTTGGTCTGAAGCACCATGCCGATGCGGCCCCGCAGCTCCTCCAGGGGGTAGTCCCGCACGTCCACCCCGTCGACCAGGACGGTCCCGCCGGTGACGTCGTAGAACCGGGGGATCAGGTTGACCAGGGAGGATTTGCCCGTTCCGGTGCCGCCCACCACGGCCACGAACCGGCCCGGCTCCACGGTGAAGCTGATGTGGGAAAGCACGTCGTCGCCCGCGCCCTCTGCGGCGTATTTGAAGGACACGTCCCGGAATTCCACCCGGCCCCTGGGGGCGGGGAGGGGGGCGGCCTGCGCCTGATTCCGGACGGAGGGGACGGCGTCCAGCACCTCGCCGATGCGCCGGGCGCAGGCCTGGGCCCGGGAGAGCTGAAGCAGGGACATGGCCACCATCATGACGCTCATGAGCACCTGCATGATGTAGCTCAGGAAGGCGTTCAGGTCCCCCAGCTCGAAGGAGGCCCCCATGACCATCCGGCCCCCGAAGTAGAGCACGGCCAGGGTGGCCCCGTTCATGGCCAGCATCATGATGGGCATAATGGCGATAATGCGCATCCCCACGGTGAGCCCGGCGGACATCAGCTCGTCGCTGGCGCGGTTGAACTTCTCCCGCTCGTGGTTCTCCCGGACGAAGGCCTTTACCACCCGGATAGCCACCAGGTTCTCCTGGAGCACATTGTTCAAACCGTCGATTTTCTTCTGCATCACATCAAAAAGGCGGGTGCAGATTTTCATCAGTACAGCGATGGCCAGCGCCATCAGGGGGATAATGACCAGCAGCACCAGGGCCAGCCGGGCGTTGAGGCAGAGGCTGACGGCCAGGGCGGCCAGAAGCATCACCGGGGCCCGCACCAGCATCCGCAGGCCCATGGCCAGCATCATGGTCATGGCGTTGACGTCGTTGGTCATGCGGGTGATGAGGGAGGCGGAGGAAAAGCGGTCGATGTCGGCGAAGGAGAACTCCTGCACCTTGTCAAACAGGCACTGGCGCAGGTTTCCGCCAAAGCCCTGGCTGGCGAAGGCGGCGTATTTGGCAGCCAGCACGCCGCAGGCCATGGACGCGCCGGCCAGCGCCAGCATCACCGCCCCCAGCCGGAAGATATAGCCGGTGTCCCCCGAGGGGATGGCCTCATCCACAATCTCCGCCATGACCAGGGGGAGCAGCAGCTCGCAGATGACCTCCAGTACGATGAGGACGGGCGCCTTGACGGCGTCCTTTTTGTAGCCCTCCAAATGGGTAAGAAACAGGGAAAGCAAGTCAAAATCACTCCTTTGCTTGGGAATCGGGGTTGGGAGAGCGCAGGTTGTCCAGCATCCGGCGCTGGAACTGGGCCAGCTGCCGGAGCTCGTCCGGGGAAAAGCCGGACATCATTTGGCCGGAGACCCGGCGGAAGACCTCCCGGCAGCCGGAGACCGCCCGGGAGCCCTTCTCCGTAAGGCTTACCCGGTTGCGCCGGGCGTCCTTCTGCCCGGGCTCGCGGCGGATGTAGCCGCTCTTTTCCAGGGATTTCAGGGAGCTTGCCACTGCGGCGGGGGAGATGTGCAGCAGGTCCGCCAGCTCCCGCTGGGCGCGGCACTGCTGCTCCCGGTCCGCGTCTCCCGACTCCAGAATGGTGAGCAGCATGGGGTGCCCCACCGCCCCCAGGCCCGCGGCGTTCAGCCCGGACTGGATGGCCGACCGGTGGGCCTGATTCAGGCTGCGGGACAGCAGCTCCATCTCGCGGAACGTCTCGTCCACGGAAAAACCTCCTTCCGGAATAATGATCAAGGGGTTAATTATTAATGCCTTGACTATTATACCGTCCCCTCCGGCGATGTCAAGAGAAAGCCTCCCCGGTTCAAAAATTGTTTACATCTCCGGGCGGCCCGCCGCCCTGCGCGGGACGGAGCCCGGGGGCACATTTTGAAGGCCAGAGGCACTCCCCTCTTGCCAGCGCCGCCGGGACATGGTATGCTGTAGGCATCAAGGAAAGGAGCTGTTTTTCATGAAAGAAGCCGTGTTCACCGACCAGGCCCCCGCCGCCATCGGCCCCTACTCCCAGGCCGTCCGGGCCGGAGAGCTGCTGTTCATCTCCGGCCAAATCCCCGTGGACCCCGCCGCCGGCACGATTCCCGAGGGCATCGCCGCCCAGACCCGGCAGTCCCTGCGCAACATTAAGGCAATTCTGGCCCAGGCGGGCCTGGACCCCTCCTCCGTGGTGAAGACCACTGTCTTTCTCCGGAGCATGGAGGACTTCGCCGCCATGAACCAGGAGTACGCCGAATTTTTCCAGGGGACCGTCTACCCTGCCCGCTCCGCCGTGGAGGCAGCCCGCCTGCCCAAGGACGTGCTGGTGGAGATTGAGACCATCGCCCATTTCTGACCAGCCCCTGTTGACACTCTGCCGCCGCCGGAGGCCGTCCGGCGGCGGCTTTTTGCCCGATTTTCCAAAAATATGCAGGCGGGGCCCTCCCTGGATTGCAATTTCCCGGCCGCTGTGCTACACTGTAAAGAAACGGAACGGCCCTGCCGCCCCGCAAGTTTTGAAACAGGCAAAGAGGAACAGCGGTATGATTGAAAAATGGGAGCTTACCATACCGGAGCTGACGGGGGACGCCCCCCGCCGGGCCTACGTCTACCTGCCCGACTCCTGGCAGGAGGACCAGTCCCGGCGCTATCCGGTGCTTTACATGTTTGACGGACACAATGTTTTCTTTGACGGGGACGCCACCTACGGCAGAAGCTGGCGGATGCTGGACTACCTGGAGGGGACCGGGACCCAGCTGATTGTGGCGGCGGTGGAGTGCAGCCGCGACCCCAGGGGGGGGCGGCTGTCGGAATACTCCCCCTTCACCTGCCGGATGCCCGGCCACGGACAGATTCACGGCCGGGGGCGGCTCACCATGGACTGGCTGCTGCGCACCTTCAAGCCGCAGATTGACGCGGAGTGGCCCACCCTCCCCGGCCGGGAGCACACCTTCATCGCGGGCAGCTCCATGGGCGGGCTGATGAGCCTGTACGCCGTCACCGAGTACAACCGGTACTTCTCCCGTGCGGCCTGCCTCTCCCCCTCCATCTGGTTCGCCACGGGGAAGCTGCGGGAGCTGCTGCGCTCCGTCCCCCTGGCGCCGGACACGGTGATTTACATGGATTACGGCTCCCGGGAGCTGAGCTTCCACCCCAATATGGCCGCTCAGTTTGCCGCCACGGCCTCCCTGCTGCTGGAGCGGCGGGTCCATCTGGACTGCCGCATCGTCCCCGGGGGCAACCACAACGAGGCCAGCTGGGAGCGGCAGATCCCCTTCTTTATGAACACCCTGCTCTATGAATTTTGATACAGGAGGACATGCTTCATGGAAACGCAGTATTTCAGGCAGTACAGCCCGTCCCTGGGGCGGGACATGGAGTGCAAGGTCTACGGCCACGCCGGCCGGCCGGTGCTCTATATCCCCTGCCAGGACGGCCGGTTTTTCGACTTCGAGGGCTTCCACATGGCCGAGACCTGGAGCCCCTGGATTGAGTCGGGCCAGGTGAGCGTGTTCGCCATCGACACCCTGGACGCCGAGACCTGGTCGGACAAGGAGGGCAACCCCTACTGGCGGGCCCGCCGCCACGAGCAGTGGATCAACTACATCACCCGGGAGCTGGTCCCCTTCATCCGGGAGACCACCAACCGGCGCAACGGCTGGACGGGCTATCCGGGCATCCTCGCCTTCGGGTGCAGCCTGGGGGCCACCCACGCCGCCAACCTGTACTTCCGCTTCCCCGACCTGTTTGACGGCCTGCTGGCCCTCAGCGGCATCTACACCGCCGACTACGGCTTCGGCGGCTATATGGACGAGACCGTCTATCTCAACTCCCCCGTCCACTACCTGGCCAATCTGGCCCCCGACCACCCCTTTATCGCCCAGTACAACCAGCACCGGGGGGCCATGTGCGTGGGCCAGGGCGAGTGGGAACAGCCCGAGACCACCCGCCGCGTGGCCCAGCTGTGCCGGGAGAAGGGGATCAACCTGTGGGTGGATTTCTGGGGCTGCGACGTCAACCACGACTGGCCCTGGTGGCACCGGCAGGTGCAGTACTTCGTCCCCTGGCTGCTGGGCGGCGAGCCGGACCGGCAGTAGTGCCGCAGCGTGGGCCGGCGGCGCACCGGGCCCGGCGCGGGTGAACAAAAGGAGAGAGAGCTATGAAAAACGCGGTCTTCATTTCCCCCAATTTCCCCACCAACTACTGGCAGTTCTGCCGGGAGCTGAAAAACAACGGGCTGAACGTGCTGGGCATCGGGGATCAGCCCTATGACGAGCTGACGGCCGAGCTGAAGGACAGCCTGAACGAGTACTACAAGGTGTCCAGCCTGGAGAACTACGACGAGGTATACCGGGCCGTGGCCTTTTTCATCTTCAAGCACGGGCGGATTGACTGGCTGGAGTCCAACAACGAGTACTGGCTGGAGCGGGACGCCCGCCTGCGCACCGATTTCCGCATCGGCTCCGGCTTTCAGACGGAGGATATCCCCCGGATAAAGTACAAGTCCAAAATGAAGGAGTTCTACCAGGCCGCAGGCATTCCCGCCGCCCGCTATCACCTGGTGGAGGGCCTGAAGGACTGCCGGGCCTTTATCAGGCAGGTGGGCTGGCCCGTGGTGGTCAAGCCGGACAACGGGGTGGGGGCTTCGGATACCCACAAGCTGACCTGCGACCGGGAGCTTCAGGACTTCCTGGCCGGCCGCGTGGAGGGCGTGCCCTATATTATGGAGGAGTTTGTCCACGCCGAGGTCAACTCCTACGACGCCATTATCGACTCCAGCGGCAGCCCCATTTTTGAGACGGGCAACGTCACCCCCATGTCCATTATGGACATCGTGAACAACGAGGACAACTCGGTATACTATATTGTCAAGGACCTGCCCGCGGACACCCGCCGGGCGGGCCGGGCCGCTGTCAGGAGCTTTGGGGTCAGGAGCCGGTTTGTCCACTTTGAGTTCTTCCGCCTGACTCAGGACCAGGAGGGGCTGGGCAAAAAGGGGGACGTGGTGGCCCTGGAGGTCAACATGCGCCCCTGCGGCGGGTTCAGCCCCGACATGATGAACTTTGCCAACGGCACCAACGTGTATAAAATCTGGGCGGACATGATTGCCTTCGACCGCTCCACCGTGCCGGAGGGAGAGCACGCCTTCTGCGCCTTTGCCGGGCGGCGGGACGGCAAGAACTTTGTGCTCAGCCACCGGGACATCCTGGACAAGTACGGCGCCCAGATGCGGATGGTGGAGCGCATCCCCGACGTGCTGGCCGGGGCCATGGGCAATCAGATGTACGTGGCAGTGTTCCCCACCCGGCGGGAGATGGACCGGTTCTACCGGGACGTGCTGAAGTGCCGCTGACACAGCCGCCGGGGAGTCAGGCATGAATTTCAACTCTTTCTTCCGGGGGGACAACCTCCTGTTCCGCTGGTGCAACAAAATTATGTACACCGCGCTGCTGTCCGTCCTGTGGGTGTTTTTCTCCCTGCCGCTGGTTACCGCCGGGCCGGCGGCGGGCGCGCTGTACTTTGCGGTCTTCAAATGCCTGCGGGGGGACGAGGACCGGGTTTTCCTGTGCTTCTGGCGCTCCTTCGCGGGCAATCTCCGGGTGGGGATTCCGGCCACCCTGCTCTCCGCCGCCGCCCTGGGGCTGCTGAGCATCGGCCTGGAACAGCTGGCCCTGCTGTCCCGGGCGGGGGCCGTCCCGGCCTGGCTCTACGTGGCCTATTACGTGGCCGCCGTGGTGCCGGTGGGCATCATCTTTTGGGTGTTCCCCCTGCTGGGGCGGTTCTCCTTCTCCCTGAAGGAGTTGTTCTCCACGGCAGGGCAGCTGGCCCTGCGCCACCTGCCCTCTACGGTGGTGGTGGTGCTGCTGGTCATCCAGTCGGTGAATTTCTGCCTGAACCGCCCCATGGCCATGTTCCTGTTCCCCTCCCTGACCATGCTGCTGTGCTCCCTGTTTTTCGAGCGGGTCTTTCAGAAGTACCTTCCCCCGGCACAGCCCGGGGAGGAACCGGAGGAATAGCCTTTCGCGCGGATGGAGCCGGGCGCCGGCGGTTTCATGCACCGCAGCTGGAAAGCAAAAATCAGCTGCGCCGTCGGCAAACGCTGAATTGGAACAGGGGGCGGCAAAATTCCCTGCCATTCGGCATACTTCGAGAGATTAAACAGGCTCTGAGATGAAGAGGAGTATGGCAGCCGGGAAAGCCTTGGGGATATGCGAGGGGAATTTTTGAAGAACACACAGGAAATGCCGAGGACATGGGATTTGATTTAGCAGAAGCACAGCAAGAATTGGCGAACCGTTTAGGTGTCGAGAAGAAAACTGATGTGATAGATATACTAGTACGGTTTTGCCAATGCACAAAACGTGAACCTCGCTTTATCTCAACCTATAGGGAAAATGATGGCAGTATGCACAGTGGAACAGGATCATTGTTTGACCGCGAAAAGCAGTCACTTCCGGTTTATTGCGCTCCCCTGCGGGCACTTTCCCCGGAAGTGCCATAGCGGGTGATACAGTATAAAAGGGCAAGACAGGCCGCAGCGGCCTGTCTTGCCCTTAACTGCTTCATGAAGCCTCGCCCTCTGGCGGGGGGCCGTTTTTCAGCATTTCTCCTGGAACATAGCGCCGCAGCTGCGGCAGGTGACGGTGATTTTCCCCTTTCCCCGGGGGACGCGGAGCTGCTGGCCGCAGCTGG
Organism: Lawsonibacter sp.; assembly: GCA_022795855.1. Taxonomy (GTDB): domain Bacteria; phylum Bacillota; class Clostridia; order Oscillospirales; family Oscillospiraceae; genus Lawsonibacter. The sequence goes on from JAAWHL010000016.1 coordinate 28,151, forward strand.
GGCACTTGAAATACATATGGTCCTTATCCCGGCGGATGGTGCGGCGCAGGCGGAGCCAGCTCAGCACCGGGCCGGCTAGCTTCATAAATCTGGCGTTTTCCTCCCGGCGGCGGGCGTAATTCCGGGAGAGCATCCGGTAGAGCACCGCCGCGAAGACCGCCAGAGACAGCCAGTACAGGAGGGGGAGATTGGCCAGCCAGGAGATGAGATAGAGGACCAGATAGAGGCCCAGCAGGAAAATATTCAGCTGGTCGCCGCCGTACCGTCCGTACATCAGGCGCTGAATCGCGTTGCGGATCATGAAAAATGCCTCCTCTGACGGGCCCTGCCCGCACGCCGTGCGGGCGTCATTTTTTCGGTATTGATATATCATAACGCGGGAATGGGGCGGGGTCAAGGAATCAAACGTAAATAAAATGTAAATTCGCTTCCAAATCCGGGGGGGCGCATTCCGGCGCTTTTAGCGTTTCCCCGCCCGGGGCGGGGCGCAGAATGGATTTCCGCCCCGGCGGGCTGAAAAATCTTGCCTTTTCCTCCAAACGGCATTATAATGTCTGCATCCTGAAAAACACGGGGAGGCGCGCATGATGGGCCGCATTGACAAGGAAAACTATTACCTGGACATCGCCGAAACGGTGCTGGAGCGCTCCACCTGCCTGCGCCGCTGCTACGGGGCCATTCTGGTGCAGCACGACGAGATTGTCTCCACCGGCTACAACGGCGCGCCCCGGGGCAGGAAAAACTGCATGGACCTGGGCCGCTGTACCCGGGAGGAGATGAACATCCCCTCCGGCGAGCGGTACGAGCTGTGCCGCTCGGTCCATGCCGAGGCCAACGCCATCATCTCCGCCGCCCGCAGCGAGGTGCTGGGGGCCACCCTCTACATGGTATGCAAAGACCCCAAGACGGGGGAGCTCATCTCCGGATCCACCTCCTGCTCCATGTGCCGCAGGCTGATTATCAACGCGGGCATCAAGCGGGTGGTAATCCGGGAGACCAAGGACCGGTACAGCGTGGTCCTCGTGGAGGACTGGGTGCGGGAGGACGACTCGCTGCCCCGGCATCTGCGGGGGCAGGGCTGAGGGCCTGGATTTGCCTTGCTTCACGCGCCCGCCGGCCGGTGTGCAAGGGAAGTTAAGCAGGCGCTGGGACCGCCGCCTGCGGAGGGGGGGCGGGGCCGCGGGGCGGGCATCCGGGCCCTCTGCGGCCCCGTTTTTTCGGAAACGGACCGTTTTTCCGCCCCCGGGCGGAAAACTTTTTTCCTGGGCGGGAAAAGATGAAAATTTGTTCTTTTTCAGGAAAACATATATTTTGTATGATATGCCGCCGGAATCCACAAGATGAAGTGGTCCGGGCCCCTGCGGAGGCCGGACCCGGGCCCGGGTCCGCCTCCGGAGACAAATGTGAATAAATCTTGACAGAAAAGCAGGTTGCCTTTACAATAGTGTCAGGACAAAATGAAAAACTTAGAATCTGGATCCCCGGCCGAACATGACGTCCGGTCCGGGCCCCTGCCGCTGCCGGCAGTGCCCGTTTTCGCGGAAATCCCCGGCGTTTTTCGGGAAAACAGGGCGCGGCACGGCGGAGCGGGACCCGCCCGGCGCGTTGGAGGCTGAGGATCAGGCTTCGGGGATGTTTTTCACTTGTCGCAGGATGCCGCTCCCCTGGCGGGCGGCGTCTTGCGGTTGATTTTTGCTGTGCCGCTCACGGGACGGCGCGGCTGTGCCGTCGTCCCCCCGGGGGCGGCGGTTCCCTGCGGGAAATGAATATTTTTGGAGGTGTCGAAACCAAATGCTACCCTATATCATCGGCGCAGCAGTCGCGGTGATAACCTTTTTCCTGGGCGCCTTTCTGGGATACCAGCGGCGCAAGTCCTATGCCGAGCGGGAGATCGGCTCAGCGGAGGAGGAGGCCAAGCGCATTGTCAACGAGGCGTACAAGAGCGCCGAGAGCAAGAAGCGCGAAGCCCTGGTAGAGGCCAAGGAGGAGATCCTGAAGGCGAAGAACGAGCACGAGCGCGAGGTCAAGGAGCGCCGCGGCGAGCTTCAGCGCCAGGAACACCGTCTCCTGCAAAAAGAGGAGACCTTGGACCGGAAAATGGAAAACATCGAGAAGAAAGAAGAGCAGCTCACCGGCCGGCTGGCCAAGCTGGAGCAGACCCAGGCCGAGGCCGAGCGGCTGAAGGACAGCCAGCTGGAGACCCTGGAGCGCATCTCCGGCTTTACCACCGAGGAGGCCAAGCGCTATCTGCTTGACCAGCTGGAGGCCGACGTGACCCACGAGTCGGCCATGAAAATCAAGGAAATCGAGGCCCGCTGCAAGGACGAGGCCGACACAAAGGCCCGGGAGATTATCTCCCTTGCCATTCAGCGCTGCGCGGCCGACCACGTGGCCGAGGCCACCGTCTCCGTGGTTCCCCTGCCCAACGACGAGATGAAGGGCCGCATCATCGGCCGGGAGGGCCGCAACATCCGCACCCTGGAGACCCTGACCGGGGTGGACCTGATTATCGACGACACGCCGGAGGCCATCACCGTCTCCTGCTTTGACCCCGTGCGCCGGGAGATTGCCCGGCTGGCCCTGGAAAAGCTGATTCTGGACGGCCGCATCCACCCCGCCCGCATCGAGGAGATGGTGGAGAAGGCCAAGCGGGAGGTGGACGCCACCATCAAGGCCGAGGGCGAGCGGGCCATCTTCGAGACCAACGTCCACGGCCTGCACCCCGAGCTGGTCAAGCTGCTGGGCCGGATGCGCTACCGCACCAGCTACGGGCAGAACGTGCTCAACCACTCCATCGAGGTCAGCCACGTGGCCGGCCTGCTGGCCGCCGAAATCGGGGCCAACGTCACCGAGGCCAAGCGCGCCGGCCTGCTCCACGACCTGGGCAAGTCCATTGACCACGAGGTGGAGGGATCCCACGTCACCATCGGCGTGGAGCTGGCCCGGAAGTACCGGGAGAGCGAGAACGTCATCCACGCCATCCACGCCCACCACAACGATATCGAGCCCAAAACCGTGGTGGCCTGCCTGGTCCAGGCGGCCGACGCCATCTCCGCCGCCCGCCCCGGGGCGCGGCGCGAGAATCTGGAAAACTATATCAAGCGCCTGGAGATGCTGGAGGATTTGACCTCCTCCTTCGAGGGCGTGGAGAAGTCCTTTGCCATTCAGGCCGGCCGCGAGGTGCGGATTATGGTCAAGCCCGAGGTGGTCAGCGAGGACCAGATGGTCCTGCTGGCCCGGGACATCGCCAAGAAGATTGAGGACGAGCTGGAGTACCCCGGACAGATTAAGGTCCATCTTCTCCGGGAGACCAAGGCCATCGAGTACGCGAAATGACAGAACGCCCCCCCGGAACAGGGTATCCCCTGTTCCGGGGATTTTTTCTCCGGGGCCCCTGGCGTGTCCTGTGCGGCCGCCCTGCGCAGGAGGCGGAAGCCGTGATTTTGCCCTGGGTGTTCCCGCGCCGGGGGCGTCCCGCCGGAGCCGGGCCGGGACGGCCGCCCGCCGCCCGCAGGTGCGCCCGCCGGACCGGATGCGCTCCGCGCCGGCGGGGCAGTTGACGTTTTTCCGAAAATGTGGTATTTTATACCTGCTTCAAAAGGGCCGGCCGGCCCTTCCGGCGGGCGACAATCGAACATGGGGAGGAGGAACGGTCATGACAGCACTGATTTTGATTCTGGCGCTGGCGTGGCTGTTCTATCTTTTCCGGGAGGCGCGGCAGGTGCGCCGGGCCCGGGCGGCGCTGGCCCACGTGGTCCACGTCAACGGGACCCGGGGCAAGTCCACCGTCAGCCGGCTGATTGAGGCCGGCCTGCGGGCGGGGGGGCTGCGGGTCTTCTGCAAGACCACAGGCACCGACCCGATGACCATCGACGTGTCCGGCCGGGAGGAGCCCGTCCGCCGCCGGGGCCGGGCCAACATCAAGGAACAGGCCGTCATTCTGAGGCGGGCGGCCGCCCAGGGGGCCCAGGTGCTGGTGGCGGAGTGCATGGCGGTGCAGCCGGAGCTCCAGTGGACCGCTCAGCACCGGATTCTCCGTGCGGATATCGGGGTCATCACCAACGTCCGCCGGGACCACACCGACGTGATGGGGGACACCCTGGCGCAGATTTGCGCCTCGCTGTGCAATACCGTCCCCCGGAACGGGGTGCTGTTCACCGCGGAGGAGGGCCAGGCGGAGCGGATGTCCCAGGCGGCCCGGGCGCTGGAGTGCCGGTTTGTCCCCGTCCGCCCCGACGGCAGCGAGCCGGACTTTGACTTTGCCGAGAACATTGCCCTGGCACTGGCCGTCTGCCGGGAGCTGGGGGTGGACCGGGAGACCGCGCTGCGGGGGATGGCGGACTTCCGCCGGGATCCCTACGCCCTGTCCCTCCACCGCCTGGGACAGGGGTTGTTTATCAACGGCCTGTCCATCAACGACATTCAGTCCACCTGCGCGGTCTGGGCGCGGCTCAGGGCGGAGCGGGGCCTGGAGGGCAGGGAGCTGACCCTTCTGGTGAACAACCGGCCCGACCGGGGCAGCCGCACCCGGGACATGCTGGCCCTGTGCCTGGAGCTGAGGCCCGCGCAGGTCTGGCTGATGGGGGCGGCCCAGGGCTATATGCGCCGGGGGCTGAGGCGGGGCCTGCCCCTGTGCCGGGTGCGGGGCCTGAGGAGCCCCCGGGAGGCGGAGCTGGAGGGGCTCAACGCGGACCAGGTGGTGTTCGCCGTGGGCAACATTGCCGGCGGCGGCCGGGAACTGATGGCATTGGTAAGGGAGGCGGGAGAGCTTGTATAACCAGATTATTCTGGCCGGCGTGCTGGTCAGCCTGCTGTTCACCGAGGCCACCGGCCTGTCCGCCGGACTGGTGGTCCCCGGCTATCTGGTCCTCAGCCTCCACGCCCCCTGGCGGCTGGCCTACACCCTGGCCGTGGCCGCAGCCGCGGCGGGGCTGTGCCGCCTGCTGTCCCGGGCGGTCATCCTCTACGGCCGTCGGAGGTTTGCCCTGCTGCTGGCGCTCACTTTCCTGCTGGACCTGGTTTTGGGGCGGTCCGGCCTGCTGCCCGTCCGGCTCAGCCTGGTAGGACTGCTGATTCCCGGGATTATCGCCCGGGAGATGGACCGGCAGGGGTTCGGGGACACGCTGCTCAGTCTGGCCGCCGTCACCGCCGTTCTGGCGCTGCTGGCGGCGCTGATGGGCTACCCCGTGTTCCGGTGAGGGGGAGCGGCATGAGGAAGATTTCCCGCGTCTCCCTGGCCGGGGCGGCGCTGATCCTGATTCTGGCGGCGGCGCTGACCTTCGCCGGCGGCCGCCGGGCCCGGGCGGCGGATTACGAGCGGAAGCTGGCCGCCGCGGAGCTGATGCAGATCTGCATGGACCGCATCAAGGTCTACAAGGAGGAGGCCGGGGTGGGGCTCACCCCGGAGGATTTCCACGGGACGGGGCTGGTCGGTTCGGAGTACACCCTGGTGACCACCACCAACGGCGTGGCGGAGGCCAAGCGCACCACAGCCAATTCCGACATGGCGGCCCTGGCCGTGCAGCTGCTGGAGGAGGCGGGGATCCGGCCCGGGGACCGGGTGGGGGCGGCCTTCTCCGGGTCCTTTCCCGGGCTGAATCTGGCGGTGCTGTCCGCCTGCGCGGTGATGGAGGTGGATTTGGCGTACATCTGCTCCGCCGGGGCCTCCACCTACGGGGCCAACCAGCCGGAGATTACCTTCCCCGAGATGGCCTGCCGGCTGGTGGAGGAGGGCCTGCTGCCCCAGGACGGAATCGCGGTGTCCATGGGGGGCGACTTTGACTGCGGCGGGGAGATGTACCCCGACCTGCGGGACGGTATCCTGGAGCGGCTGGAGGCCCTGGGCCCGGAGCTGATTTGGGAACCGGACTATCAAAAAAACCTGCTCCTGCGGCAGGAGCTTTACAGCCGGGGCGGCCCCATCCGGTGCTTTATCGGCGTGGGGGGCAGCGTCACCACCCTGGGGCTGGCGGAGGACCGGCTGGGGTGCGGGGTGACCCCTCCGGACGTCATCCGCACGCTCAACAAAAACAGCGGCCTGATGGAGATTTACAACGCCCGGGGCCTGCCGGTGATTCACCTGCTGAACGTCAAGCGGCTGGTGGCCGACTACGGCCTGCCCTTTGACCCCCCGCGCCTCCCCGCCCCGGGGGAGAGCGCCGTTTACTTTACCGTCCGCTACCCCTGGCACTGGGCGGCCGGCGGACTGCTCGGGGCGGCGGCGCTGCTGCTGGAGGGCCGCCGGAGGGCCCGGAGGGAGGAGGGGCCATGAGACGCGTATCCGCGCTGATTTCCGTTCTGCTCCTGCTGGCCGGGTGCGGGGCCCCGGAGCCGGCCCCCGCCGCCCCTCAGGCGGAGACCCCGCCCGCCGTCTCCCGGGCGGAGGACCCCCCTGCCGCCTATCCTGCGGAGCTTCTGCCCCGGGAGGGGCTGGAGCCGCCGGACTGGACCCTGGCCGACTTCCCCGGGCTTTTTGAGGGGGGCGGGCCCGTACAGCGGGAGGCGCGCCTTCTGCTGGAGGGCACCGAGCTGGAGAACACGGTGACCGTCCTGCGGGGGGAGGAGGAGGGCCCCGCCGTCTACGTGGTGGCCGGGGTCCACGGGGACGAGACCGCCGGCTGGATGGCGGGCGGGCTGCTGAAGCGGGCGGCGCTGCGGGCGGGGACGCTGTATATCCTCAGCCCCGCCAACCCCTACGGGGCGGAGCACGACCGGCGCAATACCAAATCGGACCGGGACCTGAACCGGAACTTCCCCGGCGACCCGGAGGGCTGGGACGCCGAGCGCATAGCCGCCGCCCTCTTTGCCCACATTGAGGAGAGCACACCCGTCCTGGTGCTGGACCTCCACGAGGCCCGGGTGCACCAGGGGGAGCGGGACAATCTGGGCAACTCGGTCATCTGCCAGTCCCTGGACGGGGTGGGGGAACTGGTGCTGGACATCCTGCTGGAGAGCGAAGCGGGGGGGCTGTGCGCCGCCCCCATCACCCTGTACGGCTCGCCGCCCCCGGGCAGCCTCAACCGGACCGTGACCCTGGAGCTGGGCGTGCCTGTGATTACCGTGGAGACCAGCCGGGCCGAGCCACTGGCCCAGCGGGTGCGGACCCAGTTGGAGCTGGCGGAGTTTGTCCTGGAGAACTGCGGTCTGCTGTGAAAAGGAGGGGAGCTTGTGGCGGAAAAGAAGCCGCTGCCTGTCCGGGTGGAGTCGGTGGATACCCGGGAGCTGTCCATCGGCGCGGGGCTGGTGCTGTTCAGCTTTCTCATGCCCCTGATGTTCAATGTGGACAACTTTTTTGTCCTGCGCTCCCTGAGCCGGGCGCTGCGCCTGGGGGAGAAGACCGACCTGATGGTGGCCGCCGTGCAGCTGGTGGCCCTGAACTCCATCCGGGGCATTCCCCACTACGTGGGGGCCTACTTCATCGGGGAGTCCGTCGAGTTCCGGATAGAGGGGCGCGGCGAGGGGCGCAGCGCGTGGCTGATTAACTCCCTGCTGATTATTCTGACCCTTCAGGTGACCTACTGGGGCATTGGGGAGGTCCACCGCATCCACTACGATTTCGGCCTGCCCGCCTTTCTGGTGTGCAGCTTTGTGCTGCTCTTCCGGCGGCTGGATTACCAGTACATCGCCCTGTATAAAAAAGCCCTGCTGATTGTCCTGTTTCTCACCAGCTTTCAGTTCCTGGACGTCATGCCCGCCCTGGTGGGCCTGCCGGTGGGCCGGGGGGAGACCTCCTGGGACATCAAGATGGCCTCCGCCGTGCTGGAGGGGGAGATGGTGCTCAACGCGGTGGCCCTGGTGGGGGCGGCGCTGTTCCTGCTGTTCGGGCTGCTGATTTTCTCCCAGCTGAAGGACGAGAACACCCTGCGGGAGCTGAGCTTTCTCCGGGAGCAGAACCAGGCCATCCGCACCCAGGCCCAGCTGAACGAGATGAAAAACCGCACCTATCAGGAGATGCAGTATCTGGTCCACGACCTGAAATCCCCGCTGACGGCGGTGCAGACCCTGGTGGGGGTCATCAAGATGGAGTGCGAGATGGAGCAGCGGGCCCAGGATGTGGAGTACCTCACCCGCATCGAGGGGGCGGTGGAGCAGATGAGCGGCATGATTTCCGACATCCTCTACGAGGACCAGCGCACCCTGGTGTCCACCCAGTCCCTGCTGGGGGTGGCCCTGGCCCAGAGCTCCGTCAGCGGCTACGCCCTGTATATCCATGTGGACAACCGGGTGCCTGAGGCCCTGGTCAGCGCCAACCGTATCCTGTTTCCCAGGGCGCTGGTCAACCTGATGCAGAACTCCGCCCAGGCCATCCCGGAGGGGCGGGAGCCGGCGATTTGGCTGAAGGTGGACCGGGAGCAGACCCCTGAGGGGAGCGCGGTGGTGTTCACCGTCTCGGACAACGGCACGGGAATCCGGGAGGAGGACCGGCAGGAAATCTGGGGCAGGGGGGTCTCGGGACGGAGATCCAGCGGGCTGGGCCTGGCCTTTGTGGGAAGCGTGGTAGAGAAAATGGGCGGGGAGATACGCGTGTGCAGCAAGGCGGGGAAGGGAGCCGCCATCTCCATCGTCGTGCCCGAGGGAGGAACAGAGAGATGAAAAAAGAGACCGCCATTTTAGTGATTGACGACGACGGGCAGATCTGCTTTGCCCTGGGGGAGCTGTTCAAGTTCCAGGGCTGGCGGGCCTGTTCAGCCCAGGACGTGGACAGCGGGCTGGCCGCCTTCAAGGCGGAGCGGCCGGACCTGGTGCTCATCGACTACCACCTGCCCCGCATCAACGGGGTGGAGGGCGTGAAGCGCCTGCGCCGGCTGTCCCCCGACGTGCCCATTCTGGTGTTCACCATCGACGAGAGCCAGGAGGTAGCCGACGCCTTCCTGGAGGCGGGGGCCACCGACTTTGCCCTGAAGCCCATCAAGGCCCCTGACATCGTCAGCCGGGTCAAGCTCCATCTGCGCCTTCTGCAGAAGGCGCAGGAGCACCGGGAGCCGGTGCTGGCCAAGGGGCTGTCCCAGGGGACCCTGAAGCTGATTGGGGACTTCCTGGAGGGGCAGAGCGACTACCTCACCGCCAACGACATCGCCGAGGGCACCGGGCTGGCCTATCAGACGGTGTACCGCTATCTCCAGCACATGACCCAGGAGAACCGGGTGGAGATGCTCAGCATCTACGGCAAGGTGGGCCGGCCCAAGCAGGTCTACCGGAAGCTCTAGCGCGCTCCCAGCGTTTCAGGCACAGCCGGCGGCTGTGCCTTTTTCTTTATGCAGGATTTCTGTGATAGACTTTCATTTAAGCGCCCCGGAGGCGGCGAAACGGGGCATTTTTCGGGAATCCGGGGGGAAATTTGAAAGTGCGCCATTCTCAGGGTGAATTTTTGAACAGATTTTGAACGCATGTAAAATCCGGCAAAAATCGACGGGTTTTCACCGGGGGCTTTGTGCTAAAATGAGAGAGAAATGAGAAAAAATTTTGGTTCATGAAAAAAATAAATGGACCTATCGAAAAAGCGCAGGATTCGCCAATATAAATATGAGAAGAAATAGACAGGAGGATTTGCATCGAATATAATTTTAACATTCAGAAGGCCGGACAGGTCCGGCCCCCAGCCCCTCCGGTGCGATTCCGGCGCGGCGGAGCGCCGGTTTGCAAATAGAATGTGTTCATCAAAAAGAAGGAGGAAACACAATGAACGTGAGAAAAAGCCTTGCACTGTTCCTCACGGTGGGTATGACCCTCTCTCTGGCGTCCTGCGGTCAGAAGACCCCGCCCGCCCAGAGCACGCCCCCCGCCCAGAGCACCCCGGCGGCCAGCACGCCCGCCGCCCCTGAAAAACCGGTCCTGACCCCCGCCTACTCGGTGGAGGGCTTTGAGACTGTGGACTCCGACGGCAACCGCATCACCACCGGCCGGGACGCCACCGCCAGCCGGGCTATGGCCACCGCCTCCAAGTACGAGGTGTCCCAGGTGGGCGCCGAGATTATGGAGAAGGGCGGCAACGCGGTGGACGCCGCCGTGGCCATGGGCTTTGCCATCGGCGTGTGCGAGCCCTTCACCTCCGGCCTGGGCGGCGGCGGCCTGGCCACCATCCACACCGCCGACGGGCAGGACTTCTTCGTGGACTTCCGCGAGATTGCCCCCGCCGCGGCTACCCTGGACCTGTACCTGGACGCCGAGGGCAAGAGCAACGGCAATACCGTCACCGGCGGCCTGGCCTCCGGCGTGCCCGGCGACGTGGCCGGCCTGCTGTACCTGCTGGAGAACTACGGCACCATGAGCCGCCAGGAGGTGATGGAGCCCGCCATCCGCATCGCCACCGAGGGCTTCACCGTCTCTCAGTACTGCGCCAACGCCATCTCCGACGCCTATGAGAAGGCCGTGCAGTTCCCCGAGATGCAGGAGGTCTACTGGAATGACCTGGGCCTGCCCTACGAGGTGGGCGACGTCATCACCAACCCCGACCTGGCCAAGGCCCTGCAGAAGATTGCCGACGAGGGCAAGGACGGCTTCTACAAGGGCGAGATTGCCCAGGCCCTGGTGGACACCGTCAACAAGTACGGCGGCGTCATGACCCTGGACGACCTGGCCGCCTACGAGGTCCAGGTCCACACCCCCGTTACCAGCACCTACCGGGGCTACAAAATCATCTCCTCGCCTCCCCCCTCCTCCGGCGGCACCCATCTGATTGAGATTCTGAACATTCTGGAGAACTTTGACGTGGGCTCCATGAAGGTCAACTCCGCCGAGTATATGCACCTGTTTGCCGAGGCCTTCAAGCTGTCCTATGCCGACCGCGCTCAGTATATGGCCGACACCAACTTTGTCCCCAACGTGCCCCTGGACGGCCTGACCAGCAAGGAGTACGCCAAGACCCGCGCCGAAATGATTGACCTGGACAAGGCCCAGGAGTTCTTCTACGGCGACCCCACCCTGTTTGAGCACACCGATACCACCCACTTCTCCGTGGCCGACGTGGACGGCAACTGCGTGGCTATCACCAAGACCATCAACTACTACTTCGGCTCCGGCGTGATGGTCGGCGGCTGGGGCTTTATGATGAACAACGAGATGGACGACTTCTCCACCAACCCCGAGTCGGTCAACAAGGTCGAGCCCGGCAAAAAGCCTCTGTCCTCCATGAGCCCCACCGTGGTCCTGAAGGAGGACGGCAGTCCCTTCATGGTGCTGGGCACCCCCGGCGGCGCCCGCATCTTCGCCTCCGTGGCGCAGATTATCAGCCGCGTGATTGACAGCGGCATGTCCCTCCACGACGCCATCTCCGCCCCCAAAATCTGGAACAACGGCGGCGCCAACAACCTTCAGTACGAAAACGCCCTGAAGGGCTACGAGGAGTACGCCGTCACCGAGGAGACTCTGGCCAAGCTGGGCGAGATGGAGCACGGCGACATCACCACCGCCGCCTCCGGCGCGGTCCAGGCCATCCAGTTCATGGACGACGGCACCCTGTACGGCACCGCTGATCCCCGCCAGGACGGCAAGGCCGTGGGCTGCAACTGACCAAAATTTTCCGCTGTGCGAACCTCACGCCGTGTTCCGCCGCATACTTCTGCGGCGGAACGCGGCGGAGTATGAAAGACAGGAAAGGAAATGGAAAAGCATGAGCATGAAACAGATCTCCGCACTTCTTCTGGCAGGCGCCATGACCTTCTCACTGGCCGCCTGCAACACCAGCACCCCCAACCCCCCGGCGGTCACCAACCCCCCCGCCCCCGCCGTCTCCTCTCCTGCGGACTCCGCCCCTGAGGAGCCCCAGGGCGACGGCGTGTGGCGTCCCTTCAACGAGAAGGGCGAGACCATCCGCACCGACCGCGACGCCACCGGCCAGAACGGTATGGTGGCCACTTCCAACGTCTACGCCACCATGGCCGGCCAGACGATCCTGGAGCAGGGCGGCAGCGCCGTGGACGCGGCCATCGCCGTGTGCTACGCCCTGGGCGTGGCCGAGCCCTTCACCTCCGGCCTGGGCGGCGGCGGATTTATGGTCATCCATACCGCCGACGGAGAGAACAGCTTCATCGACTACCGCGAGGTGGCCTCCTCCGGGCAGACTGCCGAGACCTGGCTGGACTCCAGCGGCGAGCTGATTCAGAACGCCAACAGGGTGGGCGGCCTGGCCGTGGGCGTCCCCGGCGAGGTGGCCGGGCTGGAGCTGGCCCTGTCCGAGTTCGGCTCGGGCAAGCTGACCCGCCAGCAGATTATGCAGCCGGCCATCGACCTGGCCAACAACGGCTACGTGGTCAGCCCCACCATGTACGGCGCCATTTCCGACGAGTATGAGCGGATGATCGGCGAGTACAGCGAGCTGGGCGCCTACTACCTGAAGGACGGCCTGCCCTACGAGGTAGGCGACACCGTCACCAACCCCGACCTGGCCAAGACCCTGCAGCTGATTGCCGAGGGCGGCGCGGACGCCTTCTACAAGGGCCCCGTGGCCGAGGCTGTCGCGGCCGCCGTCCAGAAGCACGGCGGCGTGATGACCACCGACGACCTGGCCGCCTACAAGCCGGAGGAGCGGGTGCCCGTCACCGGAACCTACCGGGGCTATCAGATTATCTCCGCGCCTCCTGCCTCCTCGGGCGGCACCCACATCATCGAGGCGCTGAACGTGCTGGAGAACTACGACATCGGCGCTATGCAGGTCAACTCCGCCGAGTACATCCACCTGCTTTCTGAGACCTTCAAGGCCTGCTTTGCCGACCGCGCCGCCTACATGGCCGACACCGCCTTTGCCGAGGTGCCCCTGGCCGGCCTGACCAGCAAGGACTACGCCAAAACCATTTACGAGAAAATCACCGACCAGAGCCAGGACTGGACCGCCGGCAATCCCGCCCAGTATGAGGGCAACTCCACCACCTCCTTCTCCAT
>JAAWHL010000101.1 GCA_022795855.1 Lawsonibacter sp.
GACTACTGCGTGCTGAAAATCCCCCGCCTGCCCTTTGACAAGTTCACCACCGCCAGCCGCACCCTGGGCACCCAGATGAAGGCCACCGGCGAGGTGATGTCCATCGCCAACTCCTTCGAAGGGGCGCTGATGAAGGCCATCCGCTCCCTGGAGCTGAATGTGCGGGCCCTTCAGCTCCCCAAGCTGGAGGACCTGTACACCGACGAGATCGAGGACCTGCTGGTCAACGTCACCGACGAGCGGCTGTTTGTGGTGGCCGAGGCCCTGCGCCGGGGCTTCTCCCCCCAGAAAATCAACCACATCACCAAGATGGATATCTGGTTCCTGGACGGCTTCAAGCGCATCATCGACATGGAGGAGGAGCTGAAGGCCTGCCGGGACCTGCCTGACGCCGGCCTGCTCCGCCGGGCCAAGGAGATGTGCTTTGCCGACAGCTACATCGGCGCACTGTGCCGCATGGAGCAGCAGCAGGTCAAGCAGCTGCGGGAGAAGTACGGCATTGTGCCCGCCTTCAAGATGGTGGACACCTGCGCCGCCGAGTTTGACGCCGAGACCCCCTACTACTACTCCTCCTACGACGGGGAGAACGAGGCGGTGCAGGCCGGCTCCGGCAAAAAGAAGGTGCTGGTGCTGGGCTCCGGCCCCATCCGCATCGGCCAGGGCATCGAGTTTGACTACTGCTCGGTCCACTCGGTCTGGGCCCTGAAGAAGCTGGGCTGCGAGACCATTATTGTCAACAACAACCCCGAGACCGTCTCCACCGACTTCGACGTGGCGGACAAGCTGTACTTCGAGCCCCTGACCGCCGAGGACGTGGAGAACATTGTGGAGCAGGAAAAGCCCTGGGGCGCGGTGGTGCAGTTCGGCGGCCAGACGGCCATCAAGCTGGCCAAGGCCCTGACCGACATGGGGGTGCGGCTGCTGGGCACCTCCTCCGACGGGGTGGACGCCGCCGAGGACCGGGAGCGCTTTGACGACATCCTCCAGCGGTGCGGCATTCCCCGGGCCCGCGGCCGCACCGTCTACACCACCGAGGAGGCGCTGGCCGCCGCCCGCGAGCTGGGCTATCCCGTGCTGGTGCGCCCCTCCTACGTGCTGGGCGGCCAGGGCATGGAGATTGCCTACACCGACCGGAACATTGAGGAGTTCATGAAAATCATCAACATGACCGTCCAGGAGCACCCCATTCTGGTGGACAAATACCTGATGGGCCGGGAGCTGGAGGTGGACGGCGTGTTCGACGGGGAGGACATCCTGATTCCCGGCATCATGGAGCACGTGGAGCGGGCCGGCGTCCATTCGGGCGACTCCATCGCCGTCTATCCGCCCCTCCACCTGGAGGACAAGCACCGGGAGCTGATCCTGCGCCACACCCGGAACATGGCCCGCCATCTGGGGGTCATCGGCCTGATTAACGCCCAGTATATCCTCTACGACGACGACATCTATGTCATCGAGGTCAACCCCCGCTCCTCCCGCACCATCCCCTATATCTCCAAGGTCACCGGCGTGCCCATCATCGACCTGGCCACCCGGGTCATGCTGGGCGAGAAGCTGAAGGACATGGAGTACGGCACCGGCATCTACCGGGAGGCCGACTACTACGCCGTCAAGGCCCCTGTGTTCTCCTTCGAGAAGCTGACCGACGTGGACACCGGCCTGGGCCCCGAGATGAAGTCCACCGGCGAGGTGCTGGGCTTGGCCGAGACCTACCCCCAGGCCCTGCTGAAGGCCTTCAAGGGCTCCGGACTGCGGGCCCCCAAAAAGGGCGGGCGCATCATCGTCACCGTGAAGGACGAGGACAAGCGGGAGCTGCTGTCCATCGCCCGGGGCTTTGAGGAGATGGGCGTGGAGCTGTACGCCACCTCGGGCACCTGCGATGCCTTGAACGAGGCGGGCATCGAGTGCAGGCGGGTCAACCGCGTCTCCCAGGCCCACCCCAATATCCTGGACATGATTGCCTCCGGCACCGTGGACCTGATTATCAACACCCCCACCAAGGGCCGCAAGCACGACTCCGACGGCTTCCGCATCCGCCGCTCCGCCGTGGAGCACGGGGTGGGCTGCGTCACCTCCATCGACACCGCCCGGGCCCTGCTGACCGTGCGCCAGCAGAGCCGCAGCGAGGACCTGACCCCCATCGACATCACCAAAATCTGACCTGTGCAAAGCGCGGGGCGCGTCCGAACGGACGCGCCCCGCAAAAAATATTTTGCCCGTGTCATTTCTGTCTGCATTCTGCGTCTATACAGACAGAAGGAGGGGTTCCCATGAGAACGGCTCTGAAAAAATGCGCCCTGCTCCTGGCGCTGTGCCTGGTTCTGTCCGGGCTGATTGGGTTCTTCCTGTGGCAGGACCGGCCCTTGGACCTGGACCCCGACCTGCTGGCCCTTTCGGACGACCAGAGGGGGCTGGGCAGTCCGGAGGCGGAGCTGGCGCTGGACATCCGTCCCGGGCGGATGGACATGACCCTGACCAACCTCGGCGGCGGCCCGCTGGAGTCCGGCGCCTCCGCAGGCCTGGAACACCGGCTGCTGGCCGGCGGGGGCGTTGACGTGCTCCTGAACGGCAGCTGGTATCAGGTCCCCCAGGAGCGCTATGCCTCCGCCGGGG
This sequence comes from Lawsonibacter sp., assembly GCA_022795855.1. GTDB lineage: Bacteria > Bacillota > Clostridia > Oscillospirales > Oscillospiraceae > Lawsonibacter. Next base: position 2,614 of record JAAWHL010000101.1, read on the forward strand.
TGGGGATTGAGCTGGCCCCCGGGGAGAGCTTCCAGGCGGAGGTCGTCCTGCACCCGGAGCGGAGACTGCCCGACGGACAGTACCGGTTTTCCTTTGGATACCAGTGCGGCGGGGACATGCTCCGGCACGTCTCCTTCGCCCGGTTTGACGTGGTGAAGGGGCGGTACGTCCAGCCGGCCGGCTGAGGCCGGGGACAGGCGCTGTGCGCCAAAAACACGCGGCGTCTCCGGGCAGGCCGGAGACGCCGTCTGTTTTTACTTGATTTCCTTCCGGATGTCCGTGAACCTCAGCGCCGACTCCATGCACACGTCAAAGCGCTCCACAATCATGTTCCGCACACCCTCCAGGCCGGTCACCAGGGCGTTGGGGTTTTCCTCCCCCCGGCCCTCGTTCCGCGCCGCCAGCTCCAGCATACTGCACAGATGGGGGTGGGGATTCAAAAACACGTCGCAGCCGGTCTCCTTGGCGTACTCCCAGGCCTTCACGCAGCTGGCCGCGAAGGTCAGGGCCTGGTCCACGGCGTAGACAACCCCATAGGGGTACTCCGGCTGGGGATAATTTCCGGGGCCGAATACCCCGTAGCCGCCCACCATCATCACCCGGTGGGGAACCCCCCGGTCGTGGACCTCAAAGGAGTAGTTCAGGCACCCGGGCGTATGGCCCGGAGCGGAAATGACATGCACCGTGTGCTCCCCGAAGGTCAGGTCCTCCCCGTCCCGCAGGATGCGGGTAATCCGGGGGACCCGCAGGTCCTCAATGCCCAGGTAGTTGTCCGGGCCGTTCACCATGAAGACCGTATCCTCCTCGCTCAGGGCCACATCGCAGCCGGTGCGCAGGCGGACCTGCTCCGCCCCCATGTAGTGGTCGAAATGGCCGTGGGTCAGGAAGAGCATCAGAATCTTCTCGTCCTCCAGCCCCAGCTTCTTCAGCCCGGGGAGCAGAAACTCCCTGTCCGCGTCATATTTGTCCATGGCGTCAAACAGCACCAGGCCCCGGCTGGTTTTGAGGATGTGGAAGCCCACCAGCTTGTTTCCTACAAAGTAGTAGTCGTCAAACAGCTGCACCGGCTCGATGGGCAGCAGGGCCGTGGGGTCAAACGCGGGCTTTGCGGTATTTTCTGACATGATTTATCCTCCTGTCCGCCGCTTTTCCCCGTCAGGGGGAGGCGGCTTTGCTCAAAGTGTGAAGTAAATGGGAATCCAGATGATGGAAATCACCGCGGAAATCAGCACCAGGGGCACGCTGAACTTCATCATCTCCTTCAGGCTGTAGCCGCCCAGGTTGTAGGCCATCAGGGCGCTGGGGGAGGCCAAGGGGCTGGTGAAGGACACCAGGCAGGAGGCCTGGAGGGCGCAGATCACCGGCAGTGCGCTGATGTTGTTCTGCATACAGGCGATGTAGATAATGGGGGAGAAGATATTGATGAGGGCGCTGTTGTCCATCACCTGGGTCAGGGCGGCGCAAATCAGGAACACAATGCCGCACACCACAAAGGTGTTCCGGATGCCGAACACGCCCCCCAGCGCGCCGGCAATCAGCTCTCCCGCGCCGCTGTTGTTCAGGGCGGTGGACATGGCCAGCATAAAGCCCATCATGAAAATCAGGGACCAGTTGATGGACCGGAACATCTCCTTCTCGTCCAGAATCCCCAGCAGGACGCACAGCAGGGCGGCCGCCGTGGAAATCAGGGACATGGAGATGCCCAGAGAGCGGGAGACGAACATCAGCCCCAGGGAGCCCAGGAAGATGATGTAGGCCGCTGCCTCCTTCCACCGGGGCAGTTCGGACTTTTTCAGCACGTCCGGCCGGTTTTCCAGGGCCTCCGCGCTGCCCAGGTCCCGCTTGGGCAGCAGCTTATAGCCGACCAGCACCACAAAGACCATCACCGCGAGGGTGCCGGGCATCCGGGTCAGGCACAGGTCCCAAAAGCCCATCTCCCCGGGAGCGCCCACGTTCTCGGCAATCTGGTTGGTCAGCAGGTACTGCACCGCGCCGCCGCCGATGGGCAGGGCCAGCAGGCCCGCCTGCGCGCCCACCGACGCGGGCAGAACCACCACCGTGGGCGAAATTCCAATCTCCTTGGCCAGGGCAATCAGCAGGGGCAGCACGGTAATCATGGAGGTGACCCCTCCGATGAACTGGCACAGGAAAAACGGGATAATCATGCCCACCAGCAGCACCAGGGGCACGCTGTTCCCCCTGGCCTTGAGAATCAGGCCGGCGATGTGGGACAGAATGCTGGTTTTCAGCAGGGCCGCAATGACCACCATCATGCCAATCATCACGATGATGTTGCTGCTGACAAAGTTTGCGAAGACCTCCTGCTCCGTCACCACGCCGCTGATCCACAGAAACACGATGGAGGTGCCGCAGGCGATGGACGGGGGCACCTTGCCCGTCAGCAGGGCGAAGGCCACAAAAACAAATGCAATCAGGGTCAGTACCAATCCGGTATTCATGCTTTTGCCTCTCTCCTTTTTGTTATGTTGGGGGCCGCCGGTTTTTCTCTCCTTTCTTCCATTTCCGCCGGGGAAGACTCCCGCGGCTTTGTCCAAACCTTACAAAAAAATCCCGGTTTTGACAAGTGGCCCTGCGTTATGCTATCATAACAAAAAGGAATGGCCCGCAGGCGGAGACTCTGCTATAATACCGGAAGAGGCACAGGGAGGCGAACGGCTTTGGACGTCAGACAGCTGGAATACTTTTTGGCTCTGGTCCACCGGGAAAACATATCCGGCACCGCCGACCTCCTCCACATCTCCCAGCCCGCCCTGAGCAAGAGCATTGCCAAGCTGGAAAAGGAGATTGGGGTTCCCCTGTTCGACCGGCACGGAAATCACATCACCCTGAACGAGTACGGCAGAACCTTTGCCGGCTACGCGGAGCAGTCCCTGACTCTTCTTCAGGGGGGAATCCACGCCGCCCGGCAGACCATCTACGAGACCAACGGAGTCATCCGGATTGTGTGCTACGCATTCAGCAACATTCTGCTGCCTGCCGTTTCGGACTACCAGTTTCTGAACCCCAATGTCAAGATTGTCCTCTCCCACCACGTCACCCAGGAGGAGCGCACCTCCGAGCAGACCGACCTGCTCCTCTGCTGCGGGCAGGACAACCGGGCGTTTTTTGAAAAGGCCAGCGGCTGGGTCAGCCGGGAGCTGTTCCGAGAGTCCCTCTGTCTGCTGATCTCCCGCCGCTACCGGGAGTACCCGGAGGATTGTACCGCCCTCTCCCTTAGTGATTTACGCGACGACGTTTTCGTCTCCTTTTGGTCGGACCGCCCCATGTTTTCGGATATCACCTTCAGGCTGTGTCAAAATGCCGGATTCGTTCCCCGTATCGCCGTTGAAACCAATGACCACTTCTTCAAAGTGGGCATGGTGGGGGAGGGCCGGGCCGTCATGATTCTGCCGGAGTGCTGCGTGGAGAGCACCCTGCGGCTCTACCCGGACCTGCGGGCCTTCTCCATCCTGGACGCGGACACCACCCGTCCCGTCTACCTTCTGCGCAGGAAAAAGAACCTGCTTTCAGAGGCGGCCCTGGACTTCTGGAATTTCACCCTGGAGCATTACGGCCTGGAGCCGGACGCCTGGGACTGAGAAGCTGTACCAATCGCCTCAGCACGCATCTTTGTGGCCGAAATCGCCGCTGGCCGCGTGGAAAAATTTTGCAATACATCCAGTATTCCTGCAATTTTTTGCCTTGCCAGCAGCCATTTCGCCTCGCAAATCTGCGCACTTCGGCTAATGGTACAGCTTC
>JAAWHL010000017.1 GCA_022795855.1 Lawsonibacter sp.
TACGACCCTCGGCCAGCTGGCCGACGCCTACCGTGCGGCGACGGCCGAAGCCGAGGCGCTGGAAATCTACGCCAGCTATCAGACGCTCGATGAAAAAAGAACGCGAGACCGGCCGGCGGCTTACCTTTTTTATTCAGACTTTCGGCTGCCAGATGAATGCCAGAGATTCCGAGAAACTGGCCGGCATCCTTACCCGGATCGGGTTCGAACCCGCAGAAGACGAGGCGGCGGATCTGGTTCTTTATAATACCTGCACGGTGCGCGACAATGCCAATCAGCGCGTATACGGGAGGCTTGGACATTTAAACAGCCTGAAAAAAAAGAATCCGGATATGCTGATCGCTCTGTGCGGCTGCATGATGCAGGAGGAGTCCGTTATTGAAAAAATCCGGCAGAGCTACCGTTTTGTGGATATTGTCTTCGGCACTCATAATATCTTTAAACTTGCGGAACTCTTATATGAAAAGTTGACGAGACGCGACCGGGTCATTGATATCTGGCAGGAGACCGACCGGATCGTGGAAGAGCTTCCGGCCGAGAGAAAATACCCGTTTAAGTCCGGCGTCAATATCATGTTCGGCTGCAATAATTTTTGCAGCTACTGCATTGTGCCTTATGTGCGCGGGCGGGAGCGGAGCCGTAAGCCAGAGGATATCCTGCTGGAAATCAAACGCCTGGCTAAGGATGGGGTAGTGGAAATTATGCTGCTGGGGCAAAATGTGAATTCTTATGGGAAAAACTTAAAGGAGCCTATAACTTTTGCAGAATTGCTTCGGAAAATAGAAGAGATAGAAGGGATTGAGCGTATCCGGTTTATGACCTCCCATCCCAAAGACTTGTCGGGGGATTTGATTGAGGCAATTCGGGATTCTAAAAAAATCTGCCGCCACTTGCACCTTCCCCTTCAATCTGGGAGCAGCCGTATCTTAAAGGAGATGAACCGCCATTACGATAAGGGGCAGTACTTAGGGCTGGTAAAAAAGATACGGGAAGCGGTTCCGGATATTGCCTTGACTACAGATATTATCGTAGGGTTTCCCGGGGAGACAGAAGAAGATTTTTTGGAAACTATGGATGTGGTGGAGCAAGTGGGATATGAAAGCGCCTTCACTTTTATTTATTCCAAACGTACGGGAACGCCTGCGGCAAAGATGGAATGCCAGGTGCCGCAGGAGGTTGTAAAAAACCGTTTTGACCGGCTGTTAGAAAAGGTCCAGGCAATAGCGGCAAAACGTGCTGGGGCTTATACTGGAAGGGTCGAGCCAGTTTTAGTTGAAGAGGTTAACGCTCAGGATGAAGCGTTGGTGACAGGGCGGCTTGGCAGCAATTTTGTAGTGCATTTCCCTGGCAGCAGGGAAATGGTTGGCAAAATTGTAAACGTGGAATTAAAGGAATGCAAAGGGTTCTATTTCTATGGGGAAGCAATCACTTAAGGTTGCTGCCTGGTTCAGGTAAAAGGAGGGTCAGCCATGTATTCTTATCTGAAAGGTGAACTGGTTGAGGTTTTGGATGGCACAATTGTGGTGGAAGTGAACAATATTGGTTACAATGTCCATATTCCTGCCAGTATGGTGGACTATTTTACTGGGATTGGGCAGGCTGTGAAAATTTATACGTACCTTTATGTAAAAGAGGGGATTATGGAGCTTTATGGCTTCCGGACCAGGGACGATTTAAATATCTTCAAGCTGCTGCTGGGGGTTAGCGGCATAGGGCCAAAAGGCGCATTGGCAGTCCTGACAGTCCTTACGCCGGATGACTTGCGTTTCGCGGTGCTGGGGGAGGATGCAAAAGCCATTGCAAAGGCTCCGGGAATTGGGGCTAAGACTGCCCAGAGGGTAATCCTGGAGTTAAAGGATAAGTTAAAGTTAGAGGACGCATTGGAAGGGAAGGCTTCGGATATGGATATCGGGCAGGGGGATTCCTTATCGGGTGTGAAAAGCGAGGCAGTTCAGGCATTGGTGCCACAATGGGCCCTCCCGCCGACATGGAGTAGGCGGTGGAGCCGGTGGGGGTGGAGACAATCACCCCGTCCCCGGTCATGGAGCTCAGGGGCACCTCGTCGGCCAGCACCTCCAGCTCCGCCACCCGGGCGATGGATCCCTTGGAAATCACCGCGTCGTTCAGGGCCAGGTCCTCCACAAGTACCTTGTCCCCCCGCATCAGCCGCACCTGGAGCATCATACGCCCCTCGACATGGTAGTCCCCCACGGCCAGCCGGGACAGCAGAGACAGCTCGCTCCGCTCCAGCTCGGCCATGAAGCCCACGCTGCCCATGTTCACCCCCAGAACCGGCACGTCGTGCAGCGCTGCGTCCCGGGCGGCGTGGAGGATGGTGCCGTCCCCGCCGAAGCAAATCAGAAGATCCGCCTGAGGCAGCGCCTCCTCCATGCTCTCCAGCCTGACCTGTCTTGGAAGCTCCAGCCGGTCCCCTTTCCTGGGGACAAAGGGCAGGCACAGGGCCGTTTCGGTCCCGGAGCGGGCCAGAATGCGCCGGGCCTCCAGAGCCACCCGGAGCCCCTTGTCCCGGTAGGGATTGGAGCTGAGCACCACTCTCATCCTTCCGCCTCCTTCAGCGCCTCGTGGGACCGGCGCACCAGCTCCCGCAGGTCGGGAAGCGCCTCCGCCTTCCCCGGAGCGCCCAGCCACCCCAGATACTCAATGTTGCCCTCCGGGCCCTTTATTGGTGAAAAGGAAATATCCTTTACAGAGAAATCCGCCTGGGCCGCGTGCTCCAAAAAGCGCTCCAGCACCTCCAGATGCACCTCCGGATTCCGGACCACGCCCTTTTTGCCCACCTTCTCCCGGCCTGCCTCAAACTGGGGCTTAATCAGGCAGACCGCCTCCCCCTCCGGCCGGAGCAGGGCCCGCACGGGGGGCAGAATCAGGCGCAGGGAGATAAAGGACACGTCCACGGAGAAGAAATCCAGGGCCTCCGGAATCTGCTCCCGGGTGAGATAGCGGGCATTGGTGCGCTCCATGCACACCACCCGGGGGTCGCTGCGCAGCCGCCAGTCCAGCTGGTTGTACCCGGAGTCCACGGCATACACCTTCCGGGCTCCCCGCTGAAGCATACAGTCGGTAAAGCCCCCGGTGGACGACCCGATGTCGGCGCACACCGCCCCCTCCAGGGCAATGGGCCAACAGCCCAGGGCCTTTTCCAGCTTCAGCCCGCCCCGGCTCACATAGGGCAGGGCCCTGCCCCGCACCTCAATTTCGGCGTCCTCCTCTATGGGGGTCCCGGCCTTCTCCACTTTCCGGCCGTTGACATAGACCAGGCCGGCCATGATGACGGCCTGGGCCTTCTGCCGGCTCTCAGCCAGGGCCCGCTGTGTCATTGCCGCATCCAGACGCTGCTTCACGGCCCAACACCTCCATCGCTTGCTCGTATAGTCCGGCCCCGTCCAGCTTCAGCAGGGCGCGCAGCTGCTTCACGCTGCCGTGGGGGGTAAACCGGGCGCCGGTCGTGCACAGGGCCAGCTTCGCCCCGATTCCCTCCTGCTCCAGACTGCGGGCCAGCCGGGCCCCTACGCTCCCGTTGGGGACGCAGTCCTCCGCCGTCACCAGCGCGCCCGTCCTCCGCACCGACTCCAGCACCGGCTCCGGCCGGAGCGGGGTAATGATGTTCAGCTTGATTACCTCGGCCTGAACGCCCTGGGCCTCCAGCAGGCGGGCGGCCTCCAGCGCCTCCTGAATCATCGGGCCGTAGGACACCAGGGTGACGTCCGTCCCCCGGCGCAGCACCGCCGCCGGGCCCCCCGACCGGTCCTCCCGGAATCCCCCCTCGCCCCCTCTGGGGTAGCGCACCGCCGCCGGGCCGGATATCTCCAGCACCGCCCGGCGCAGCATGGATTCCAGCTCGGCAAAGCTGGCCGGGGCAAACACGGTCATGCCGGGCACGCTGTCCAGAAAAGCCACGTCAAATACGCCCTGGTGGGTCTCCCCGTCCTCCCCCACCAGGCCGGCCCGGTCCACCGCCAGCACCACATGCAGGCCTGTCAGGGCCACGTCGTGGAGCAGCATGTCGTAAGCCCGCTGCAAAAAGGTGGAGTAGACTGCAAAGACCGGAATCATGCCCTGCTTGGCCATTCCGGCGGCCATGGCCACGGCGCACTCCTCCGCGATGCCCACATCGAAGCAGCGCCGGGGGAACTCATTTTGGAAACGCTCCAGCCCCGTTCCGGTGAGCATGGCCGCGGTGACGGCGCATACCCGGCCGTCCTCCCGGCCCAGGCGGGTCAGTGCGTCGCCGAAGGCGCCGGAGAAGGTGGGCCCGCCGGGGGAGCGGGGCTTACCCGAAACGGGGTGGAACGGCCCCACCCCGTGAAAGGCGTCCGGGTTTGCCTCCGCAGGGAGAAAGCCTTTCCCCTTTACAGTCCTGACATGGAGCAGCACCGGCTCGCCGCAGTCCTTGGCATAGCCCAGCAGGCGGGTCAGCCCGCCCACATCGTGTCCGTCCACCGGGCCCATGTAGTAAAAGCCCATGTTTTCAAACATGCTGCTGGGCAGCATACTCTCCTTCACTGCCTTTTTCAGACGGTGCGTCAGGCGGTGGATTCTCCGGCCCAGCCAGGTCAGGCCCATGAATCGGCGGTACATTTTTTTGAAGGTCAGATACTGGGGCTTCAGCCGCTGCCGGGCCAGATACTCCGCCACCCCCCCCACGTTGGGCGTGATGGACATACCGTTGTCGTTGAGGATGACAATCATGGGCTCCTTGCTCTCTCCGGCGGCGGACAGCCCCTCGTAGGCCAGCCCGCCGGTCAGCGCGCCGTCCCCCAGCAGGGCCAGCACGTGGTAGTCCTCCCCCATCAGGGTACGGGCCCGGGCCATGCCCACCGCCACCGCCACCGAGTTGGAGGCATGGCCGGCGATAAACGCGTCGTGCTTGCTCTCCCCCGGCTTGGGAAAGCCGGACAGCCCCCCCAGCTGCCGGATGGTACGCATCAGCTCCCTGCGTCCGGTGAGCATTTTATGGGGGTAGCACTGGTGGCCCACGTCGAAGACCAGCCGGTCCCGGCCGGTGTCAAACACCCGGTGGACCGCCACCGTCAGCTCCACCGCCCCCAGATTGGAGGCCAGATGGCCTCCGGTCTGGGATACGTCCTCAATCAGCTCCTCCCGCAGACGGGCGCACAGCTGCACCGCCTGGGCGTCGCTCAGCTCCGCCAGCAGGGGCCTGTTTATTCCTTCCTTGTCCGCCATCATGCGCTCCTTCCAAGATATTATCCCAGCAATCCCGTGCCGAACCACCCGATGGCAAGTCCCAGCAGCGCCCCCATCAGCACCTGCAGGGGCGTGTGGCCCAGCAGCTCCTTCAGCTCCTCGCCCATGGCGGCCGGGGACATCTCCTCCCAGTGCTCCACAATGTAGTTCAGCACCCTGGCCTGCTCCCCCGCCGCCCGGCGGACATTGCACGCGTCGTACATCACCACCACGGCCAGCACCGCCGCCACCGCGAAGGTGGTGCTGGAAAAGCCGTCGGTCCGCCCAACGGAAACTGCGCAGGCGCACACCAGCGCCGAGTGGGAGCTGGGCATTCCTCCGCTGCTGAGCAGCAGGCGCACGTCGGTAATTCCCCTTACCAGAAGGTTAATCAGAAATTTCAGTACCTGGGCCGCGGCCCAGGACACGGCCGCCAGGAACAGAACCCGGCCACCGGTCAAAAATTGGATCATGGCTCTTTCCCTCTCTCCCTATGCTTCCCTGAGCCCCCGCGTCAATTGCTCCGCCAAGCCAATTGACGGGCCAGCCACTCCAGAAAGCCGGCGTCTCCCGGCCAGCTCCCCCGCCTCAGGGCCGCCGCGGCGCGGTCCGTGTAGTCCTCCACCAGCTTCTCGCAGGCCGGCACGCCCAGCAGGGTCACAAAGGTGGTTTTCCGGTTGGCCTCGTCCGAGCCCGCCGGCTTGCCCAGCGCCTGGGTGGTGGAGGTGGCGTCCAGAACGTCGTCCCGAATCTGAAAGGCCATGCCCAGGTTCCCGGCGTAGTCTCGGGCAGCCTCCAGGCAGGAGGGATCCGCCGCCCCTCGGCCCCGGGCGGCCAGCACGCCCATCTCGCAGGCGGCGGTCAGCAGAGCGCCCGTCTTCCGGGTGTGAATGGCAGTCAGCTCCTCCAGCGTGTGGGGCCGGCCGTCCCCCAAGGTGTCCCAGTACTGCCCGGCGCACATGCCCAGCTCCCCCGCCGCCCGGGCCAGGGACAGGGCCGCCAGGCCGGGAACCGCCGGGTCCGTCCAGGGGCCCGGGGCGGACAGCACCGTGCGGAAGGCCGCCGCCTGAAGGGCATCCCCCGCCAGGGTGGCGGTACACTCCCCATAGGCCTTGTGGCAGGTGGGCTTGCCCCGGCGCAGGTCGTCGTTGTCCATGCAGGGCAGGTCATCGTGAATCAGGGAGTAGGTGTGAAGCATTTCTACTCCACAGCCAAATTCCAGCCCGTCCTCCTCCGCCCCGCCGGCGGCCTTGCAGAACTGCACCGTCAGCACCGGCCGGATACGCTTCCCCCCCGCCAGAAGGCTGTAGCGCATGGCCTCCTCCAGGCCGGGCGCGGTGAAGCTCTCGGCCAGCCGGGCCTCAACCCGCGCCTGACACCGGGCCAGCACCTGGGAATATTCCTGCTCCATGGTCACACCTCCTCCTGAAAGTCCTGCTCCACCGGCTCGCCGTCCTCCCCGGCGGTCAGCAGCTTCACCTTCTGCTCCGCCTCGTCCAGCTGCGCCGTGCAGGCGCGCATCAGCTTCGCGCCCTCCTCAAACAGCTTCATCGCCTCGTCCAAAGGCGCGTCCCCCCGCTCCAGCAGGGACACAATCTCCTCCAACCGGGCCATGGAGCCCTCGAAATCCAGCTTCTTTTTGGCCGCCATCTGGGGACCTCCTTTTGTCTTGTTGCTCATTCCTTTTCTTTTTCAAAAGAAAAGGAATCGAAAAGAAAAATTTTCGGCGCGAAACTGCGTTTCGCTTACCCTTTTTGCGCTGTCTCGTCCCAACCGGACTGAAGCAGGCGGACGACCGCCGACTCACCCGCATAGCAACCGCGGTTCTCGGGATAGGCCTCCGCCAGCAGCTTCAAATTCAGCTGGAATTGCTTCTGCTCCGTTTCGTCCCCAAAGCTCAAATTCTCTGATACAATCCGCCCGCATAGCAGCTTCAGGGCTTCTTGATCCTGAATCAGAGAGAAGCAGGCAACACAGGTGTGGGGCGCCTCCATAAATCGCCGGTACAGCTGAGAAAAGCCGTCCTCGGCAAAAGCGCCGTCCGCGCCCATACAGTAGGCCGTCAGTTTATCCAGAGGATATTCGCTTAAATCCTCCAAATCCTCATAGGTGATCCCATAATCCTCCGGCTTCAGGCTAAAGATCTGCCAGGAGGGCTCCTCAACACGCCAGTCCGGCTCCTCCACCCGCTCCTGCGGAACGGAAGAGGCGGGCTGAGGACCGCGGCACCCGGCCAGCAGGACCAGGCAGCAGGCAAAAACGGCAAGCCGTTTCATAGCATATTTCCCCCCTTCTCATGGAATCCCTCTTCCACCCGGCAGGGCAGTTCCCCGTCGGACAGCCGGAGGGCAAAGAGTTCCCCCGGGGCGGCGTCCCGGACGGAGGCGATGACCCGGCCGTCCTCCTTCCGGGCGATGGCGTAGCCCCGGCCCAGCACCTTCAGTGGGCTTAGGGCGTCCAGGGAGGCGGCCAGGCGGGTCCGCCGCTGCTTCTGGGCGTTCAGCGTCTGGGAGAGCCCCTGGGCCATGCGCTGGCCCAGGAAATCCAGCTGTAAGCGCTTATCCCGGAAGAAGCTCTCCGGCTGGGACAGGGGGCGGCTGTTTTTCAGCCGCGCCAGCTCCCGGCGGCGCTGAGTCAGGGTACGGCGCAGGCCCTGACTCATGCGGATCTCCGCGCCGGCCAGCCAGGCGCGCAGCTCGTTCTGGTCGGGCACCGCCAGCTCGGCGGCGTTGGAGGGGGTGGCCGCCCGCAGGTCGGCCGTGAAATCGGCGATGGTCACGTCCGGCTCGTGGCCTACGGCGGAGACGACGGGAATCTCCGAGTCAAAGATGGCCCGGGCCACGCACTCCTCGTTGAAGGCCCACAGGTCCTCCATGGACCCGCCGCCCCGGCCGGCAATGATGAGATCCGCCGCGTTTTTCCAGTTGGCCCAGCGGATGGCGGCGGCGATTTCCTCCGCAGCCCCCTCCCCCTGGACCCGGACGGGTAAAATATAGACTCTGGCGGCCGGGAACCTCGCCCCCAGGATGCGCAGCATATCCCGCACCGCCGCCCCCGCCGGAGAGGTAACCAGGGCAATGCGTCCGGGATACCGGGGCAGGGGCTTTTTGCGGGCGGGGTCAAACAGGCCCTCCCGGTACAGCTTGTCCTTCAGCTGCTCAAAGGCCGCGTGGAGGTCCCCCGCCCCCTCCGGAATCAGGCGGGTGCAGTACAGCTGGTACTGTCCGTCCCGGGGGAAGACCGTGACCCGGCCCGCCGCTGTGACCTGCATCCCGTTCTGGGGCCGGAAGCGCAGCGAGACCGCGTCTCCCCGGAACATGACGCACCGCAGGGCGCCTTCCTGGTCCTTCAGGGTAAAATAGTGATGTCCCGAGGGGTACATTTTGTAGTTGGACAGCTCCCCCCGCACCAGCACGCCGGACAGCAGCCGGTCCCGTTCCATCCAGCTTTTGATATATCCGCTGACCTGGGAGGGGGTCAGCACGCCGGCCTCTCTCATGGCGCATCCTCCAAAGCCCGGCGGGTCAGGACGGCCACACCCAAGGCGTTATCCGTGGAGTACTGGGGCGGTGCAAAGAGCGCGCCGCACAGGGCGGACAGCCCCTCCCGCAGGCGGGAGTTGGATGCTACCCCGCCCGAGCACAGCACCGGCAGGCCGGGGTACTCCTTCCGGGCGGCCTGGGTGGCCCTCAGCACCGCGCCGAACACGGCGTCCTGGGCAAAGCGGGCAATATTGGCCGGCTTCTCCCCCGCCTCCGCCAGCTTTTTCACCTGATTTTCCATGCCGGACAGGGAAAAGGTCATCCCGTTCCGCTTCACCCGGGGCTCGTAAGAGGCATCCGCCTGACCGTACAGCCCGTCCAGAGCTTTTCCGGCCGGGAAAGGCAGGCCCAGCAGGACTCCGGTGCGGTCAATCAGCTGACCGGCGGACAGGTCGCTGGTGCCGCCGATCATTTCCGCCCTTATGGAGCTGCCCTCTGGCTCCACCCGCAGCAGCTCGGTGGTGCCGCCGGACAGGTGCCAGGCCAGGAAGGGGGCGTCCAGCAGGTCCGGCCGGCCGGCCGACCAAGCCGCCGCAGCCAGATGTCCCTGCTGGTGGGAGAACGCAAAAAAAGGGACCCCCAGGGCGTGGGCCAGGGCCTCCCCCTGGGAGGCCCCCGCCAGAAAACAGGGCATATACGAGCCCTCCACCGACCGGGGCCGGGTGCTGGCCCCCACGGCCCGCAGGCCGGAGAGCAGGCCCAGCTCCTCCAGCCTGCCCAGCAGGCCGGGCAGGGCCTTCACGTGCTGGAACAAGGCCTCGCTCTGGCGCAGGCCCAGTTCTCCCGGGCGCACCTGGAGCAGGCGGCTCTCGTTGCGGCCGGTCCGGCCGTCGAAGACCGCGGCAGAGGTGGTGTAGTTGCTGGTATCCAGCGCTAACACGGGCATGGCTATCCCTCCGCCTCCTCCGCCGGCTTTTCCGGCCTGGGGGGCGTGTCCTGGAACTCGGCGCGGACGAAGGAACCCAGAATACCGTTAAGAAAGGAGACCACCTCCGGCGGCTCATAGCTTTTGGCGATTTCCACTGCGGAGTTGATGGCGGCGGCGTTGGGCACGTCTGGCATGTAGAGCACCTCGTACATGGCCGTGCGCATAATGGCTGCGGCCATGCGGGGAATCCGCTCAAACTTCCAGCCCACCGCGTAGCGGCTGATATAGTCGTCCAGCTCGGGCACGTGGGCGCAGGTCCCCCGAACCAAGGCGCGGATATATTGGGCCTGCTTCTCGTTGGGGAACCGGGCGTACAGGGAGTGCTCCTCCCCCAGCTGGGCAAAACGGCTCCGGGTCAGCTCCTCCTCCAGCAGCTCGTCCGCGCTCCGGCCGCCAAATCCCAGCTCAAACACCATATGCACCGCAATCTCCCGGGCATTGTCTCTCGTCATGTCTACTCCTCCAACCCTGTCTCAGCTCTGTTTTTCTCCGGTCATATTCAGTACTCCTCATTATACAGGAATATTCATCGAAAAGGAACCCCCGAATTCCATAAAAATGAGATTCGGGGGTTCCTTTTTTGTTTTCAGCCGCGCTCAGCGGTAGAACTTGTGGGCGCCGATGACGCCTACGCAGGTTTTGATGCGGGAGGCCCAGCTGTTGGCCAGGGAGTCGAAATACAGAGCGCCCCGGGTCTCCTCCACCACGCCGCCGTCCAGCACCAGCTTGGCGGCCAGCACGCTGCTCTCATTGGGCGTCCGCTCCGCCATTTTCCCCCCCTGATAGGAGGTGAACTGGTTGCGCTGGGCCAGAACATCCACAATGTTGTTCGGGAACAGCGGGCTTTCCACTCGGTTGAGCACCACGTTGCCCACGGCCATTTTGCCTTTCAGGGGTTGGTTGCCGCTCTCCACATAGATGATGCGGCTGAGCCAGAACAGGTCGTCCTGGTTGTAGTACTCGTCGCCCGGGACCAGCGCCCCGCTTCCCGACCAGACCGCGATGCCGCCGGTGGCGGCGTCCCAGCTCAGCCGGGCGTCAAAGGCCTCGGTCAGCACCTTCAGGGGGACAAACACGCGGTTCCCGCGCAGCTGCACGCCGTCCTGAATGTAGAGGAAGCGGCCGTTGGCCTCCGCGTAGAAGTCGCCCACGCGGGCGGTCAGCGCCAGAACGGGGGTGGTGACGCTGACAGTCTGGGCCGCGCTGTCCCAGTTAATCTGGGCCTCGGGGGCCAGCTGTCTGACCGTAGGGGCCAGCGCCACATAGGTCACGCCGTTGTCCAGCGTGCGCCCGGTCTCCAGCGAGGCGGGCCAGCCGTTGATTTGAAACAGCAGGTCCACGCTGGGTTCGGGCTCCTCCGGCAGAGGCTCCTCCTCCGGAAGGGGCTCCTCCGGCTCAGGGTCCTCCGGAAGCTGCTCTTCCGGCTCCTGGGGCGTTTCCTCCTGCCCGGGCTCCTCCTCCTGCGCACCCTCCCCCGGAGCAGGCTCTCCCTGGCCGGGATCCTCCTCCAAAGGCAGGTTCTCTTCTTCGCCGGCGGGGATTCCGGTCTCAAGCGCCTGCCCGCCCTGGGCGGAAGAGGCGCTCTCCTCCTCGAGCACAAGGGCGGCGGTGTCCGGTTCGGCCCCGGCGCCCATCAGGAGAAGCAAGGCAAATGCGCACAGCAGCGATGAGAAGAGCTTGCGTTTCATTGTCTTCACTCCTTTTGGAACAAAATTATGTCAATTCAGTGACACCAAAAGCAACTGTTTGTTACTTTTGTTACCACATTGTAACCAATTTGAGGAAGTGATTCAAGGGCAATATTTACTAGAGTTCCCCGCTCAATCTTGTGCACTTTTTCCTGTTTTAACAAGAATCAGGCGGTTTTCTCCGTGATTTTTCTATCTGCGACACGCTTCCCTCAATTTCCGCAGGGGAACGCCCTCCGGCCTGCCCCCCATTTAGGTTACATAACTCTGCCCCCGGGCCTCCGCCTCTCCCCTGAACAAACGGGGCCGTCCCGGCCGGACAGCCCCGCTGCCTGTTTAACATCTCTCAGCACACCGGCTGGCGGGCCTTTTGCCGCCATACTGCGTGAAATTTTCTTGGAAGCCGCCAAGGATTCCTGCGAATGGCGGCAAAATTCCCTGCCATCCGGCATACTTCGAGATATTAAACAGGCTCTTACAGATAGGAGTAGCCCATCAGATACCGGTCCACCGCCCGGGCCGCGCCCCGGCCTTCGGCAATGGCCCAGACCACCAGGGACTGTCCCCTTCTGGCGTCTCCGGCGGCGAAAACGCCGGGCACGCCCGAGGCGTACTCCGGGGCGCTCAGGTTGGAGCGCCCGTCCACCTCCACGCCGAAGGCCTGGGCCACATAGGGCTGCGGCCCAAGGAATCCGGCGGCAATCAGAAGCAGCTGGCAGGGCAGCTCCTCCTCCGTGCCGGCCTGCTCCGTCATGGCAACGCGGCCGGTCTTCTTGTCCCGCTTTGCCTCCAGCCGGACGGTCTTCACCGCCCGCAGCTCCCCGTTCTCGCCGGCCAGCAGCTCCTTCACCGTGGTCTGGTAGACCCGGGGGTCCCGCCCGAACAGGGCGGCGGCCTCCTCCTGGCCGTAGTCGGTTTTGCGCACCCGGGGCCACTGGGGCCAGCGGTTTCCGTCCTCCCGCTGCTCCGGCGGGCAGGGCATCATCTCCAGCTGGAGCACCGACCGGCACCCGTGGCGGACGGCGGTCCCCACACAGTCGTTGCCTGTGTCCCCGCCGCCCACAATGACGACGTCCTTCCCGGCGGCGCTGATATACTTCCCGTCCTTCAGCCCGGAGTCCAGCAGGCTCCGGGTGGCAGCAGACAGGAAATCCACCGCGAAGTGCACCCCGCCGGCCTCCCGGCCGGGGACGTTCAGATCCCGGGGCTGCCTGGCTCCGGTACACAGCACCACCGCGTCAAAGCTGTCCAGCAGCTCCTGAGCGCTCTTGTCCGCCCCCACGTTGACCCCGGTGACAAACTCCACCCCCTCGGCCGCCATCAGCTCCACCCGGCGCTGGACAAACCGCTTCTCCAGCTTCATGTTGGGAATGCCGTACATCAGCAGCCCGCCAATCCGGTCGTCCCGCTCGAAAACGGTGACGCTGTGCCCCCGGCGGTTCAGCTGGTCGGCCGCGGCCAGCCCAGCCGGGCCGGACCCCACCACCGCCACCCGCTTCCCGGTGCGCGCCCGGGGCGGCCGGGGCTGAATCAGCCCCCGGGCATAGCCCTCCTCCGCAATGCCCAGCTCGTTCTCCTTTACCGTCACCGGGTCGCCGTAGCGCCCGCAGGTGCAGGCCGCCTCGCACAGGGCGGGACAGACCCGGCCCGTGAACTCCGGAAAATTGTTGGTCTTGCGCAGGCGCTCCAGGGCCTGGGGCAGACTGCCGGTATACAGCAGGTCGTTCCACTCGGGCACCAGGTTGTGCAGCGGGCAGCCGGAGGTCATCCCTCCCAGCTCCGCCCCCGACTGGCAGAAGGGCACGCCGCACTCCATGCACCGGGCCGCCTGCCGGCGGCGGTCGGCCTCGCTGAGCCGGGGACGGAACTCCCGCCAGTGTTCAATCCGCTCCAGAGGCGCCTGGGCCGGGCTGCCCTGGCGCTGATATTCCAAAAATCCTGTCGTTTTTCCCATAATCCAGATATTCCCCCTATCACGATAAGCCGGGGACAAGCGGCGGGGCAGCATCCCAAGATGCGCGCCCTGCCGGCTTTCCATGTCCGCAGCTTAGAACCAAAGCATTCCTCTGAAAACGCGCCTTGTCCGGCCGAAGAATTCCTCATCCAGACGCCATTTTCGGTTATGAATGCCGATTTTTATATTTTCCAAAAAGCAAAACGAAGTTTTGCGCAAAAGTTCGTTTCGATTCCGTTTCTTCCAGGAAAGGGAATGCACAGCCCCCTCAATCCCTGGTGTTGGCATGAAACGCCTCAATCTCGGCCTGCTCGCGGCTCATGCCCTGGCTCTCGAACTCGGCGATGGTGCGCATCATCCGGTCGTAGTCCCGGGGCAGAATCTTTTTGAAGCAGGCGGCCTTCTCCTCCAGGTATTCCAAAATCTCTTTCGCCTTGGGGGAACCGGTGGCCGCGATATGCTCGGTGAGCATCTGCCGAATCTGGGCCACGTCCTGGCGGTCGGTCACCGGCTCCATGCTCACCAGGGCCTTGTTCAGCCGCAGGTACAGGTCCCGGTCCTCGTCCCAGACGTAGGCCACGCCGCCCGACATACCCGCCGCGAAGTTCTTCCCTGTGGGACCCAGCACCAGCACCTGTCCGCCGGTCATGTACTCGCAGCCGTGGTCGCCCACGCCCTCTACCACGGCCCAGGCGCCGGAGTTGCGCACGGCAAAGCGCTCGCCGGCCATGCCGTTGATGAAGGCCTTGCCGCCTGTGGCGCCGTACAGGGCCACGTTGCCGGTGATGATGTTCTCCTCCGGCCTGTATTTGGCGCTTTTGGGGGGATGGACAATGATTTTCCCCCCCGACAGCCCCTTGCCCATATAGTCGTTGCAGTCCCCTTCCAGCTCCAACGTCAGCCCCTTGGGGATAAACGCGCCGAAGGACTGACCCGCGCCGCCGGTACATTTCACCGTGTAGGTGTCGTCAGGCAGGCTGCTGCCGTGAAGCCGGGTAATGTCGCTGCCCAGAATGGTCCCCAGGGTCCGGTCGGTGGAGGTGACGGGAACGGAGACCGTCTTGGGCTCTCCCTTCTCCAGGGCGGACTTCATCCGCCTGAGCAGCACCCTCATATCCACCGTCTTCTCCAGCTGGAAGTCATATACATCCGCAGGGTCAAAGTGCCGCTTTCCCTCCTCTCCCCGGCAGGGGTTGTCCAGAATGGCGGACAGGTCCACTGTGGCCGCCCGCTCGTTCACCGCTTGCTCCCGGACCTTCAGCAGGTCGGTGCGGCCCACCAGCTCGTTGACGGTGCGCACCCCCAGCCTCGCCATGTGCTCCCGCAGCTCCTGAGCCACAAAGCGCATAAAGTTCATCACATACTCCGGCTTTCCGGCAAAGCGCCTGCGCAGCTCGGGATTCTGGGTGGCGATGCCCGCCGGACAGGTTCCCAGATTGCACACCCGCATCATGCAGCAGCCCATGGCTACCAGCGCCGCGGTGGCGAATCCGAACTCCTCCGCCCCCAGCATACAGGCGATGGCCACGTCCCGGCCGCTCATCAGCTTTCCGTCGGTCTCCACAATGATTCGGGAGCGCAGACCGTTCATAATCAGGGTCTGGTGGGTCTCGGCCACCCCCAGCTCCCAAGGGACGCCGGCGGAGTGGATGGAGTTGCGGGGCGCCGCCCCGGTCCCGCCGTCATAGCCGCAAATCAGCACCACCTGGGCCCCGGCCTTGGCCACGCCGGCGGCGATGGTGCCCACACCGGGCTCGGCGCACAGCTTGACCGAGATGCGGGCCTGCCGGTTGGCGTTCTTCAGGTCGTAAATCAGCTGGGCCAGATCCTCAATGGAGTAAATATCGTGATGCGGGGGCGGAGAAATCAGCGTGACCCCGGGGGTGGAGTGGCGGGTCTTTGCCACCTCGGGGGTGACCTTCTTGCCGGGCAGGTGCCCGCCCTCCCCGGGCTTGGCCCCCTGGGCCATCTTGATTTGCAGGTCCTGCGCAGACACCAGATACTCGCTGGTGACGCCGAACCGGCCGGAGGCCACCTGCTTGATGGCGGAGTTGGTGACGGTGCCGAAGCGCGCCGGGTCCTCCCCGCCCTCCCCGGAATTGGATTTGCCCCCCAGGGTGTTCATGGCTATGGCCATGCACTCGTGGGCCTCCCGGGAGATGGATCCGAAGGACATGGCCCCGGTCTTGAAGCGCCTGACGATGGATTCCACGCTCTCTACCTCATCAATGGGGATAGGCTCGTCCAGATACCGCATCTCCATCAGCCCCCGGAGGGTGTGGGGCTTGGTCTCGTCGTCCACCAGGGCGGTGTACTGCTTGAACAGCCGGTAGTCCCCCGTGCGGGTGGATTCCTGGAGCAGGTGGATAATCTGGGGGGTGTACATGTGATCCTCCTGCCCGGCCCGGGCCTTGTGCTCCCCCAGGCTGTCCAGCGTGGGATCCCCGCCCAGCCCCAGGGGGTCGAAGGCCCGGGAGTGGTTGTTCTCCACCATCTGCCCGATTTCCTTCAGGCCCACGCCCCCCACCCGGCTGAGGGTGCCGGTGAAATACTCGTCCACCACCGCCTTGTCAATGCCCACCGCCTCGAAAATCTGGGCGGACTGGTAGGACTGGAGGGTGGAGATGCCCATTTTGGAGGCAATCTTCACAATGCCGCCCAGGACGGCGTCGTTGTAGTCCTTCACCGCGGTGTAATAGTCCTTGTCCAGCAGCCCCTGGTCGATGAGAGAACCGATGGTGTCATGGGCCAGATAGGGATTCACCGCCCGCGCGCCGTAGCCCAGCAGGGCCGCGAAGTGCTGCACATCCCGAGGCTCGGCGGACTCCAGCACAATGGACACGGCGGAGGATTTCTTGGTGCGGATTAGATAGCGCTCCACCGCCGACACCGCCAGCAGGGACGGAATGGCCACGTGGTTCTCGTCCACTCCCCGGTCGGAGAGGATCACAATGTTGGCTCCGGCCCGGCAGGCCCGGTCCACTGTGACAAACAGGTGATCCAGCGCCCGCTTCAGGGGGGTGTTCTTATAGTGGAGGATGGACACCGTCTCCGCCCGGAACCCCTCCCTCTGCACGCTCTGTATCTTCATCAGCTCCACGCTGGTCAGAATGGGCCTGTGGACCTGAAGCGCACGGCAGTTTTCCGCCTGTTCCTGAAGCAGGTTGCCGCCGCTGCCGATGTAGACGGTGGTGTCGGTGACCACCTCCTCCCGGATGGCGTCAATGGGGGGATTGGTGACCTGGGCGAACAGCTGCTTGAAGTAGTTGAACAGAGGCTGCTCGTGGCCGGACAGCACGGCCAGGGGGATGTCGATGCCCATGGCGGCGGTGGGCTCGGCCCCGGTGCGGGCCATGGGGAGAATGGTGTTTTTCACATCCTCATAGGCATACCCGAAGGCCTTCTGAAGGCGGGTCAGCTCCTCCTGAGAATAGCCGGGCACCTTCCGGTTGGGAATGGGCAGGTCCTTCAGCCGGACCAGCCCCCGGTCCAGCCACTCGCCGTAGGGCCGGCGGGCCGCGTAGCCCTCCTTCAGCTCCGCGTCGTCAATCATGCGGCCCTGGACGGTGTCCACCAGCAGCATCCGCCCGGGCTGGAGGCGGGACTTTTTTACAATCCGGGCGGGGTCAAAGTCCAGCGCCCCCACCTCGGAGGATAAAATCAGCTTGCCGTCATCGGTGATATAGTACCGGCTGGGCCGCAGGCCGTTGCGGTCCAGCACCGCGCCCACGCAGTCGCCGTCGGAGAAGAGGATAGAGGCCGGACCGTCCCAGGGCTCCATCAGGATGGCGTAGTACTGGTACAGGTCCCGCTTGGCCCTGGAGATGCTTCCGTCCTTCATCCAGGGCTCCGGAATGGCAGCCATGACCGCCAGAGGCAGCTCCATGCCCGACATCACCAGAAACTCCAGCGTGTTGTCCAGCATGGCCGAATCCGACCCGTTGGGGTTGACCACAGGGCAGACCTTGTGCAGGTCCGCGTCAATCAGGGGGCTGGACATGGTCTCCTCCCGGGAGGACATGCGGTCCACGTTGCCCCGGATGGTGTTGATTTCCCCGTTGTGGCAAATCAGACGGTAGGGGTGGGCCCGCTCCCAGCTGGGATTCGTGTTGGTGGAGAAGCGGGAATGAACGCAGGCAATGGCGCTTTGATAGTCCTCGTCCTGAAGGTCCAGGTAAAACCTGCGCAGTTCCCCCACCAGGAACATCCCTTTATATACAATGGTCCGGCTGGACAGGGAGGGCACGTAGGTGTTGTCGTTGGACTGCTCAAAGACCCGCCGGGTTATGTACAGCTTCCGGTCAAAATCCAGCCCCCGGGCCACCCCCTCGGGCCGCCGGACAAAGGCCTGCTGAATATCCGGCATCTTCTCCAGCGCCTTGCGGCCCAGCGCCTGGGGGTCCACCGGCACCCTCCGCCAGCCCAGAAACTCCAGCCCCTCCTTGGCCGCAATCACCTCGAACATCTTTTGGGCCTGGCTGCGCCGCAGAACGTCCCGGGGAAAGAAAAACATGCCCACGCCGTAGTCCCGTGCCTGCCCCAGCTCGATTCCCAGCACCCCGGCGGCCTTTTGGAAAAAGGTATGGGAAATCTGAAGCAGAATTCCCACTCCGTCGCCCGTCTGGCCCTCCGCGTCCTTGCCGGCGCGGTGCTCCAGCTTTTCCACAATGCTCAGCGCGTCGTCCACCGTCCGGTGGCTCTGCCTCCCCTTGATGTCCACTACCACGCCGATTCCGCAGGCGTCATGCTCCAGCCGGGGATGATACAGCCCCTTTTGTTCATAGCCGTCCCGCCTGAACTGTTGTTCCGTCATAGAAAGCCCTCATTTCCTGGAAGATTGCGGCCCGCTTGCGCCAGGCCTAAAATGCAAGAAAATATTTATTTACTTGCTTTTTATCTATTTTAACCTCCATTTTAATGAAATACAAGGGATATATTTTTATGAAATTGCAAGTCTCTACCTTGTAACTTTCATATATTTTCACAAAGACATTTGTTCTCCGAGAAAGGACGGCCACGCGCAAAAAAGCAGACCCGCCTTCCCCAAGCGGGGAAAACGGGTCTGTTCTGCGTCTCTTTGCTTCCGTTTGGAACGCTTTCGCTCCGGAAAACCGTGCCGTATAGGCAGAGCGCTCACTGAAGCCTGTTGAAGCAGGGTCTTACTCCTCCTCCAGCAGAGGGTCGCCGGCAGTCTTCTCCTCTGCCTGGACCGGCGGCTGAGCTACCTCCTGAACCTCTTCCTTCTGATCCGCCTTGATCATGGTGCTCCGGCCGTCAAAGCGGCCGCCGTCCTCCACCACCAGGGAGGGGGTGGACACGTCGCCCTCGATACATCCGGTCTGCTCCAGCCGCAGGTGGCCGGAGGACTTGATGTTGCCCTTTACGTAACCGGCCACCCGCACCAGGTTGGCCGTGATGGGGCCGGTGACCCTGCCGGTGGTGGTCACAATGACCGAGCCGTCCAGCCGAATCTCGCCCTCCAGGGTCCCCTCAATCTGGACCACGCCCTCGCCGTGAAGGGTACCGTTCACCAACACGCCCTGAGCAATCACCGTGTTGGTCTGAGCGGGCAGGGGGGCCAGCTGGGGTGCTTCCGAATAGGTCTGATCGTAAAAATCGTCCTCCGGCTCAATGGCCAGGCGAGGGTCCTCCCGCGTCTCTTGCTTGGAAAATAAGCCCATCTTGATCGTCTCCTTTTCTATGTTAAAATGGATATGCACTGTATACTCTATGTTTTTTCTTTATAAGTATAACCCCTGTTTCCGGTCAGGTCAAGTGCAAACATGCCGGAGGCGGCGGAAAAGTTCCTCCGATTTTTGGAAAACGGGAGGCGCGCTTTTGGTCAGAACGGAAAAATTTGAAAAAAAAGCCCCTTCATCTTGCAATTTTCAATCAAACACAATATACTGAGGACGCAAAGAGGTGATGAGATTGCGCTGTCAGGATTTAATTCAGTCCATCCATTCCGGCGCTTATGACCGGACGCTGTCCGGCCTGTACGCCCTGGACGGACAGGCCTCCTCCCTGGACCGGGCAAAAGACCGGGCTTTCCGGGTAATCCGCGGCCTTCAGTCCGTTTTCTCCCCCTCCCCCGGCGCGTCCGTCCAGCTGTTCAGCGGCCCCGGACGCACCGAGCTGGGGGGCAACCACACCGACCACCAGCACGGCCGGGTGCTGTGCGCCAGCGTGGATCTGGATATGCTTTGCTGCGCCGTTCCCAACGGCCTGCGCACAGTCCGGATTCACTCCGAGGGCTACCCGGAGCTGGAGATCTCCCTGGACGACCTGTCCCCCAAGCCCCAGGAGGAGAACACCTCCGCCGCCCTGGTGCGGGGCGTGGCCGCCAAAATCGCCGCGCTGGGCCATCCCCTGTCCGGCTTTGACGCCTACGCCCACTCCACCGTGCTGTCCAGCTCCGGCCTGTCCTCCTCCGCCGCCTACGAGGTACTGCTGGGAAATATCTTCAGCCGCTTCAGCTGCGGCGGCACGCTGGACCCCATTTCCATCGCCAAAATCGGCCAGTACGCTGAAAACGTCTATTTCGGCAAGCCCTGCGGCCTGATGGACCAGATGGGCTCGTCGGTAGGCGGCGCGGTGGCCATTGACTTCGCCGACCCCTCCGCCCCCGCGGTGGAGCGGATAGACTACGACTTCAGCCGCTCCGGGCACGCCCTGTGTATTGTGGATACCGGCTCCTGCCACGCCGACCTGACGGACGACTACGCCGCCATTCCCCGGGAAATGGGGGAGGCCGCCGCCTATTTCGGCAAAGCCGTCCTGCGGGAGGTGCCCGAGGACCAGTTCCGCGCCGCCCTCCCCGCCCTGCGCCGGGCCTGCGGCGACCGGGCGGTGCTCCGCAGCCTGCACTTCTACGCCGACGACCGCCGGGCCGCCCAGGAGGCCGCCGCCCTGCGGGCGGGCGACTTTGCCGGTCGCTTCCTGGAGCTGGTCAACGCCTCCGGCCTGTCCTCCTCCCTCCTCCTCCAGAACGCCTGGTCCGCCGCCGACCCCCGGCAGCAGGCCGTCCCCATGGCCCTGGCCCTGGGCTCCGAGCTGCTGGACGGCGCCGGCGCCATTCGGGTCCACGGCGGCGGCTTCGCCGGGACCATCCAGGCCTTCGTCCCCCTGGACCGGCTGGAGCGGTTCCGCTCCGGCATGGAGGCCCTGCTGGGCCCCGGCATGTGCCACGTGCTCCACATCCGCGCCCAGGGCGGGTGTACGGTGGCTCCCTGAACCTGTTTCCTGTATTGAAAAGGTCCTCCGCGGGCATGTCTGCCCCGCGGAGGACCTTTAGCTTATTCTTTGTCCATCTCTCTCAGCTCAAACAGGATTCGCTCCGTGCTCAATCCGGCGGGTCCTGGGGCGTGTCTTTTTTCCTCCGGACGCTCCGGCCCTTCCGGCGCAGGAGAATCACTCCGCCGGCCGCGGCGGCAATCACAGTAATTCCCACCCCAAAGACATGGTAGGACAGCCACACCAGCGCCTCCTGGAACCCGCTGACCAGACTGGCCCCGCTGTGGACCAGCCCGGCGGCCATGCGCGTGCCCAGACTGTCCGCCACGCCGGTCTCCCGGGTCACCGTCTGCACCTCCTGCAGCCAGATGCTGATGGTGGAAAAGCCCACCAGGCTGTCATACCGGCTCAGCGTGGAGGAGTACTGCTCAATCTGGTACTCCACCTCGCTCAGGGCGTTTTCCAGAGAGATGATGTCCTCCATGCTCTCTGCCCGGGACAGCAGATCCAAAAGCCGCTCCTGCTTGGTCTGCTGGGTCTTCAGCCGGGCCTGGGTGTCATAGTACTGCTCGCCGATGTTTTCGCTGCTCTCGGTTTTGCTGGTGATATAGCCCAGCTCCCCGGTCTGAGCCAGAAAGCTCTCATAGCGCTCCGCCGGGATGCGGACGATATACTCCCCGCTCCGGCTGACGTTCACGTCCCGGTAGCTGCCGCCGTACACCGATTTGCTCTCAAAGTATCCGCCGCACCCGCTGACCAGCCCGTCCAGGGCGGCCGACACCCGGTCAAACTCGGTGGTCTGAAGGTTCAGCTCCGCCCGGCGGATCAGCTTTACTCCGGGATTTTGGTAGACAGACTGCATCTCCCCGGAGCCGGGAGCAGGGGCGGAGGATTCCTGGGGATACTCCACCCCATTCCACATCTCGCCCTCCGCCATATCCATGGACGGGGCGCTCGCACCCGGAGCGGAGGCCGCAGGCGCGGGAGCGCTTGTGCTGCGTCCGCCGCAGGAGGCCAGCAGGAGAATCAGGGCCAGCAGCGGGGCCAGGCGCCCCCATGGGTTTCGTTTCATTTGAAATTCCTCCTTTTCAAAAATCGCTCTTCACTTATCCGGACGAAAAAGAAAAAGAAATGTTTCGCACCGCCGGACAAATTTTTTCATAGGATGGGCAAAACAGGAGGTATCGCCATGCCCATCATTTATTTGTCCCCCTCTACTCAGGAAAAAAATTATTATGTCAGCGGCGGAACCGAGGAGCAGTACATGAATCTGCTGGCCGATAAGATGATTCCCTATCTGGACTCCTCCGGCATCCGCTACACCCGCAACACCCCCAGCATGACGGCAGCCAGCTCCATCGCCGCATCCAACGCGGGAAATTACGACTTCCATCTGGCCCTGCACTCCAACGCCGCTCCAGAGGGCCGCTACGGCACGGTGCGGGGCATCATTGCCTTCTACTACCCCGGCAGCGCCCAGGGCCAGCGGGCGGCGGAAATCTTCGCCAATAATCTGCGGGCCATCTACCCCCTGCCCAACAAGGTTCGGGCCCTGTCCACCACCACCATCGGGGAGGTGCGCCGGGTCCAGGCCCCCGCCGTCCTGCTGGAAATCGGATTCCACGACAACACCGACGATGCGGCCTGGATTAAAAACAACCTGGACGAGATTGCCCGGGTGTTGGTTCTGGCCCTGACGGAGTACTTCGGCATCCCCTTCCTGGCCCCCACCGCCGCCCGCTCCGGAATGGTGGATGTAGACTGGGGCAGCCTGAACATCCGCAGCCGCCCCGACCTCCAGGCCCCCATTCTGGCCCGCGCCCCCGACGGCGCCTACCTCTCCATTATCAACCTGTGGCAGGGCTGGTACCTGGTGAACTACAACGGTACCATCGGCTACGCCAGCCGGGACTACGTCACGCTGAACTGAGGGAGGGACGGTTTATGGACATCCACGCAGTGCAGCCCGGCGAGACCCTCTACTCCATCGCCCAGGACTACGGCGTGCCCATGGCCCGCCTGCTGGACGACAACCAGCTGCCCAATCCCACCCGCCTTGTGGTTGGACAGACACTTGTGATTCAGTACCCCCTGCGCACCTACACCGTCCGCACCGGCGACACGCTCCTCTCCATTGCCCAGGCCAACGGCATGACCACCCGCCGGCTGCTGCGCAACAACCCGGTCCTCCGCGGTGAGACGGACATTCAGGCAGGACAGGAGCTGGTTTTATCCTACCGTCAGGAGAAGGAGGGCGCCCTGTCTGTCAACGGCTACGCCTATCCCTATGTGGACCGGGGGCTCCTTCAGCGTACCCTGCCCTATCTGACCAACCTGACCCCCTTTACCTACGGCTTCACCCCCCAGGGCACGCTGGTCCCCCTGGACGACGGCCCGATGCTGGCCGCCGCCCGCCAGCTGGAGGTGGCTCCCCTGCTCCACCTGTCCACCCTGACGGAGGACGGCGGGTTTTCCAACGAGCTGGCCCACGCGATTCTCACCAATCAGACCGCCCAGAACACGCTGATTTCCAATCTGCTCCAAATCCTCTCCGACAAGGGTTACCGGGGACTGGATGTGGACTTTGAATATGTCTACGCCCAGGACGCGGATGCCTATGCCCGCTTTATCGCCCGCCTGCGGGAGGCGCTGGCGCCCCGGGGCCTGCCCGTCCTGGTGGCGCTGGCCCCTAAGGTGTTTGCCGGCCAGCCCGGCCTGCTGTACGAGGGCCACAACTACCGCCTGCTCTCCCAGGCCGCCGACCAGGTGCTGCTGATGACCTACGAGTGGGGCTATACCTACGGCCCGCCCATGGCGGTGGCCCCCATCCGGAACGTGCGGCAGGTGGTGGAGTACGCCCTGACCGAGATGTCCCCGGAAAAAATCTGGCTGGGCATTCCCAATTACGGCTACGACTGGATTCTTCCCTACCAGCGCGGTCGGAAGGCCACCTCTATCTCCAACCAGTACGCGGTCACTCTGGCCGGCCGGTACTACGCCTCCATCCGCTACGACGAGCAGGCCCAGTCCCCCTGGTTCCGCTACGTGGACGAGCGGGGCCAGGAGCACGAGGTCTGGTTCGAGGACGCCCGCAGCATCCGGGCCAAGCTGGCCCTGATTCCGGAGTACGGGCTGTACGGCGCAGGCTACTGGAACCTGATGCGGCCCTTTCCCCAAAACTGGCTGGTGCTCAACGCGCTGTACGATATCCGGGACGCAGGATAATTGATTTTTTCCCCGCCCCGTAGTACAATAGCCCTATTCCAAAGAAAAAGGAGGACATTCTCATGTCTCTTACTGCCGGCCTGAAGGGCCGCGCCGACGACACAGTCGGCGAACACAACACCGCTCAGGCCGCCTGCTCCGGTGCGCTGCCCGTCTTCGGCACCCCCTTTATGGCGGCTCTGATGGAGAAGGCCGCCTGGACCTCCATTGCGCCCTACCTTGCCCCGGGCGAGAGCACCGTAGGCACCCGCCTGAATATCTCCCACCTGTCCGCCACCCCCGTCGGAATGCGGGTCTGGGCGGAAAGCGAGGTCACGGCAGTGGACGGCAAGCGCATTGAACTGACCGTCGCCGCCTATGACGAGGCGGGCAAAATCGGCGAGGGCACCCACGAGCGGTTCATTGTCACCGACCAGCGCTTTCTGTCCAAGGCCGCCCGGAAGCGGGAGTGATTCCCGCCCGCATTGCCAAAACCCTGTCCTTTCTGGTGGAGGACGGGTGCGTGCTGATTGCCGCCGCCGGAGACACCAAAATCGACAACGGGAAATTCAAAGGGAAATTTCATACCAAGGCCAAAATGCTGACCCCCGAGCAGGTAGCCCGGTTCACCGGCCATGCCGTGGGCGGCGTGTGTCCCTTTGCCAATCCCGAGGGGGTGCGCACCTACCTGGACGTGTCCCTCCAGCGCTTTGATACCGTGTTTCCCGCCGCCGGCAGCAGCAATTCCGCCATCGAGCTGACTTGCGGCGAGCTGGAGAAATACGCCCACAGCTTGGAGTGGATTGATGTGTGCAAGGGCTGGCAGAAGAACCCCTGAGCCGAAAAAGCCCGCCGCCTCCGGTTTTCCATGGAGGCGGCGGGCTTGATTGTGAACAAGAAAACCACGGGCTATGCCCGTGGTCCAGCCTGCCGAAAAAAGGGCCAGTCTGGAAATATGAACTGCCCCAAGTTGTGCGGACAGCACAAAAGGGACCACAGGTCGGAAAAACAAATTCTAGGCGGGGTGGCGCAGCAAGGGCGGCATCGAGTATTCTGCCTGCACGAGCCCATCCCGGACGAGGTTTTGGAGCTCAAGGAGCGGTTCTGCCGTCTGTGGAACGCGCTGAACAGTCTGCCCCCGGCCCAGGGCCGCCGGGCGGATACCTGCATCATCCTCATCAGGAGCTTTTCCGAGGTGGCGCTGGCCGAGGGCGTTGACGAAAGCACGGTGCGGCGGGCCGTGGAGCGCGGGCTGGAAAACATGAAAAAGTTTTTCAAAACAGCTCCTCGGCGCTGCCGGTTGCGAAAAACCACAGCATCCTGTGCTCCACCGGCAGGCCCATAATCTCCTCCAGGGCCCGGGCGTAGGCGGTCAGCTGGGGGCGGTATTCCTCCGCCCTGGCCCGCTGGGCCTCCGGCGTCACCCGGTCGCTTTTGAAGTCCACCACCGTCAGGCTCTCTCCCGTCCGGAACCAGGCGTCTATCACCCCCTGGAGCAGAACCTCCTCCCCCTCCTCCGCACCGGGGCAGTACGCCCCGGCGGGGAGGAGCACGGAAAACTTGAATTCCCGGCCCCGCTCCTCCGCCCGGGCCATGGCCCGTCCCAGCGGGGAGGCAAAGAAGGCCGACAGCAGCGCCGGGTCGGCCGCCCGGCCCTGCTGCTCCGTCAAAAATCCCCCCGACACCAGGCGCTCCAGCTGGGCGGCCACCGCCGCCGGGCTGTCCGAGCCCTCCAGGGACAGGTACTGCATGGCCAGATGCAGGGCGGTGCCCCGCTGGCTGGCCGTCAGCCCCTTTTCCCGGGCAATAAAATCCGGGCGGCGGACGGTCTCCTCCCGGGCGGCGGGCCGGGCGCCCGCCGCCGCCTCCCACAGCTCCCGGTCAATCTCCCGGCCCTTCAGCTGGGTGGCCGTCAGCTTGGAAGGAATCCGGGTTGCCTGAAGATAGGGATAGGTCCAGTCCAGCCCCTCCAGAAGCTCCTCCGGCAGCTCCTCCTCCGCCGGGGAGACAAACCGGCCGGGGCGCTCCGGTGGTTCCAGCAGCTCTCCGCCCGGAACCAGGCAGATATCCCAGGGGGGGCCCAGGCCGGCCGCCTCCGCATCCTCCGCCCCGGCCATGGTCCGCAGGAACAGGGCCTCCGGCCGGGTCATGGCGTGGAGCAGCACCCAGTGGCCCACGCTGGGCTGCTGCTCCAGGACCATAGGTGGCACGGGCACCGCCAGCTCCTCCCCCAGGCGCTCCAGCGTCCGCATCCCCTCGGTCAGGGCGACGGACATCAGCAGCTTCTCCCGGGCCCGGGTCATGGCCACATACAGCAGGCGCAGCTCCTCGGCCATCATCTCCCGCTCCAGCTTTCGGGCCACCGCTTTCCGGGCCAGGGTGGGGTACTCCACCATCCGCTCCCGGTCCAGCCCCCGGGGGCCCACCCCCAGCTGCGGGTGGAACAGAACAGGGCGCTGTATGTCCTCCCGGTTCAGCCGGCGGGACAGGCCGCACAGCAGCACCACCGGCTTCTCCAGCCCCTTGGAGCGGTGGATAGACATGACGCTGACCCCTCCCCCCTGTCCGGGCGGAGGCGGCGTCAGCCGGCCTCCCAGCTCCCGCAGGCGGTCCAGGCGCAGCAGGAACTGAAACAGCGTGCGGCAGCCGCTCTGCTCCAGCTGTCCGGCCAGACTGTACAGGGCCAGCAGATTGTTCTGCCTTGCCTCTCCCCCGTCCATGGCGCCGAACAGGCCCAGCAGGTTGGTCTTCTCATAGATATGCCAAATCAGCTGTCGGCAGGTGCGGTCTCCCGCCCCAAAGCGCAGCTGCTCCAGCTCCTCCAGAAAGGCGCGGCACATGCCGTCTCCCGCCCGGGCGGCCTCGGTCAGGGCGGCGTAAAAGTCCCCCCGGGCCCCGGCGCGCAGCTGGGCCAGCTTGTCCCCGGAAAAGCCGTACACCGGCGAGCGCAGGGCGGAAATCAAAGCCACATCCTGCTGGGGGTTGTCCACCACCCGCAGCAGGGAGAGGGCTACGTTCACCTCGGTGGTCTCAAAGATGTCCTCCCCCCCCTCCGCCGCCCAGGGGATATCCTGCTCCTCCAGGGCCCGGATGTAGCGGGGCAGCACCGTACCGGGACTGCGCAGCAGAATCATCACATCCCCCGGCTCCAGGGGGCGCTGCTCCCCCTCCGGCCCGATCAGGGTCCCCTCATCCAGCAGGCGGCGGATACGGCCGGCCGCCCAGCGGGCCTCCAGCAGGTTTTTGTCGGTCTTCTCCTCCCCTGTCTCAGACAGGTCCAGCAGGGCCAGCTCCACCGGGCGGTCCGCCGGAGGAAAGGCTGCGCCGGGGACCAGCGCCTGGTCGGCGGTGTAGTCCAGCTCCCCGAACTCCACGGACATGATGCTTCGGAACAGGTCGTTGCACCCCTCCAGCACCTGGGCGCGGGAACGGAAATTCCGAGAGAGCGCCGCCCTGCGGGGCTCCCCCTCCCCGGCCCTGTCCCAAGAGGCAAACCTCCGGTACTTGTCCAGAAAGATGGTGGGGTCGGCCAGGCGGAAGCGGTAAATGGACTGCTTCACGTCCCCCACCTGAAACAGCCTTCGTCCCCCATCGGATACGGCGGTGAAAATTGCATTCTGCACCTGATTGGTGTCCTGGTACTCGTCCACCATCACCTCGGCGAACCGGCCGCTCCAGTAGCGGGCCAGGGGCGTGGGCTCCCCCGTCTCCGGGTCGGTGAGCAGGCGTACCGTCAGATGCTCCAGGTCGGAGAAGTCCAGCACGCCCCGCCGGTTTTTCTCCGCCTGGAAGGCCCGCTGAAAGGTCCCGGTCAGCTCCAGCAGGCCCCGCACCGCCGGGGCGGCCAGCCTTAAATCCTCCAGCAGCTGCGCGCTGTCCCCCTCCATCCGGTCGGCCAGCTTCTCCAGCTCCTTTTTGCACCGGCTGCGCAGGCTCTTTACCCGCCGGGCGGCCTCCTGGTCCTGGACTCCCTTTTTCCGCCCGGCGGCGGGGAAGGGCACCGGCAGGCAGGCCGCGGCGCCGTCCCAGCCCCGGTCCAGCCCGGCCAGCAGGCCGTCCACCCCCTGGAGGGAGGCGGACAGGGTTGGGCCGTAGTTCAGGGCCAGCACCGGGTCGGCATCACACCACTCCAGCGCCCGGCACAGCCGCGCCCGGCAGTGCTCCCCCTGGCGGCGGGCCTCCTGAAGCAGCAGCGCCCCCCAAGGGGTCTCCCCCGCGTCCTTAATCCCCTCCAGGGCCCAGAGGGCCTTCTGCTCCTCCAGCCAGCCCTCCGGATTGGCGTGGCTTTGGATGCGCGCAAACACGTCCAGCACAATCTGCTCCAGGGCGCTGTCGTCCCGGCCGGCGGCCATGGTGTCCACCAGCGCCGCGAAATTCCCTTCCGGGTCCAGCTGCTCATACTGCCGGTCCAGCACCTCGCCCAGCACCCGGGCCATCATCACCCGGGCCTCGCCCTCGTCGCACAGGCGGAAGTCCCCGTCCAGGCCGATGGCATGTCCGCTCTCCCGCAGCAGGGCGGCGCAGAAGGCGTGGACAGTGGAGATCTGCGCCCGGTAAACCAGGGTGGTCTGACGGCGCAGGTGCCGGTCTCCCGGCCGCTCGGCCAGCAGGGCGGTCAGCTCCCGGGCCACCCGCTCCCGCAGCTCCGCCGCCGCCGCCCGGGTGTAGGTGATGACCAGAAAGTCGTCAATATTCCGCCCCTCCCGGACCACCCGGTCCAACAGGCGCTCCACCAGCACCCGGGTCTTTCCGGAACCGGCCGCGGCGGACACCAGCAGCTCGCCGCCCCGGTCCTCCACCGCCCGACGCTGCTCCTGCGTCAGGGGAAACGCCATAGGGCCCCCCTCCTTTCTCTGCGCTCCTGCTCTATATCACATAGTCGTCTCCAGACCCCGCGCAGGCGGCCAAATCAGCCACCGTCACGCTGTCCAGATACTCGTTCACCCGCCGGTCCAGCTCCTTCCACATGGGCAGTGTTCGGCACTCCCCCCCTCGGGGACAGGGCCGCGGCCCCTGGCTCAGGCAGGCCACCGGGGCCAGGCTGCCCTCGGTCAGCCGCAGAATGCTGCCCACCGTATACTGCTCCGCCGGCCTGACCAGACGGTAACCGCCCCCCTTGCCCCGCAGGCCCACCAGAATGTTGTTCTGAACCAGGGCCTTCAGAATGCTCTCCAGATATTTTTCCGAAATCTCCTGCCGCCGGGCAATCTCCTTCAGGGGCAGATAGCCCTCCCCCTGGTGCTCCGCCAGGTCCACCATCACCCGCAGGGCGTACCGCCCCTTTGTTGAGATAAGCATTTTCCCGCCTCCTCCCGTTTCTCCCATTATATACCCGGGTTAATGGGTTTTCAACTCTTTTCCAAAATACCCCTTCTTCCCTATTGACAAAGTAGGTTTTATGCTCTATAATCCCTATAAACCTATATGGAAATGTGGTTATTCCCGCGTCCGCAATCTTGCATCAGGAGGAATTCACTATGAGCCGCATCTATTCGTCCGTCCAGGAGCTGATTGGAAACACCCCCCTTCTGGAGCTGAACCGCATCCGGGAGGCCCACGGGTTCTCCGCCCGCCTTCTGGCCAAGCTGGAGTACTTTAACCCCGCCGGCTCGGTCAAGGACCGGGTGGCCTCCGCCATGATTGCCGAGGCTGAGGCCAGGGGCCTGCTGAAACCGGACAGCGTCATCATCGAGCCCACCTCCGGCAACACCGGAATCGGCCTGGCTGCGGTGGCGGCCTCAAAGGGCTACCGCGTCATCATCGTCATGCCCGAGACCATGAGCGTGGAGCGCCGCCTGCTGATGAAGGCCTACGGCGCGGAGCTTGTTCTGACCGAGGGCTCCAAGGGTATGAGCGGCGCCATCGCCAAGGCGGAGGAGCTGGCCGCCCAGCTGCCCGGCGCCTTCCTGCCCGGCCAGTTTGTCAACCCAGCCAACCCGGCGGCCCACCGGGCCTCCACCGGCCCGGAAATCTGGCGGGACACCGGCGGGCAGGTGGATATCTTCGTGGCCGGGGTGGGCACCGGCGGCACCCTCACCGGCGTGGGGGAGTACCTGAAGCAGCAGAACCCCAATATCCAAATCGCGGCGGTGGAACCCGCCGCCTCCCCCGTCCTGTCCCAGGGCAGAGCGGGCAGCCACCCGATTCAGGGCATCGGCGCCGGATTCGTGCCCCAGGTGCTCAACACCGGAATCTATGACGAAATCATCCCTGTGCGGGGCGAGGACGCCTTCGCCGCCGGAAGGGAAATCGCCGGAAGGGAGGGCGTCCTGGTGGGCATCTCCTCCGGCGCGGCCCTCTGGGCCGCCGTCCAGCTGGCCAAACGCCCGGAGAACCGGGAAAAAACCGTCGTCGTCCTCCTTCCAGACACCGGGGAGCGCTACCTCTCCTCCCCCATGTTCGCCGGGCAGGACTGAACCCCGCGGCGCGGCGGCAGATTTCGGGACCGGCATTCACAGCCTCCAACGCGCAGCAGGGCGGACCTTTTTCCGCCCTGCTGCGCCCCGTTTTCCCGGAATGCCGGCCCCTGTTCCACTGCCCCGATAGAATCCACAATGTCCATTCTGCTGATTCTTTTCAGCGGAATGCAGGCCGCCGCCTCCCACATCGGAATCAGGGGCGCCGCTGTCAGCCGGAGCGCATCCGCCGCGCGGCCCCGGTGGCCCCTAAGCGCAAAAAAGACGCCGGCTGCCGCCGGCGCCCTTTCTGTTCAAAATTCTTGGTCGGCTCTGTCAGTTCAAAAAGTCCTTCAGCTTTTTGCTTCTGCTGGGGTGCCGCAGCTTGCGCAGCGCCTTGGCCTCGATTTGGCGGATGCGCTCCCGGGTGACGTTGAACTCCTTGCCCACCTCCTCCAGGGTGCGGGTACGCCCGTCCTCGATGCCGAAGCGCAGCTTCAGCACCTTTTCCTCTCTGGGGGTCAGGGTGCCCAGCACGTCCACCAGCTGTTCCTTCAGCAGGGTAAAGCTGGCGGCTTCGGCGGGCTCGGAGGCGTCCTCGTCGGGGATAAAGTCCCCCAGGTGGCTGTCCTCCTCCTCGCCGATGGGGGTTTCCAGGGAGACGGGCTCCTGGGCGATTTTCAGAATCTCCCGCACCCGTTCCACCGGCATGTTCATCTCGGCGGCGGTCTCCTCGGGGGTGGGGTCGTGCCCCAGCTCCTGGAGCAGCTGGCGGTTGACCCGGATTACCTTGTTGATGGTCTCCACCATGTGGACCGGGATGCGGATGGTGCGCGCCTGGTCGGCGATAGCCCGGGTGATGGCCTGCCGAATCCACCAGGTGGCATAGGTGGAGAACTTAAAGCCCTTGACATAGTCGAACTTCTCCACCGCCTTTATCAGTCCCAGGTTGCCCTCCTGAATCAGGTCCAGGAACTGCATTCCCCGGCCCACATACCGTTTGGCGATGGACACCACCAGGCGGAGGTTGGCCTCGGCCAGGCGCTGCTTGGCCCGCTCGCCTTTTTTGATGAGCTTTTCCAGTTCCCGCCGGACCTCGTCCGGAATCTCCTCCCCGGAGCTCTCCAGCTCCTCCAGCTGGGCCTGGGCGTCCGCTCCCGCGCCCATAGCCTGGGCAAGCCCAATCTCCTCGTCGGAGGTCAGCAGGTTGACCTTGCCGATTTCCTTCAGGTACATGCGCACCGGGTCGTCGGTGCCGAAGGAGTCTATCATGGTGTTGGGGTCCACGATTTCCTCCTCGGTAATCTCCTCAATGGCCTCCAGGGGGGGCTCCGCATCGTCGGGGATTTCCGGGATGTAGTCCTCTCCCACCGTGTCGATTCCCAGATTCTCCAGGGTGTCGTAAATCTTGTCCAGCTGTTCGCTCTCCAGATCCATGTCCTCCAGGACGTCCATCAGCTCCGTGGAGGAGAGGTTGCCTTTCTTCTTGCCCCGCTCAATCAGCTCCCCCAGCTTCTCAGCGCCGGGCACGCCCTCGACCACCTTCATGACCTCAATTTTCCCCGTCTCCATGCGGGCTTCCATCTCGGCGGTCTTTTTGCCCTTGCGCTCCAGGGCAACGGGCACCTCCGTTTTTTTACTGCTCATGGTCTCTCCTCCATATATGCTTTCTTTTCTAAATTTTTCTTTTGGGCCGCCCGCAGCAGCTCGTCCCCGTCGGCCCCCTGCCGGCGCAGGGCCTGTCCGCGAATGACTGCTATGTAGTCTTTCAGGGCCTGGCGGCTGTTGGCCAGAGATTCCGGCTGGCCGGCCACGTAGGTCAGATGGTCCATTTCCGCCGGCTCCAGCGACCCGGCCAGGGCGGGCAGCTGCACACTCAGCCCCTCCGCCGCCCGGCGGCGCAGCAGAGTGAACACCTTGCCCAGCAGAGGGGAGGAGAACTCCTCCTCCGTCAGGCCGTTCATCTCTCCCAGCAGTCCCGGATCCAGCAGAATCAGCCGGAGGACGCCCTCCTCCGCCCGGGCGGAGCGGACGTCGGCATAGCGCAGCTCTCTGTGCTGGGGCTGGAGATTGGCGGCGGGGGCCAGCTCCCGGCGCTCCTGCTGCTGCTTCTCCTTCCGCAGGCGGCGGGACAGCTCTTTTTTGACCTCCTGGGCGATGGACTCCGGGGTGACGCCGGCCATCTGGGCGGCGTGCCCGCCGTAAATCTCCCGTTCCACCGCGCTGTGCAGCGAGGCGAGCAGCCCGGTGGACTCCCGCAGGAATTCCACCTTCTGGGCATCGTCGGACAGGTCGTATTTCCGGCGAATCTGCTCCAGGCGGTAGTCGATGTGGTTTTCGCTCTCGTCCAGCAGCTTGGAGAAGGCCTCCCGGCCGTATTTTTTGATGAACTCATCCGGGTCTTTGGCGCCCCGGATGCGCAGGACCTTCACATTCAGCCCCGCCTTCTCCAGCAGGGGAATGGCCCGCTGGGCGGCGGACACGCCGGCCCCGTCCCCGTCGTAGGCGATGACGGCGCTTTGGAAGTACCGGGAGAGCAGCTGGGCGTGCTCCGCGGTCAGCGAGGTGCCCAGGGAGGCCACCGCGCTGTCAAACCCCGCCTGATGCAGGGAAATGGTGTCCATATAGCCCTCGGTGAGGATTACCCGCCCCGCCTTGGACCTTTTGGCGATGTTCAGGGCGAAAACGTTCCGGCTTTTGTTGTACACCGGGGTGTCCGGGGAATTGAGGTACTTGGGGGTAGAGTCATCCATCACCCGGCCGCCGAACCCGATGACCTCGCCCCGCAGGTCGATGATGGGAAACATCACCCGGTTGCGGAACCGGTCGTAGATGCGCCCGTCCTTCCCGCTGACCGCCAGCCCCGCGTCCAGCAGGTCCCGCTTGTCACAGCCCTGCCCGGCCATGGCCTGAATCAGCCCGTCCCACCGGCCGGGGGCAAAGCCCAGGCCGAAATTGGTCAGCGTGGCCTTGGACAGCCCGCGGCTTCGGAGGTAATCCAGCCCCTCGGCCCCCTCCGCCTCATACAGCCAGCGGTGGAACACCCGGGCAGCCTGTTTGTTGAGCTCCAGCAGCTTCTCCCGCCGCTCCCGCATCCCGGGGCTGTAGCCCGTCTCGGGGACCTCCATGTTGACCCGCTTGGCCAGCACCTTCACCGCGTCCACAAAGGGGAGGCTGTCCATCTCCATCATGAAGTTGATGGCCCCGCCCCCCTTGCCGCAGCCAAAGCATTTGAAAATCTGCTTGTCCGCCGAGACGGAAAAGGAGGGGGTTTTCTCCGAGTGGAAGGGGCACAGCCCCCAGTAGTTGCGGCCCTTTTTGCTCAGGCGGACGTACTCCGATACCAGGTCCACAAGGTCCGTGCGCGCGGTCAGCTCGTCAATAAAGCGCTCCGGAATCGGCAAATTCTCCCCTCCTTCCCGGGTATCCTCTATTGTTGACCGTTTTTTTCCTTCTTTATCCCGAAAAGCAGAGAAATTCCCAGGGTTGTGCATTCTTTTTCTTCTGAAAAGGAAAAAGAATCAAAAAGAAAACTTTCTGCGCAAAACTTCCTTTTGCTTGTCTTTGATCCGACAGGACAGGAGCCATCGCCGGCCTGCTTCACCGCCCGGGACATGGGAATACGCGGCTGTGAGAGCTGCTCCATGGCAACGGGGCCGGTCATGCCGGATTCCCCATCGCCGGCCTGCTTCACCGCCCGGGACATGGGAATAAACAGCTGTGAGAGCTGCTCCATGGCAAAGGGGCCGGTCATGCCAGATTCCCCATCGCCGGCCTACTTCACCGCCCAGGACATGGGAATAAACAGCTGTGAGAACTGCTCGATGGCAAAGGGGTCGGTCATGCCGGCGATGTAGTCGCACACGGCCCGGTCCACCCCCTCCTGAATCCGGATTTCCTGAAAGTCCGGGGGCAGGCGGTCCGGGTCCTTCCGGTAGTATTCAAACAGCCGGCGCAGCAGCTCCTGCGCCTTGCCCTCCTCCCCCTTGGCCACAGGGTTGGTGTAGACGCTGGCGAACATAAAGTCCTTCAGGGCCAGCATGGCCTGGCCCACCTCCTCGCTCTGGCAGATGGCGTCCCTGCCCCGGCTGGCCTGAATAGCGTCCAGCACCAGCGTATTCACCCGCTGGCTCAGGCTGAAGCCCAGGATATTGGAAATCTCCAGAGGGATGTCCATGGGGTAAATCACCCTGCCCCGCAGGGCGTCCTCGATGTCATGGTTGATGTAGGCGATGTGGTCGGCCAGGCGGACGGCCTGGCCCTCCAGGGTGGCGGCGGGCTGGCCCTTGGTGTGGCAGAGGATGCCGTTGCGCACCTCCCAGGTCAGGTTCAGCCCCTCGCCGTTTTTCTCCAGGCGGTCCACCACCCGCAGAGACTGCCGGTAGTGGGCAAATCCTCCGGGCATAATCTCGTTGAGAAGCCGCTCTCCCGCGTGCCCGAACGGCGTATGTCCCAGGTCGTGGCCCAGGGCAACAGCCTCGGTCAGATCCTCGTTCAGGGCCAGGGCCCGGGCGATGGTGCGGGCAATGCGGCTGACCTCCAGGGTGTGGGTCATGCGGGTGCGGTAGTGGTCCCCCTCCGGCTGGAGAAACACCTGAGTCTTGTGCTTCAGCCGGCGGAAGGCCTTGCAGTAGACAATGCGGTCGGTATCCCGCTGGAAGCAGGTGCGCACCTGGCACTCCTCCTCCGGGCGGACCCGGCCCCGGCTGTTCTGCGACAGGCAGGCCTGGGGCGACAGGTTCCGGCTTTCCTGCTCCTGAGCAATTTCCCGCAGCGTCATGTCCCGCTCCCTCCCGCTGTGTACATTTTTGTCTCGGCCTTGTTTGAAAAATGGAAGTATGGCGGCAAAAGGCCCGCCGGTTGGGCGTATGGACAATTTTCAAGCAGGCTCTAAACTCTATATACGAAATAAAACTCCTTTTTCCTTCAAAATTCCAAAAAAATTTTTCAGAAGCTGTACCATTAGCCGAAGTGCGCAGATTTGCGAGGCGAAATGGCTGCTGGCAAGGCAAAAAATTGCAGGAATACTGGATGTATTTCAAAATTTTTTCACGCAGCCAGCGGCGATTTCAGCCGCAAAGATGCGTGCTGAGGCGATTGGTACAGCTTCTCAGTCGTCAAAAAAACGCGGGCAGGGACATTTCCCTGCCCGCGTCCGGCTGTTTTGCCCCTCCCGCTCAGGATTTCTCCCGGGCGTTGTACAGCATCTGCACCAGCTCCTCCCGGGTGCACAGCCGCTGATATCCCATCCCCTGCCCGTCTCCGGACAGGACCTTGTTCTGCTCCGCCCACTCCCGGGCCTTCTCCGACCACGGCGAGGGTTCCAGCTCTCCCCGGCGGGCCAGATAGGACGCCATCATGGCGTCAAACTGCTGTTCTGTCATCTCGTCCTCCCCATAGGCCGGGCGGATTACGCCCAGAATATACCGCTTGTGCCGGCGGCGGCGCATCACCTCGCCGCCGTTGTTCTCGCTGCTGCTGCCCGTGTTGCCGTCGATGGTCGTCACGTATTCCCCGTCAAAGGACTCGCACAGGCCGATATGGTCAGCCACCCGGTTTCCGTTGAAGTCAAAGCACACCAGGTCGCCGGGGCGGGGCGTCTCCGCCGTCTCCCCCTGCCGGCGGGCATAGGCCAGCAGCGCCGGGACATAGGCCGTCTTTCTCCCCCCGTAGTACAGCTCCGGCGCGCCGGCCTGCTGAAACAGCCACCACAGGAACACCGCGCACCACGAGTAGCCGCTGCCGCCCGTCTCCCGGCCATAGTAAGCGGTGTTGTACTTCACCCGGTTGCTGCCCGGCGGGCTCTCCTTCACGCCAATCTCCCGGCGGGCCAGCCGCAGCAGCTCCTCTGCCTCCGGGCGGCCCTCCCCCGGGCCGTTCAAACGATTTTCCATGTTCCGCTCTCCTTTTGAAACGGCGCAGTGCGCCGCACTCCATCCTATGCGCCCTTCTTCGCCCCGGCGCCTTCTTTTTCTTCTTTTTCCGGGATAAAAAATTGACGCGGGGCGCAAAGCGCGCTATAATAAAAAATATTTGGAAAACCGGAGGGAAACACTGTGCTGAAATGGTTGAATCTCCTGCTGGCCGTCACGGCGGCAGGGAGCTTTTACGGATACGCGGCGGCGGACGGGACCGTCATCTCCCCCGAGCCTGAGCCGGGACCCGACGCGCTGCCGGGCAGCTACTCCATCACAGTAGAGGGCTTTGACTGGGGCGCAGGAGTCAGCCGGGCGGTGCTCTCCCTGGAGGGAGAGGTGGAGCAGGTGTCGCCCGAGCAGTTCCTGGTGATGGAGGAGAAGCAGTCCCCCGAGCACAGCAGCGCCGACATGTTCGCCTCTTACGGTGCGCTGACCGTCGTCCGCACCCGGCGGGAGGTCACCGCCGCCTACCTCAGCGACGAGGCGGGCAACCGGGTCAGAACCGCCTCCTCCTGCGTCACCCTGGAGCTGGCTGCCGCGCCCGGCGTGGGAAGTCCCATGTGCTACCACCCGGAAGAGGAGCACTACCGCTGGGCCGACCCCTATCAGCTGGTCATCGACCTGGCCCCCGGGCAGACCCTGTCCAGCGGCGGCACGGAGTACGCCCGTCTGGCCGTCTCCCGCACCCCGCAGGGGGAGTACCAAATGCCTCTGGGCGGCCTGTTTGACACCGGACGCTTTACGGAAGACGGTGTGGCCATTCCCTACGCCAGCTTCTCCCCGGAGGTGGACGGCCGGCGGCATCCCCTGGTAATCTGGCTCCACGGCCTGGGAGAGGGGGGCCTGGACCCCACGGTTCCCCTGTTCGGCGGCAAGGCCACCGTCTTTGCCGATGAAGCGTTCCAGTCGGAGATGGGCGGGGCCTATGTGCTGATCCCCCAGTGCCCCACCTTCTGGCTGGACGACGGGACGGGGGCCTCCACCGCCGGCGGAGAGAGCTGCTACACCGGGGCGCTGATGTCCCTGATCCGCTCCTTTGCCGGCTCCGCCCCCGGCATCGACCCCGACCGGATTTACGTAGGCGGCTGCTCCAACGGGGGCTACATGACCCTGGCCCTTCTGCTGGAGGACCCGGATTTCTTCGCCGCCGCCTTCCCGGTCTGCGAGGCCTACCGGGACAGCTGGCTGTCCGACCGGGACATCCGGCGGCTCAGCCAAGTCCCCATCTGGTTCGTCCACAGCGCCCAAGACCGGGTCTGCCCCCCTCAGCAGAGCACCTTCCCCACCTTCCAGCGCCTGCTGGATGCGGGCGCTGAGCAGGTCTATCTCAGCCGCATGGGCGCTGTGGAGGACCAGAGCGGGCTGGAGGGCGAGAACGGAGGCCCCTACCTCTACAACCCCCACTATGTCTGGGTTCCGGTGCTCAACAACCAGTGCTTCCTCCCCGACGGCCGGTCCCTGTTCCAGTGGCTGGGCGAGCAGCGCCGCCCGGCCCGCTGAAAGACGCAGGCCGCGCCAATCCCCGCGCCCTCCGTGTACAGAAGGCGGCGGGACCGGCCCCCGGCAGGGCGGACCGGTCCCGCTGTTTTTTCGTTTCCCTTGCTGAAAGTCAAGAGGAGTTTGCAAAAGTTTAGAAGGTTCGACACTCTGGACAAGTTTGGCGGGGAAAGGCCCGGCCAGGTGCGCGTTTGAGGTTGTGAATACAGGTTCTAACAATTTTCCTGCATTCCCTTATCCGTCAGGATCGCATCCCCTGCAAAATGCGGCTTCCGCTTTCACAGGGGTTTGAGGCGGTCAGCCCTCAGCAAGCGCCTGGTATATACCCAGACATTGCTTGCTGCTGTCGGCATCTGTATACGAAGGTTGAAAACTGCCAGTATGGGCAGTAACTTTGTTCATATCAATTCGACGAATCAAAATTTATCGGGGGATTTCATCTTTTGGGTGAAATCCCCCTTGACAAATACTCTCGCCTGATGCACATGCAGATAATTTCATTGCCATTATCTAATAAACCCTGATTTCCTACTTTGATTATAACACGGACAATGATTCGTTTCCCGCTGTGATCCGTGAGATTGCCGATGTTTCGATTCGACAACACAAGAGGTAAAGCTCCAGCGCATCGGCCAGTTCCTTTTCATCATCAGCTGCCAGGATGTGAGTGAGGCTGTTCACAGCGTTTGTCACTTTACTTCCGCTCCCTTTTTTTCTTGCAAATGCCAACAATGGTGTTGACGGCACTCAGCACGATAAACAGGCCCGTAAAGTTGATCCAAATATCCTGGTACGCCGTTTTTGCCAATGGTTCCCGCAAACTGGTAAACCAGACATAGGCGAAAGCCAACAGCTGGGACGGGATGTACGCGACCACATACCGCAAAATCAACGGCTTAATGGGCAGACTGGTACACAGCTCAAATGCCGCGACGCCGATCAGCAGGATGATGGCCCTATCCAACTCATGCCAGTTGCCGCTGGGGTCCTCGTAAATGCCATTACAGAGATACAACACGCTGTTCAACAGCGTAATCACGGTATAAATAATGGAATATACCGACACCAGATTGATCCATTTTTGCTTACTCATTTTCCCTTTGCCTCCAGGCCAAGATTTCACTGACATTATATCAAGATTGTTTTTCCTGCGTTTTCCCTATGGAATTTCTTAAATTTTTCCTACGGTCAATTTTCAGCCAAGCCAGCCGTTATAAAAAGCTGCCACCCCCAATGCGGCCCCTATGACCGTTGCAGTGAGGATCACGACGACGCCCTTTTTGTGTTCCTTGAAACACACAAATAAGATTTTCAAATCTTCCATGTTCAAAATCTCCTTAAAAATAGTTTATCAAAGCGGAAAGCGGCGGCATTGATTCCTCAAGGCCGCCGCTTTCCAGAAATTAAGAGAGCTGTCTGACTGTGGTGTGTTGACGCCGGTATGTCTCGTTATCCTTCTGCTTCAGCTCCTGTTCCACCTGGGCCAGCTGGCGCTCCAGCTCCTTGATCTTGGCCTCGCCGGTCTCGGTACCCAGCCGCTGCTCCAGTTCCTGCTGCTTCTTTTTCAGTTTTTCGATCTCCCGATCCACCTTGTCGGTATTGCCCTCCCAGACCTCGTCCTTGTCCTTTTTCCCCTCCGGGCCCTTCGCGCCCTGGCCCGCCTGCTTGGGCTCCTCCGCTTCGGGGGCGTCCTCCGGCTGCCTGGGCGCATCTGCCGCCCGCTCCGGGTCATCGAAATAGAGTTTGGGCTGGCCATCCTCGTCCCTGCCCATCCAGTAGCGGCCGGACGGCTCCTGGGGTTCCTCCGGGACATATTCATCCATCACAGGCTTCAGCTGGCGGCCCTGGGCCTCCTCCTCGGGCTTCTGGACCTTGGACGCTCCCAGCACCTTCTCAGCCGTTGTCAAAGGCTGGACTGCGCCGGTGCTCA
The DNA here is from genome assembly GCA_022795855.1 of Lawsonibacter sp. Lineage (GTDB taxonomy): Bacteria > Bacillota > Clostridia > Oscillospirales > Oscillospiraceae > Lawsonibacter. The sequence goes on from JAAWHL010000017.1 coordinate 39,495, forward strand.
CACCAGAAATCGGCATCATAGCTCATTCCTCCCTGCCTAATTTTGTAAAAACGCTTTTCTTTTACCAGTCTATAGCGCAAAGGATCCTGTTTCAAGGCTTATGTAATGAAATGCTCCCTGGATGTCATGAAATGCTTTGCGCACTATTCCGCCGCCCGCATCTGCTCAACCAAGGATTGCTTTTTCTGCCTGCCGGCCGTCCAGGCGGACAGGAGAAATTCCAGGCTGAACAGCGCCAGGAGAAACAGGCCCATTTCCAGTATCGGAAATTGGTAGGGCACAATCTCACCGGCAAAGGATTGCCGGCTGACCTCCCGGCACACCACAACCGCAATCGGAAGTCCGATCAACAGGACAGCCAAAGCGGCAAAGGCCGCATAGCAGAGTCCTTCACAAATGTTCATCCGGCACAGCTGCTTTCCGGTTAGGCCAACGGAGCGCAGGATGCTGTTCTCCCGCTTCCGGGACATCTGGTTGGAGAGGGTCGTGTTGATCAGATTGACGACGCCAAAGAGGAAGATCAGCCAGGAG
>JAAWHL010000102.1 GCA_022795855.1 Lawsonibacter sp.
GATATTTTCTTGTTCTTCCGGGGTTAGAACCATGTGACTCCCAGGCTTTCGCTCCTCCATTCGCCAGCAGGTCAGCTCTTGTTCACTCCAGCGGTAGGTAAGAATCCTCTCATGGAATATATGAAGGCCGTCCTCAAACGCAAATTCTCCCTCAAACTTATGCCGGAATACGACTCTTCTCTCCGGGATGGAATAGAGCCATATGCAGTTATCCCGGCTCAAAAACAGCTTGGTCTCGTCTTGAGACAGGGCGAAATGCTGAATCAGCTCCCCTGGTACGAACTCCTGAGGCGTTCCGCCAAGGGCGGCAGGGAGTACTACGATTTTAGAGGATATAGTGCTACCCTCAATCGGGCCCTTGCACAGCAGGTACATCTGACCGGACGGCCCCAGCGCGCACTGTACGCAGGGCTCGGTATCCGCCAGTTTTTTCAGCTTGTTCCCCGCCAGGTCATAGCGCAGGATGGCGTCCCCATTCAGGAGCAGAAAAGAGTTTTCGTCCTCCTTCCAGATCCCGCAGCAGGTGTCCACCTTCTTCTTTCGAGCCGTCTCCGTATTGAGATCAAATACGCTCAAGAAGCCGCCCATCCAGTTCATCAGCAGCAGCTTATCCCGGCCGTTAAATCCGACGTAATCCGAATACTGAGGCACTCCCTTCCTGTAGGCCCTCCTCAGGCTTAAATCGCTCCGGTTCAGCTCCAGGATTCGCTTGTTCAAAACCGCAAACAGCCGGTCCTCCTCCACCTGGATACATCTTGTGCTGTCCCTGGTCGGAACGCTGGCCAGCTCCTCCCCTGTCTCAAGGGACAGCTTGCGCAGACGCATCGAGGCGTAGCAGGACCCCCAGCCGTCGGAGACGTAAAAGGCCGATGGGTCAAAGGGGTCTGAAACCGGCGCCATAACTCCCCCGCCGCTGATGTTGTTTTTCATCCGCACGGTCCATTGCTTGCAAAGCTCCATACCGGTACCTCTTATTAAAAAGCGCCGGACCCCCGATGGCGTCCGGCGCTCTCAATCAAACTTCAGATTTACTTAGCCAGCGCGGCGGTGTCAATGGCGATCATCAACTCCTCGTTGGTGGGGATGACCAGCGTGCGGACGGTGGCGCCCTCGGCGGAGATGTCGATCTCCTCGCCCCGGACCTTGTTCTTCTCGGGGTCAATCTTGATGCCCATGAACTCCAGACCGGAGACAATGCTGGCGCGGTTGTTCCCGCCGTTCTCGCCCACACCGGCGGTGAAGATGACGGCGTCCACACCGCCCATGGCGGCAGCGTAAGAGCCAATCAGCTTCTTCACGCCGTACTCGAAAACTTCAACAGCCAGGGCGGCGCGGGTGTTGCCCTCCTTCCCGGCGGCCTCCAGGTCACGGAAATCAGAGGATACACCGGACACGCCCAGCACACCCGACTTCTTATTCATAATGTTCAGCATTTCCTTGATATCCATGTTGTATTTGCCCATCAGATACTCAAGGATGCCCGCATCAATGTCGCCGGTGCGGGTCCCCATAGGCAGGCCGGCCAGAGGGGTAAAGCCCATGGAGGTGTCCACGCTCTTGCCGCCGTCCACAGCGGTGACGGAGGAGCCGTTGCCCAGGTGGCAGGAGACCAGCTTCAGCTCCTCAATGGGCTTGCCCAGCATAGCGGCAGCCCGCTGAGTGACATACTTGTGGGAGGTGCCGTGGAAGCCATAGCGGCGGACCTTGTCCTTCTCGTAGTACTCATAGGGCAGAGCGTAGGTGTAGGCCACAGGGGGCATGGTCTGATGGAAAGCGGTGTCGAACACGGCCACCATGGGGGTCCCGGGCATGAGAGCCTGACAGGCCTTGATGCCGATGATGTTGGCGGGATTGTGGAGGGGGGCCAGGGGGTTGCACTCCTCAATGGCAGCCATGACCTCGTCGGTAATCAGGACAGACTTGGCAAACTTCTCGCCGCCGTGGACAACCCGGTGACCCACCGCGTCGATCTCCTTCATGGAGCCGATGACGCCGTTTTGGGGGTCCACTAGAGCGTCCAGCACCGCCTTGATGGCCTCGTTGTGGGTTGGCATAGCCACGTCGGCCTCTTTGACTGCCTGCTTGCCCTCGGGCTTGTAGGTAAACTTACCGTCAATGCCGATACGCTCACACAGGCCCTTGGCCAGCACCTGCTGGGTTTCAGGGTTCAGCAGCTGATACTTCAGGGAGGAACTGCCGGCATTGATTACCAAAATATTCATGGGAATCGTCTCCTTCTCAAATCAAATTTGGGTTGCCTCCAGACGGGGAATGTACTACAATAGAGACAGCCCGGCTGATACTTCTATTTTAACGCTTTTTTTCCAATACGACAACCACTTTTTCACATTTCTTCCATATATTTTTTTGCCGCATTTCATAGAATCAGTCAATTGACCAGGAGGACCGCCTATGAAGACCATCGGAATCGTCGCAGAATACAATCCCTTCCACTCTGGACACGCATATCACATTCAGGCCAGCCGCTGGCTGTTTCAGGAGGAGACCGCCATTGTGGCAGTGATGAGCGGCAACTGGGTCCAGCGGGGAGAGTGCGCGATTACCGACAAGTGGACTCGGACTGAGATGGCGCTGAGGGGGGGCGTGGACCTGGTATTGGAGCTCCCCACCGTGTGGGCTGTCGCCTCTGCGGAGGGATTTGCCCGAGGGACAATGGCCATTCTGGAGGCGGCAGGCGTGGTGGATGTCCTCTCCTTTGGCAGTGAAACAGGAGAAATCACCCCCCTGCTGGAACTGGCCCGATGTCTCAACAGTCCGGTGTTCTCCCTGGTCCTCCGCCAGGAGCTGGGACCCAAAAAATCCTTTGCCCAGTGCCGCCGAAGTGCGGTGGAGCGGCTTCTGGGGCCAGGCCGGGCTGCCCTGTTGGATACTCCCAACAACAATTTAGGAGTTGAGTACCTGCGCTTCCTGCCAAATGGGATGGAGGCGGTCACCATAGCCCGACAGGGAGCAGTCCACGATGGGGAAACGGCGGGAACCCACGCCTCCGCCTCCCTGCTGCGGCGGTGGCTCCGGGCGGGAGAGGTATCAAGGGCTTTCCCCTTTCAGTCCTTGCCCTGGAAGGGAGAAGCGGCAGATATGGCGTGGTGTGAGCGGGCCCTCATTGCCCGGCTACGCACCATGACGCTGGAGGAGGCGGAGGCTCTCCCTGGCGGTGGTGACGGCCTGGCTGCCCGGCTCCTGTGCGCCGCCCGGCAGACGGCTAAGCTGGAGGAGCTGTATTCCTTGACCAAAACCCGGACCTATGCCCACGCCCGGGTACGGCGGCTGGCCCTGTGCGCCCTGCTGGGGATCCATAAGGAGGATGTCCCCGCTGCGCCGCCCTACATCCGGGTCCTGGGCTTCAACGAGCGGGGGCAGGAACTGCTAAGAGAGATGAATACCAGGGCGTCCCTCCCCTTTTTCGTCAAACCCGCCCACAACCGCCGCCTCTCGCCACAGGCCCAGGCCCTTTTTGCCCTGGAGGAGCGTTTTACCGACTTGTTCGGTCTCTGCTTTCCCACACCGCGCCCCGGTGGACTGGAATGGACCAGAAATCCCGTTGTCATCAGGAAGCACAAAAACTGAGCCCCGCACACAAAGGAGAGTCTATGAAAACAAGAAATCATCCAATGAATCCAACCTGGCTCTGGCTGGGGGCAATCACCCTGCCTGCGGCGCTGATAATCCTGTTCGAAGCGGTGAAGGAAAATCAACCCCTGATGACCGTCTGGGTATTCCGTATCATGGCCCCGGTGGAACGGTTTTTGGGGCGGCTGTGGTCTCTCGTCCCATGTTCCGCAGCAGAGGCCCTTACTGCCCTGTTTTTAGTGGGAAATGTGATTTTTCTGGCGCGGGCCGTCGTTCTGCTCTGGCGGAAGAGGGCGGCTCTCCCCTTTCTGCGCCGCCTCTGGGCACTGGGGGCCGCCTGGCTCTGGCTATGGGCAGGACTGTGCTGGATGTGGAACGCCGCCTACTATGTCCCCTCCTTCGCCCAGCGGGAGGGACTGGAGAGCGCCCCCTGCTCGTTAGAGGAGCTGGCCGCCGTCACCGAGTACTTTGCCCGGCAGGCCGCCGCCCTGGCCCCCCAGGTCCCCCGGGACGAGGCTGGAAACTTCGAAGAAACGCCCGCTGATTTCTTCCCCAGAGGGCCGGAAATCTACTTAAATATTGCCGAAGAATTTCCCTCACTGAATATAAAGCCCGTAAAGGCAAAGCCCTTGCTGTTCTCCAGATTGCAAAGCATTCTTGGCTTTACCGGCATCTATTTCCCCTTCACCGGGGAGGCAAACATAAACGTAGACGCTCCCGCCTGTCTAATTCCCGCCACTGTTGCCCACGAAATGGCCCACCAGCGGATGGTTGCCTCGGAACTGGAAGCCAACTTTGTGGGTATTGCCGCCTGTACATCCTGTGACGATGTGGTGTTTCAGTACTCCGGGTACCTGATGGGCCTGATCCAGCTGTGCAACGCTCTGTATCCAGTCTCCCCCGAGCTCTGGTACGACATTGCAGAACGGACCTTTACTCCGGAGCTCTCCACCGACTGGAACGGCAACAACGCCTACTGGGCCGCACTGGATTCCCCCGTGGAGGATGCCGCTGGCGATGTATACGATACATTTCTCAAGAGCAACGACCAGGAGCTGGGCATCCGCTCCTATGGCGCCTGCGTGGACCTGCTGGTCAGCTACTATGGATAGAAAAAGCCGCCCGTGGGGCGTCTTTTTTATGAGAGCAAACCATAGATCAGCCTTGCCAGCAGCAGGGCCAGCACCACAAAGAACATGGGCCGAATTACCTTGGCTCCACCCTTCAAGGCCAGACTGGAACCCACATAGTTTCCAACAATCCCGCACAGAGCGGCGGGGATGCCCACGCTCCACATCACTTTTCCCGCCAGGGCAAAGGTGACCAGTGACGCCAGATTACTGGCAGAGTTGGCGACCTTGGTATTCCCGGAGGCGGTGAGCAGATCAAACCGGCACAGCCCGGTAAAGGCCAGCATAAGGAAGGTCCCCGCCCCCGGTCCGAAGAAGCCGTCATAGCCGCCGATGACCAAGCCGATCCCCAGCGCCATTGCCAGCAGCTGTCCCCGGCTCAGCTCCCCGGAGCGGTCCTCCTGGCCGAAGTCCCGCTTCAGCAGCAGAAACACCGCCATAACGGGCACCACCGCCAGCATGATGTAGTAGAGCATCTGCTCAGGCATAATCAGGTTGAGGCGCGCCCCTGCCCAGGCTCCAATCAGAGCCCCAACCGCTCCGGCCACAGCACTGGAGATATGGACATCCCCCCGCTTCAAAAAACGGCCGGTGGACAGAACAGTACCAAAGGCATTGCCGCATTTGTTGGTTCCTGAGGCGATGTGGGCAGGCAGCCCCGCCAGCAGATAGGCGGGCAGGGTGATCAGACCGCCCCCTCCAGCTACTGCGTCAATCAATCCGCCCAGAAACACCAGCGGACAGACGATTATCCAAATATGTGCCAGCTCTGAAAACTCCATTTCTCTTTCCTACTTTCCCTTAATTTCCTCCCAGTACCGCCTGGCGGCCTGCTCGGTCTTGTTGTCGCCGTACTGGTAGTACTGTGTGCCCACCAGCTCATTAGGCAGATATTGCTGCTGTACCCAGTGCCGGGGAAAGCTGTGGGGGTACTGGTATCCCTGGTCCCGCTCCTGACCGGCGGAGTCGGCGTGGACGTTTTGCAGCTCACGGGGAATACTCCCGGTTCGTCCTGCCCGGACGTCGGCCAGAGCGGTGTCGATGGCCATGCAGGCGGTATTGGACTTGGGGGCGGTGGCCAGCAGAATCACCGCCTCCGCCAGGGGCAGTTTGGCCTCAGGGAGACCCAGCTGAAGGGCGTTGTCCACACAGGCCTTCACAATGGGCACCGCCATGGGATAGGCCAGTCCAATGTCCTCGCTGGCGGAGCAGAGAACATTGACCTTGACCTCCGCCGCGGCTCGCTGTCGCGTGTGCTTACCGACCATTCGCGCGGAATATCCGACTATCTTTCGGAATCCACCGACGATGTGCG
>JAAWHL010000103.1 GCA_022795855.1 Lawsonibacter sp.
TTCAAAAACAAAGGAAACTTTAGCCTGAAAGTTCCGTTGGTAGCCGCCTGGTAGCCGCGGAAAAAGAACAAACCCCCGGAAGACCCGCTGCCGCAGGCCCTCCGGGGGACAGTTGGTAGAATTTTGGTAGACGTTTCCTGACTGAGGAAAATCCCTTTGATATCCGTCTTGTCAAAAGCTCCGGAACATAGTATAATAAAGCGTTATGATGTCAAAATCTGTTCTGCGTCTCGGCCGGCGGCGGGAGCCGGTTCCAGGCCATGGGCGCAGAAAAAGCTGTTGAGGCATTCCATATTTTCCTCCAGCACCTGTTCCAGGCCATACCGGGCGGCGTTTTCCCGCGCCTGATACCCGAGCCTCATGCACAGGGGCGGGGACTCCAGCAGGGCGCGGATTTTTGCGCACAGCTGTTCCTGGTCTCCGAAGGGGAACAGCAGGCCGGTTTTTCCGTCCTCAATCAGGTCCTCGTGGCCCTTCACCCGGGTGGCCGCCACGGGGAGGGCGCAGTACATTGCCTCCATCAGGTTGAAGGGGAGCCCCTCGCTGCGGCTGGTAGAGACGCAGGCGTCGGCGGCCCAGCAGCAGGCCTGGACGTCGGGAACAAATCCGGCAAAGACCACCCGGCTGCTGACCTGAAGGCGCCCGGCGAGCGCGCGGCACTGCTCCAGGCCGGCGCCCCGCCCGGCCAGGAGCAGGCACACCCGCTCCGGCAGGCGGGGAAGGGCGCGGATGAGCTCCGCCTGGTTTTTCCGGGCGGAAAACTCCGCCGCGTACAGCAGGACAAAGGCGTCCTCAGGCAGCCGGAAGCGCCGGCGGGCCTGGTTCCGCAGGGCGCTGTCGGCGGGGCGGAAGGGGTCAAAGCGGACGCCCATCCCTCGGGTAGGCAGAATCTCTCCGGCGCACAGGCGGTTGGTGCGGGCGATTTCCTCATCCTGCCGGTTCATGGTCAGCAGAAGGTCGGTGGCGGAGGCGGTCAGCTTTTCCGCCCAGAGCAGGACGGTGCGTTTCAGCGGCGGCGTATCCTGGTCGAATAGATAGCCGTGGACCGTGTTGACCACCAGAATTTCCTTTCGGAGACCGGAGAGCATCACGGCCAGCCGGACAAAGAAGGCGGCCAGGGCGGTATGTACGCTGACAGCGTCGTAGCGCTCCTGCCTCAGGATGCGAATCAGCAGGAGGACGGCCCTCAGGTTTTTGGGGGAAAACATGCTCTTTTCAAAGGGGAGGTCAAAGGCCTGCGCCGTACCCGGAGCGTCCGGATCCGCGTCCCGGGCGGCGATGTGGACCACCCACCCCTCCCGGCTCAGCCGTTCCAGATAGGGCAGATGAAAGCTGTTCAGATGCCCCATGGTAGAGGCGGCATACAGGATTTTTCGCGGCACGGGGAACACCTCCCAAAATGTGCCTGACAAAGCAGGCGGTTAAAACACCACCATTTTAACATAATACGAGAAGAAATCAATTGGGAGATGCTGGTTTGATTAAAGAGAATCAAAAAGTACTGAACCTGATGAACCTGCTGACCGACGGCTTCCTTGTGGCCTTTTCCTTTGTTCCGGCCTATGCGGTGCGCTTCATCCTCTTCGAGGGGGAGCAGGGGCACATTCCCCTGTCGGGGTATCTGCCCCTGATTCTGACCTCGATTCCTCTGTTCCTGTTCCTGTACGCCATGTTCGGGCTGTACGAGTCCTTCCGGATGAAAAATTTCACCAAGGAGCTGGAGCTGCTGCTCCAGGCCAATTTTATCGGCACGCTGATGCTGGTCGTGGTCCTGTTCGTGGTGCGCGGCATGAACTTTTCCCGCTGGGTGCTGGTGATTCACTTCCTGTTTGACACCCTGCTGATTGCGGTCAAGCGCCTGCTGATGCGCCGTACCCTGCGGTATTACCGGGGGCTGGGCTACAACCAGAAGCATGTGCTGATTGTGGGCTCGGGCAAGGGTGCCCGGCAGTACTATCAGGCCATCACCCGGGACCTGTCCCTGGGGCTGAGGCCGGCCGGGCAGGTGTGCGGCGGCAGCGGCGCCATGAGCCCTCTGCGCCGGCTGGGGGGCTTTGACGACCTGGACTATATCCTGTCAAAAAAATCGGTGGACGAGGTGGTGGCCGCCCTGAGCCTGGAGGAGAGCGAGCGAATCTCCCAGGTCATCCACGCCTGTGAGAAGTACGGGGTGAAGCTGTCCCTCATCCCCTTCTATGCCGACTATATGTCCCCCCATCCCTACATCGACGAGGTGGACGGGATTCCACTGATGAACATCCGCCGCATCCCGCTGGACAACATCGCCAATGCGGCCGTCAAACGGGTGATGGACGTGTGCGGCGCGCTGGTGCTGATTGTGCTCACCTCCCCGCTGATGCTCTTTGCCGCCGTCGGGACCAAGCTCTCCTCGCCCGGGCCGGTGATTTTCAGGCAGAAGCGGGTAGGGCTGAATAAAAAGACCTTTGTCATGTACAAATTCCGCTCCATGCGGGTGAACGACCGGCAGAACTCCGGCTGGTCCCGGGACGAGGACCCCCGCAAGACCAAATTCGGGGCGCTGATTCGCAAGTGCTCCATCGACGAGCTGCCCCAGTTTTTCAACGTGCTCAAGGGGGACATGAGCCTGGTGGGCCCCCGGCCGGAGCTGCCCCACTTTGTGGAGCAGTTTAAGGAGACCATCCCCCTGTATATGGTGAAGCACCAGGTCCGCCCGGGCATCACCGGCTGGGCGCAGGTCAACGGCTTCCGGGGGGACACCTCTATAGAGGAGCGCATCCGGCACGACATTTTCTATATCGAAAACTGGTCGGTGCTGCTGGACATCCGCATTTTGCTGATGACTGTATTCAAAGGGCTGATTAACTCGGAAAAACTTTTGCCCGAACCAAAGGAGGATACCGCGCCATGAGTCGTCTTTCATCTGTCCGTCAAAATTCCCTGCTGCCGCCTCTGCTGGCCTCGGCGGTGTTTGCCGCCCTGGGCCTTGTGTATTTTGCGGGAAATTACAAGACGCTGACCCTGCTGGCCGGCGTGCTGGGGATTGCCCTGCTGCTGCGGCGGGACCTGGCCCCGCTGCGCGCCTGGCCCGCCCTGCTTCTGCTGGGCTATGTGGCGGCCAGCGGCCTGACCCGGTTCTGGGCCATCTCCGGAAAGTTTTTTCTGGAGGCCTTCTCGGAAATCTTTGTGGCGGCGGTGCTGTTTCTGTGGGTGATGACCGCCAAGCAGTTCGACCGGCAAATGGTCCGGAGGGTCATGCTGAATGTGGCGGGGATGTCCGCCCTCTACGCCCTGCTCAGTGTGGAGGCCGCATCCACCGGGCTGACGAAGCTCCTGCTGGGGGCGGTTCTGCCCGCCATGCAGGAGACCAACATGGGCTTTGAGGCGGGGACCCGTCTGACCGGCATTCTGGGCAACGCGAATATTCTCAGCTCGGTGGTGGCTCTGGGCATTTTCTTCTCCCTGAGCCTGCTGTGCGGGGAGGAGGACCCCAAAATGCGCCCGGTATGGGCGGGAATGCTGGCCGTCAACGCCTTTGCCTTCCTGCTGATGTTCAGTATGGGCGCTATGGCGTGCTTTGCCCTGGCGGTGATTTTCTACCTCGTCTTTGCCGGGGAGCGGCGGGGGGGCGCGCTGATCCGGATGCTGGACTGCGCCCTGCCCACCCTGCTGTGGGTGTTTGCCGCCTTCCCCTTCTTCAACCGGACGGGGGCGGCGGTGTGTGTGCCGCTGCTGGCGCTGGCGGGCAATGTGGTGTCGGCGGTGCTGCTGGAGCGGCTGCTGGCGCCCCGCCTGACCGGGGTGATGGAGAAGCGCAGCGGGCTGGCACTGGTTGTGCTGGCCGGAGTGGTTGTCCTGGCGGGGGTCTATCTGCTGCTGGGCTACAACCTCAGCGGCCCCTACACCTTCGGCGGGCAGCTGGAGCGCAGCGCCTATCCGGAGGCGGGGGAGCATGTGCTGTCCGTGCAGGCTACGGGGGAGGTAACCGTCAAGGTAATCAGCCAGGACATGTCCCAGGTGATGATGCACACCGACACCGTGCTCTATCAGGGCCCCGGGGATGGGGCGGTCTTTACCGTGCCGGAGAACAGCGAGGTGTGCTACTTCACCTTCACGGCGGCGGAGGGCACCGTACTCAGCGAGGCGCTGATTGACGGCCAGACCCCCATACGTCTGAAATACACCCTTCTGCCCGGCTTCATTGCCAACCGCATCCAGGGCCTTTGGGCCAACCAGAACGCCATCCAGCGCACGGTGTTTTTCCGGGACGGCATGAAGATGTTCGCCCAGAGCCCTCTGGTGGGCAACGGGGTGGGCTCCTTTGAGACCGGCCTGACCAGCGTGCAGGACTTCTATTATGAGACGAAATACATCCACAACCACTACATCCAGATTCTTCTGGAGGCGGGCGTCCTGGGCTTTGTGCCCTTTGCGGGGGCGCTGGCGGGGATGTTCTGGCTGCTGCTGAAGCGGCGGAAGGACCAGGAGTGGCAGTTCCGGGGGGAGTACCCCGCCCTGTGGGCGGCGCTGGTGATGACGGCGTGCCATATGGGTGTGGAGGTCTCCATGTCCATTATCAATTTCATCTGCTGCGCCTTTGTGGTGTTCGCGCTGGTCATCCGCTGCTGCGCCCCAGAGCGCCCCGCGCCCGCGCCCGAGCCGGTCTCCAAAAAGAGGCGCGCGGCTCCGAAGAAAACGGACTGGCGTCCCCGTCTGGCCTGCGCGGCGCTCCCGGCGGTGTTCACCGCCTCTCTGGCTCTGAATATGGCGGCGGTGGGCATTGCCCGCAGCACCAGCTACTCCACGGGGGAATTTCTTCAGCATCTGGAGCTGACGGCCATGATGGATCCCTACGAGGGGAACGACGCGAAAATCACCTATATCAACACTACCTATAATAATCAAATCAATTACAGCATTCCCCAGGCCAACGCCTACGCCGAGCAGCTGCTGGACGAGCACTCCAACGCCATTCCCCTCATGCTGCTTCGGTATTTCCTGGGCAGCGGGCAGTATGATCAGGCCATCCGGGCGGCCAAGGCCTCGGCGGAGTACTCCGCCTCCGACCCGGACACCTGGAACGGCGTGTGCGCCACGCTGCGCAGCGTGACGGTCTCCAGCATCTTCTCCCCTCTGGTGACGGAGGAGGACCCCGGCGTACTGCTGGACGGCATTCTGGAGTATTACGAAATGCTCCGCCAGAGGAACGGGCGGAGCATGGAGCACATCCGGCTGACGGCGGAGAGCCAGGACTTTTTCAGCAAAATGATTGCGGCGGCCCATACCGGCCGCACCACCGGGGAGCTGCTGGAGGTGATTACCCATCAGGTATTTGACTCCGCCCAGGGCTGCGACGCGGACAGCGACGGCATCCACGACCAGATTACGGGACATCATGGAGCGCAGTTTGCCTCCGGCGGCGGAATCGGCCTGGAGGCCGGCGGCTGGGTGGAGCTGACCCTGTACGACAGCGGCTTCAGCGGCGTCACCCGGGCCGTGGTCCGCTGTGAGAATCCGGCGGCGGTGTCGGCGGCGTGCGCCGGAGCGGAGCTGACGGCGGAGGCCGGGGACGGTCAGGTATCCTTTGCGGTTCCCATGCCGGGCCAGGGAAACACCGTGGTGCTGCGCCTGAGCGCGGCAGCAGAAATGGATATTTCTGGAATTCAAATTTACGCCGAGACAGAGTGAACCTCCCCCCCCTGCTATATTATATAAGGTATCACCCCCAAAAGCGGCCCTTTTCCGGCCTGTGCGCGGAAAAGGGCCGTTCGCCGCGCTTCCGGGAGAAAGGAGTCCAATGTTACACCTCTGTTACAAATGGTCCGAAGCTCTTGACGAAATTTAAGTCTTTTGTTATCCTATGCTCAAGGTTGGGCAAGGGGAGTTATGCTCGCCTCCGGCCCGGCCAAATATTAAAGGAGGAATATCCATGAGAAATCTGAAGCGTGCTCTCAGCCTGGCTCTGGCCGCAATCATGCTCCT
>JAAWHL010000104.1 GCA_022795855.1 Lawsonibacter sp.
ATCTCCTATTGTATCGTTGGAGGTTTATCATTTCTACTCATAGGCATAGCCTTTTTTATTCCACAGGCATAGCCTGTGGTTGTCTTTTTTACAACGCAAAAAAGGCTGACCGCTTTCCGGTCAGCCTTTTTTCACGGCCCCGCCCTGGGCCCGCCACTGGCGGGGAGGCAGCCCGTAGCGCTTTTTGAAGGCCCGGGAGAAGTGGAGCTGGTTGGGATAGCCGCACTGAAGGGAAATCTCCCCGATGGGCGCGCCGCTGGTCCGCATCAGCTCGGCGGCCTTGGACAGCCGCATCCGAATCAGGAACTCCTGGGGCGGACAGCCCATCTGCTCCTTGAACATTTTGCTGAAATAGCTGCGGTTCAGCTTGCAGGCGTCGGCAATCTCCTCCACGGTGAGCTCCCGCCGGTAGTGGTGCTCCATGTAGTTCACCGCCTCCTGGATGTAAAAATCCCGCAGCTGGCCGCCCCGGTTCTCCTTCCGGGTGACGGAGGACTGAATCAGGCCGTCCAGGAACAGGCACAGGTGTCCAATCAGGTGCAGGGTGGACTGCTCGGAGTGGTCGGCGATGTACAGCATGGTCTCCCCCACCGCCTCGGCCCGGCCCCGGTCGTGGGAGCGGTAGATGGGCTGGGACACGTCCAGCCCCGCCCGGCTGAGGAATTCCGGCACCCGCAGGCCGTCAAATTCCAGCCAGACGTACTTCCAGGGCTGGTCCCGGTGGGCATAGTAGGTGTTCACCTGGCCGGGGCAGATAAGGAAGCCCTCCCCGGCCTTCAGCTTGTAGTGGCGGCTCTCTCCGTCCCCCGATGTGGAGTTGAGAAATCCCCGCCCGGAGAGCACGTAGTGGAACAGATAGTGATTGCGCACAGCGGGGCCGTAGGAGTGCAGCGGGGCGCACTGCTCCCAGCCGTACTGGTACAGCCGCAGGTCCAGAAAATTCTCATTGGGAAAAATAGAAAAAGAGTATTGATCCATTTTGCCGCGCCCTTTCTCTGTATTTTCTGGACAAAATCCAGTCGGAATCCGGCCAAGTTGTTTGAAAATTCTCCCTGTACCACTTCAGGCGGGGCTGATGCGCCCCGCCTGAAGCAATATTTTTCCTGCAATTGCATTCTTTTACCCGGATTATAGCACAGATTCCGGAAAAAGCCAACGGGAAAATCCAAAAAAACACAGTTTCCCCCCAATTTTTTCGGCGCGCCGCGGGGAGCGGCCCCCGGCCGGGAGGGCGGCTCATCCTCCGCCGAAGCACACCCGCACCGCCCAGGCCGCCGCCAGAAAGCCGGTCAGGTCGGCGCACAGGGCGGCGGGCACCACATAGCGGCTGCGGGTAATCCCCACCGCGCCGAAGTAGACCGCGATGGTATAAAAGGTGGTCTCGGTGGAGCCCAGCATCACGGCCGCCACCCGGCCCAGGTAGGAGTCCGGGCCGTAGGTCTCCATCAGCTCCGCCCCCACCCCCAGGGCGGCCGAGCCGCTGATGGGCCGCACCAGCATCAGCCCCAGCAGCTGAGGAGGCAGCCCCGCCCGCTCCAGCAGCGGGCCCAGCAGCTCCGCCGCCAGGTCCAGCGCTCCGGAGGCCCGCAGCATGTACACCGCCGTCATCAGTCCAATCAGCGCAGGGACAATGCTCCACAGGGTCTTCAGCCCCTCCCCCGCGCCGGTCATCAGGGCGCTGTACACGTCCACCCGGCGCAAGGCGGCGTATACCGCCACCCCGGCCAGCGTAAAGGGGACAATCATGGTGAAAATCAGGTCCGCCATACTTCTGTCAGCTCCTCCAAACCCGGGCGCACACCTTGCAGGCCAGAACCCCCGCCCCCACCGACAGGGCCGAGGCCAGCCACACTGCCGGCAGAATATCAAAGGGGGCGGCGCTGCCCGCCGCGGCCCGCACACTGCCCACCGTGGTGGGAATCAGCTGAATGGAGGCCGTGTTGCACACCACCAGCATACACAGCGCGTCCGACGCCACCCCGGGACTGCTCCGGCTCAGCCGGCGGGCCGCCTCCAGCCCCAGGGGGGTGGCCGCGCTGCCCAGCCCCAGCAGGTTTGCCGACACGTTGGCCGAGATGCTCTCCATGGCCGCCCGGTCCCCCTTTGCGCCGGGGAACAGCAGGCGCAGCACCGGCCCCAGCAGGCGGGACAGCTTCTCCGCCAGCCCGGACTGCCGCATCACCTCCATCACTCCCGTCCACAGACACAGCATCCCCGCAATGGACAGGCACAGCTCCACCGCCGCCTGGGCCCCCTCCACCGCCGCGGCCGCCACCAGCTCGCCCCGGCCGCAGGCCAGGCCGCACAGAATGGAAATTACCACCATGCCGGTCCAGATTACCGTCATTGTCATTTCTTCCGCCCCCTCCTGTCCCATTTATACGGGACAAGGGGGAAAAACATGCCTGCCCGGCCGCCTGCCCCAGGGAAATCCCGTTTTCGCCTCCATCCATTATTTTTCGACCTCTTCCGCTATTTTCAGCCAGACGCATTACTTTCCAGACAATTTTTGCAGTATTTTCACATTTACAGTTGACAGAATCAATCTTTGTAGTATAATTATGATGTCATTGGATGGCGAATTTGCCGTTTTCTGGGGAGAATTCCCCTTTTGCGCTGGGAAATGGACGAAGGAATGGACAAGGAAAGGAATGGTCATTATGAAGTCAACCGGAATTGTGCGGAAAGTCGATGAGCTGGGGCGCATTGTATTGCCCATTGAGCTGCGCCGTACTTTGGATATTGCCGAGAAGGACTCTTTGGAAATCTACATGGACGGCCCCTCCATCATTCTGAAGAAATATCAGCCCTCCTGCATCTTCTGCGACGACGCCAAGGATGTGGTCGTTTTCCGCGGGAAAAATATATGCCCCAAGTGCATCAAAGCGTTGCAGGAGTGCGGCCAGTTCTGACCGCGGAGGACTCCGCCCCTATCTGCCGTTCCGCTTGAAAGCCGCTTTCACCGCGCCTGTGTGAAAGCGGCTGGGGGTGTTTTGTCCTCCGCCGGAAACAGCGCCTGCCCTCCCACGCCCTCCGCAGCCGCCCGGACGGAAAACGGGCGGCTGTTTTTCTCTTTTCCAGCACCATAATTCCGCGTAAGGAGCGTCTTCTTTATGAATCTCACCGTCACCGTCAACCACAGGCAGCTGCTGGACGTCCTGCTGAACGTGGGCCTGATCCGCCCGGTCTTCATCTGGGGCGCACCGGGCATCGGCAAGTCCGCCATCGTCCAGGAATTCGCCGGCCAGCTGGGCCTGGAGTGCGTCTCCCTTCTGGGCAGCCAGCTGGCCCCGGAGGACATCATCGGCGTCCCCCAGATTCGGGACGGCTTCAGCCAGTTCTGCCCGCCCCGTACCATCGCCCGCAGCGAGCCCTACGTGCTGTTTCTGGACGAGCTGAACGCCTGCTCCTCCGAGGTGCAGAAGGCGTTTTACTCCCTGATCCACGAACGGCGCATCGGGGAGTACCGCCTGCCCGAGGGTTCCATTGTGGTGGGGGCAGGCAACCGGGCCCAGGACAACGCCATCACCCGGCCCATGTCCTCCGCCCTCATCAACCGGATGTTCCATGTGGAGCTCACCGCCAGCCCCCGTCTGTGGCTGGAATGGGCCGCCGGCCACGGCATCCACCCCTATGTCTACGACTACATCTCCAGCCGCCCCGACCACCTGTGGGCCAAGCCCCCCAAAAGCGAGGAGCCCTTCTCCACCCCCCGGTCCTGGCACATGCTCAGCGACGCCATCCAGAGCTGCGGGCCGGAAATCAGCACGGAGAGCTTGCAGATTCTGGCGGCGGGGAGCCTCAGCCCCCAGCACGCCGTGCAGTTTCTGGCCTACATCCGCCAGATACGCAGCCAGTACGCCCTGGACCGGATTCTCTCCGGGGAGCAGCCCTGGCCGGACAAGCCGGAGGAGCGGGACGTGCTCTATTTCCTGGCCCAATCCCTCCGGGCCCGGCTGGTGAAGGAGCTGCCCCCCGAGCGGGGCCGGCTGAGCGGCGACAGCCGGGCTCTGGTCCTCCAGGCCAAGGACCGCATCACTGAGCTGGCCGACATCAGCCTGGAGATCGCCCGGATGGCGGTCACTCCGGAGGACGGGAAGGAGCTGCCCGACTGGTTCGTTGTGGAGCTTTTCCGGGATCTGCCCCGGCTGGCCGACAAGCGCAGCGGATGAGCGGGAAGCAGAAAAGGGCCAATCCGGCCCAGGAGGCCTTCCAGGGCGGCGCTGGGCTGGTGAAGGCAAACCCGGTGCTGGGCCCCCTGCTGGAGGAGGCCTCGCTCCACTTCGACGACAGCTATCCCATGGCGAAAGAGGACTGGGCCTGGGTGGATGCCAACGGCGGCATTTACGCCAACAGCCGCCGCCGGGCCGCGCCCCGGGAGTGGGCCTATGTGCTGGCCCACTGCCTGCTCCATCTGGCCCTGGGGCACATCCGGGAGGGCCGGGACACAGACCCGGTCTGGAACGCCGCCTGCGACTGCGCCGCCGCCCGGTATCTGGCCGACCTGCACATCGGCGTCCCGCCCGGCGAGCTGTCCTACCCCCTGCCCTCCAACACGCGGGAGGAGGAAACCCTTTATCGTTGGCTCAGGGAACACCGGGACGAGGCCTATTTCCGCTTTTCCACCATGAGCGGTGGCCGGCCGGATATGGTGTGGAGGCCGCGTGTCAGCGTCCACTGGCGGCGCGGCGTCACCGACTGGCGGCAGCTCTTCGCCGAGAGCCTGCGGGACGCTCTGCGCACCGCTGTGGACTACGCCGGAGGCGTGAGGGACGAGCCGGGGCCCCGCAGAAAAGCGGGGCCTATCCACCGGGCCCAGGAGTGGTTCCTGTCCAGCTACCCCCTGCTGGGCGGAGTGGCCTCCGGCTTCCGGCTGGTGGACGACCCTGCGGCGGTTCAGCGGATGGGCATTTCCATCGCGGCGATTTCCGTCCACATGCGTGAAATTTATGTCAACCCCTCCGCCCGCCTGACCGAGCAGGAGTGGCGCTTCGTTCTGGCCCACGAGTACCTCCACGCCGCTTTGTGCCACGAGCAGCGCCTGGGGACGCGGGACCCGGAGCTGTGGAATATCGCCTGCGACTATGTCATCAACCAGTGGCTGCGGGACATGGAGGCGGGCTCCATGCCCGAGGGACTGCTCTTCGACCCGGAGCTCCAGGGCCTGTCGGCGGAGAGCGTCTATGACCTTCTGGCCGTCAATCTGCGGAAATACCGGCGCATGGCGCAGCACGACATCCTCTTCGGCCCCCCGGACTGGCGGGGCTCCAAGGACTTTGTGGACCTGGACGCCTGGTGCCGCTCCGCTGTCCAGCGGGGGCTGGACTACCACCAGGCCCACGAGCGGGGGTATCTCCCCTCCGGGCTGGTGGAGGAGATACGCGCCCTGTCCCAGCCCCCCATCCCCTGGGACGTAAAGCTGGCCCGGTGGTTTGACGAGCGGTTCGAGCCCCTGGAAAAACGCCGCACCTACGCCCGCCTCAGCCGGCGGCAGTCGTCCTCGCCGGACATCCCCCGCCCCTCCTTCCGGTACGAGGAGGCCGCCCACGCGGGCCGGACCTTCGGCGTGCTGCTGGACACCTCCGGCTCCATGGACCGCTCCCTCCTGGCCGCCGCCCTGGGGGCCATCGCCAGCTACAGCGCCGCCCGGGACGTGAACCGGGTGCGGGTGGTCTTCTGCGACGCCGCCCCCTACGATCAGGGGTATATGGAGGCGGCCGAAATCGCCGGGAGCGTCCGGGTGCGGGGCCGGGGCGGCACAGTCCTCCAGCCGGGTGTGGAGCTGCTGGAGCACGCAGGGGATTTTCCAAAGGAGGCCCCCCTGCTCATCATCACCGACTGCGAGTGCGACCGGCTGAA
>JAAWHL010000105.1 GCA_022795855.1 Lawsonibacter sp.
ATCTCCATGGACAACGCCCCGGCCATGTATATTCTGGCCTACTACGACGAGTTCACCGCCAGAAAGCCGGACTCCATGCGTCAGTTTTTCTCCCGAATTCAGGATGTGGCGCTGGAATATGACGAGGTGACGGACATCCGGGGCCTGCTGCTGTCCTCCGCCTGCAACCTGGCTGACTACGAGGAAAATGTGATCCAGCTGGTGGCCTCCAACATGCAGGCGGAGGAGGATGCCGCAGCCCTGTGTGAGTTTATCGACACACTGTGCCCCTATCTCATCGGAAAGCGGACCTCGACCAGCTTTTTGACCCAAAATCTTCTGGAAATGTACCAGGAGCTGGCCTCCCACTGCGGCATCCCCAAAACCTGCTTCGCCCTGCTGAAGGCGATCGACACCAATCCCGACTCCCCCTACCTGAACAACAGCTTTTATCTGAAGGCAAAGGCAAACTACTTCTACGAGCACTATGTCGCCGCTGTGGGACAGGTAATCTCCGCAATCAGCAACCCGGCGCTAAAGGGAAAGTTTTCAGGCGTATATCAGCAAAAATGTGAAAAATACCGCAAGGATGCGGGTATTGCGTAATTCCGTGCCCAGCGCCCCTCCGCATCCGGCGCAGGGTACGGGTCGGGCGTAATGATAAGAAAGAAAAGGGGAGAAGACATGGCTTCGCAAATCACAAACATCAATCTGTCCGGAATTGAAAGGAGGATCGACTCGGTCGCGGCCGCGACACAGCGCATCGAGGCGGAGGTCGCCCTGAGCAGCCGAAAAATTGACAGCGTCAGCAGCGACCTGGAAAAGGTAAACCGGGACCTGCAGGCCCTGAAAAGCAGCTTCGAGCGCTTCCTGAACGAGCACAAGAAGACTGCCGCGCTGCAAAAAGCCGCCACGGAGCTGATCCGTGTGCGCCAGGAGCTGGAGCAGAACTTCGGCGCCTATAAGACCGTCCGGGAAACCATGCTGGGCGTGCTCCAGGCCACGGACCTGGCCCTGGTCAAAAAGACCACCATCTCCCAGGTTACAGAAGAGCTGATGCTCTCCACCCCCGATTATTGGCTGGCCCCCTGTCTCATCGCCGTCTCCGCCTGGATCGGCAACGACCGCGACCTCGCCGGCCGCGCCATCGCCGAGGCGGTGAAGCGGGACGAGGAGAAAACGGCGCTGACCATGGCCCTGATCTGCCGGCGGAACAACCGCACGGACACCTGCTATGAGTGGCTGTCCATCTACTTTGCCAAGCAGACCGCCTCCAACTTCACCAAAAGCAACTTCACCTATTTGAACGCCTATCTGAACGGCGTCTTCGGGCCGGACCAGAAGCACATGTGCGACGACTATGTGGCAAAGTGGATGAAGGAAATCCAGGAGAACGGCGACGACTTTGAGGCCAGGCAGGCCGAGCAGTGGCGGGCCTACTGCGAGGACTTCACCGTCGACCTGGAGGGGCAGTTCCCCCAGATGAGCAGCTGCGTCCACGAATACGGCGCCATCTCCGCTTACGTCAGCCGTATCAACTCCGTGGATAAGATCGCCAACAACTTCTCCCGCATGAAGCATGTAGAGGTCGATCAGCAAAAGCTGAAGCGGGATATCGACCAGACCCTGGTCACCCTGATCAGCCGCTATGACGACAAGGAGGAGCCCCTGCGCAAGGAGGAGCAGTATCTGAAAGCGGTGCGCCACTTCGACGGCGACACCGCGGCGGCCAGGGCCTCCATCCTGGAGGCGGAACGCAGAAAGCGGGAGGAGACCATCGACCTTATCGGCCAAATGACCAACGTCATTGTCACAAAAGAGGGCATACGCCCCTCTGAGAAGAAAACCGCCGTGTCCTTTTTGAGCAGCTACATCCGCACTGGATTTGAGAGCTACATCACAGAGAAAAAGTCCGATTTCCCTGAGCAGATTACGCTGGAAATCGAAGGCTGGTGCGGCGCCTCCCGCGACGGGACCAACGGCGCGGCCCTGAAGGCGGACTTTGAGCGGCACATGGAGCAGCGCCGGACCGAGGCCCTGGGGTCAGTACAGACTCAGCGGCCCCAGCAGCTGAAAATCGCCTCCATCGTGCTGGCCGTCCTGGGTCTGATCGGTCTGATTGCCCTTTTCCCCATCGGCATCGTTCTGCTGGCAGGGGCGATATTCTGCTTCCTCAGCTCCTCCAGGGCCGTCAAGGATATTGCCGCGGGCACGGTGAACACCAACGCGGACTTCAACCAGAGAATCTCGGCCGGAAAGCAGAAAATCGACGACGCCCTCTCAGAGTGGGCACGGGCCCAATCCCTTGTGCGGACATTTGAAAGCGAAAAGGTCCGGGACATCGTCGCGTAACAACCGCTATTTCATAATGGGAGGTTCATCATGGAAAATACACCGGAACTGGATGGCATTGCTGATTTCGACGAACTGGAAGCGCTGTTTGGTCAGGACGACTCCGATCTGGCAAAAATGGAGTCCGTCATGCTGACTCAAAATCTGGAGGGCTTCGCCAGCTGCTTCCCGGACTGGGACCTGCACCCGCCGAAGCACGGATAACACATTTTCTTTTCCCCGGGAAAGCCGCATCCCCGTATCCTTTCACCGATACAGGGATGCGGCTCTGTCTTTTTATTCAATATCCGCGGCAATCAGGGGCCTGCCGCAGCACCTGACCTCCAGCCGCCGGGTTTTGTGCAGTCTGCCCTAAATTCCGCCCTCCTTTTTGGTGCTTGCTCCGAATTCATGAAAGCGGTTACATTTTCTGTTGACATAGGCCTGAAAATGTGGTACTCTTACGCCATGAAAGCGGTTACAAACATACAAATGGAGAGCTATGAATATTAGTGATATTGCCAAGAGGGCCGGCGTTTCCACCGCAACCGTCTCCCGGGTTCTGAATGACAGCGCCCTGGTGAAGGCCAAGACCAAGGAGCTTGTGCTGGCGGTAATCGAGGAGTGCGGCTACACCCCCAGCGCCGTGGCAAAGAGTCTGAGCGTGCAGGCCACCCACAACGTGGGCGTCATCTTTCCGGATATTGAAAACCCCTTCTTTTCCGGCGCCCTGAGGGGGATCAGCCATGTGGCGGAGCAGAGCCTGTACAACGTGTTCTTCTTCAACACGGATGAGACGGTCTGGCGGGAGCACAACTTTTTGAATGTCGTCCGGGCCCAGCGGCTTGACGGGGTCATTATCTCCCCGGTAGACGGCCGGGACGAGACCACCCGGGCGCTCCTTGAGGAGTTCGAGCGGCAGGGAATCGCCGTGGTACTCTTCGACCGCTGCCTGAAGGGCGGAACCTTCAGCAGTGTGCTCACGGAGAACAAAAACGGAACCCGCATGGCGATCCGGCAGCTGATTGCGGAGGGACACCGGAAAATCGCCATTATTGAGGGCATCCTCTCCAACACCCCGGGCTATGAGCGGACACAGGGCTATCTCCAGGCCATGGAGGAGGCCGGTATCCCCATCCGGAAGGAGTATATGCTCCAGGCGGATCAGAAGTCGGAGCTGGCCTACCAGGCCACCAAGACATTGATGGAATCCAGCGACCCGCCCACCGCCGTCTTTGCCTGCAACAACATGATGACTCTGGGCTGTCTGCGGTATTTCACAGAAAAGGGAATTGTAATCGGCCGGGACATCTCGCTGATGGGCTTTGACGACATCGAAACACTGCGGCTCATCGACTACGGCCTGTCCGTGGTCAACCGCTCCGAGCGGGAGATGGGGCAATTGGCTATGGAGGTTCTGCTGGAGCGGCTGAAAGCTCCCGACCAGGCGGTCCGAACGGTAATGGTGCCCTCCTACCTGATTCTGCGGGGATCGGAACGGCTGTCCGGACTTTCAAAGACCTGACACTTTTTTCGAAAAATATTTCCTGATTCAAGGAAATATTTTTCGTGCAAAAAATGTAAGCGGTTACAATTGTTGCCACCCGTTTCGCGCGGAATAATTTATTGCCGAAAATGTAAGCGGTTACAAAATCAGGAAGGGAAGGAAATAACATGAATTACGCAGGAAGATTTAACTCCTTTGTCTTCAAGGGCCAGACCGTCTTTGACGCCATAGAGGCCTATAAGAAGATGGACGGCATCACCCACCTGGAGTTCAACTACCCGGAGCACATCGCCGGGTATGACCTGGAGGAGCTGAAAAAGGCCATCGCCCCCCTCAAGGTCAACGGCTTTGCCGTCCGCTGGCGGAAGGATTGGCTGGACGGCGACTTCACCAACCCTAATACAGCGCTGCGGCAACGGGCCATCGACCTGGCCAAGGAGGCCTGCGATCTGTGCCGTGAGCTGGGGGGCAGCGTGATTACCCTGTGGTTTGAGAACGACGGCTTCGACTACCCCTTCCAGATGGACTATCAGGACAGCTGGAACAAGCTGGTGGAGGGTATCCGGGAGGTGGCGGACTACGCCCCCGATATGAAAATCAGCATTGAGTACAAGCCCTTTGAGGAGCGGGACTTCGCCATGGTGGACAGCACCGGCATGACGCTCTACCTCATCCACGAGGTGGACCGGCCCAATGTGGGCTGCACGCTGGACTACTGTCACATGCTGATGAAGCACGACAACCCCTCCTTCGGCCTGGCCCTGGCGGCGGCCAAGGGCAAGCTCTTCGGCCTGCACATGAACGACGGCTACGGCTGGAAGGACAGCGGCCTGATCTTTGGCTCCCTCAGCTTTGCCCAGTCCGCCGAGTTCATCTACTACCTGGAGCGCTACGGCTACGACGGGGTGGTGTTTTTCGACACCTTCCCCATCCGGGAGAACTCCAAGGCGGAGTGCCGCGCCAATATCGATGCCTTTGAACTGATTAAGTCCAAGGTGGACCGGGAGGGCGTGGACCATATCCGCGACACAGTATCCAAGCATGACGGAATCAGCGCACAGCGCCTGATTCTGAGCATGTTAAGATAAACGGCTTGTCCCCAATCAAAATTATATTTCAGGAGGAAAACAAAATGAAAAAGAGAATGATCGCCCTGGCCCTCGCCCTGACACTGGCCCTCAGCCTGACCGCCTGCGGCGGCGGCAGCACCAGCACCCCCGGAACCGTCGGTTCCAACCCCGCCTCCACCTCCGGCTCCAACCCCGGCAGCACCAGCACCCCCCAGGATGCCGGAGAGTTCAACCCCGACTACGCCGCGGACGCCATGACCATTGAGGAGCTGCGGGCGGCCAACGGAGTGGAGGTCACCGTCCCCGCCAACGCAGAGCTGGCCGTTGTCATGAAGTCCCTGTCTAACGAGTTCTGGCGCACCCTGGAGGAGGGCTATCAGCAGGCCGCCTCCGACGCCGGCATCACCATTGAGGTAAACGCCACTACCAGCGAAAACGACGAGATTCTCCAGCAGACCATGACGGAAAACTTCACCACCGGCGGCAAGACCGCCCTGATGCTCAGCCCCATCTCCGACTCCAACCTGACCTCTGCCGTTGAGAGCGCCAACGCCGCCGGTGTCCTCACCGTGAACGTCAACGACGGTCTGATCGCTCAGGCCAACCACTATGTCGGCCCCAACGCCGCCCAGAACGGCGAGCTGGCCGCCGCCTGGCTGTCTGAGAAGCTGGGGGACCAGGGTGAGGTCGCCATCGTCATCGGTATGCCCAAGGCCTTCGCCGCCCGTCAGCGCACCGCCGGCTTCAAGCAGTGGATCGCGGACAACAACTCCGGCCTGACCGTGGTGGAGGAGCAGAACGCCGACTGGGACCGCAACCAGGCCAAGACCATTGCCGCCAACTGGATCCAGAACCACCCCGACCTGAAGGGCATCTTCTGCAACAATGACACCATGGCCCT
>JAAWHL010000106.1 GCA_022795855.1 Lawsonibacter sp.
TTTTCCGGGGTTTTTGAGCAATTTTGATACGGTTTGAACAGCCGATTATCGCTTGCTGAACTGGGGCGCGCGGCGGGCGGCTTTGAGGCCGTACTTCTTGCGCTCCTTCATACGAGGGTCGCGGGTCAGGAAACCGGCGGCCTTCAGGGCGGGGCGGTTATTCTCGTCGGCCAGCAGCAGGGCGCGGGCCACACCGTGGCGGATAGCGCCGGCCTGGCCGGTGACGCCGCCGCCGGAGACGGTGGCCACGATGTCCATCTTCTCCGCGTTTCCGGTGGTAACCAGGGGCTGGCGGACCAGCAGCTTCAGGGTCTCCAGGCCGAAATAGTCGTCGATATCGCGTCCGTTGATGGTGACGGCGCCGGTGCCGTTGGGGAACAGATGAACCCGGGCAACGGAGGACTTCCGACGGCCGGTGCCATAGAAATAAGGCTTTTTGCTCTTATACATGCTCGTCTACCTCCTAGCTTACAGCGCCCAAACTTCGGGCTTCTGGGCGGCCTGCTCGTGCTCGCCGCCGCGATAGATTCTCAGGCGGGTCATGGAATTGCGGCTGATGACGTTGCGGGGCATCATGCCGCGGACGGCCAGCTTCATGGCCAGCTCGGGCCGGTTCTGCATCAAGGTGCGGTACTTGACCTCTTTCAGGCCGCCCACCCAGCCGGAGTGGGTGCGGTAGAACTTCTGGTCCAGCTTCTTGCCGGTGAGCACGGCCTTGTCGGCGTTGATGATGATGACAAAATCACCGCAGTCGGCGTGAGGGGTGTACTCGGGCTTCAGCTTGCCCCGCAGCAGGTTGGCGGCGGCGGCAGCGGTCTTGCCCAGGGGCTTACCGGCGGCATCCAGAACGTACCACTTGCGCTGGATGCTGCCCTTGTTTGCCATGAACGTGGACATAGGTTTGACCTCCATTTTCCTCTCAATTATGTGCAAAAAATGAATTTTGGACAAAATTCACGGCCCCACTGTACAAGCGGAGCGTTTTGTATTATAGTATCTGTGTTCCCCGGTGTCAACGGTTTTTTCGGAAATTTTTATGTAGGAATATATTTTCTCTTGTTTTCTCCGTTTATCTCTTGAAATCTCTTAAAATCTCGCGTTCGATTTTCTTTTTTGCGCAGCCGAAAATCCCTGCTTTTTCAGGAGGATGCACGCCTTGAATAAAATTCTCTCCCTGGTCCGCCGCTGTGTGGAGGACTACGATATGATTCAGCCCGGCGACCGGGTGGCCGTAGGGGTCTCGGGCGGAAAGGACTCGCTTGTGCTGCTTTGCGCCCTGGCCCGGCTGCGGGAGTTCTATCCCGTGCCCTTCACGGTGGAGGCCGTTACGCTGGATCTGGGGGCGGCCGGATCCGGCCCGGGTGCGGACTTCACCGGGGTGGGGGAGCTGTGCCGGGAGCTGGGCGTGCCCTACACGGTGATTCCCACCGAGATACGCCGGGTGATTTTCGACCTCCGACAGGAGAAAAATCCCTGCTCCCTGTGCGCCAAGATGCGCCGGGGGGCGCTGCACGGCGTGCTGCTGGAGCGGGGGATGAGGAAAATCGCCCTGGGGCACCACTACGACGATGCGGTGGAGACCTTCTTTCTGTCCCTGATTTTCGAGGGGAGGCTGTCCTGCTTCCAGCCGGTCACCTACCTGGACCGGACCGGAATCACCCAAATCCGGCCCCTGCTCTACTGCGGGGAAAACCTGATTCGGAACACCGCCCGGCGGCTTGCGCTGCCCGTGACGGACAGCGCCTGTCCCGCCGACGGGAACACCAAGCGCCAGGAAATCAAGGAGCTGGTCTACGAGCTGAACGGCCGCTATCCGGGGCTGAAGGCCCGGGCCTTCGGGGCCATGCAGCGCCTGCCTCTGCCCGCCTGGGGGCCGGCGGAGCACCGGCGGCGACCCCTGCCGGAGGAAATTGGCGATTCGTTTTCCGAAAACTGTGGAAACCGGCCCCCTCCGGTGTTATAATAGATCTGAATTCCGGTTAAAAAACAATCAGCGGGCGGGCGGCCGCCCTTTTTGAGAGGAGCCAGATACAAATGAGCGAGGAAATGCAGTACAGCGCCAACCCAGGCAAGGAGCTGGTCCGCACCGTGGACGGGGTGGATTACCAGCGCATCCCGGTGAAGACCCACCTGATTACCGATGCGGACGACATGTCCGACGTGGTGGTCCGGTACGCCAAGGACCGGATGCAGCCGGGGGATATTCTTTTCATCTCGGAGAAGGCCGTGGCCTGCACCCAGAGCCGGGCCATCCCCATGGAGGACATCAAGCCACGTCCTCTGGCCGTCACCTTGAGCCGGTACGTCACCAAAACCCCCGCCGGCATCGGCCTGGGCATTCCGGAGACCATGGAGATGGCCCTGCGGGAGTGCGGCACGCTGCGCATCCTCTTTGCCGCCTTCTGCAGTGTGATTGGTAAGATTTTCCGCCGGAAGGGCTGGTTCTACATCGTGGCCGGGCCCAAGGCCCGGGGCATCGACGGCCCTACCGAGGGGACCATCCCCCCCTACGACCACTACGTGGTCCTGACCCCTGCCGACCCCATGGGCACCGCCCGGACGCTGGCCCAGGCCCTGGGCCACCCGGTGGCCATTGTGGATATCAACGACATCGGGGCCAACATTCTGGGCTTTTCGGAGAAGGAGCCCTCCATGGCCCAGCTGGCCCGGATTCTGGGGGACAACCCCCTGGGCCAGAGCAGCGAGAGCACCCCCATGGGCATTTTGAGGAAGGCGTAAAAAATCCGGACGGTTTCAGGCCGTCCGGATTTTTTACGCCTCCTGGCCGGGGCCGGGCAGGTTGACATAGATGGGGCTGTGGCCGGCGGCATCCACATATTTCAGCAGGTCCTCCCGCCGCAGGCGCAGGGTGGAGGTGCTGATGCCCGGGTGGCCGCTGATGTACTCGTCCTGCATCAGGTCCCGGTCAATCACCAGCCGGACGCGGTTTTCCCGGTCGAACAGCAGCTCCAGCGCGCTGACCGAGCCGGGGACGGTCTGGAGGAACTCCCGCATGTGCTCCGCGCCGGCAAAGGAGAGCCGGGCGCAGCCCAGCTGGGCGGAGAGGTACTTGGTTTTGAAGGGCTTATCCCCCGGCATCATCAGCAGATAGAACTCCGTCTGCTGCCGGTTGCAGAGGAAGAGGTTTTTGCAGATTTTGGCGCCCAGCACCGCCTCCACCTCCAGGCAGAACTCGATGGTGTCGGCATGGTCGTGGTCTACCCGGATATAGGGGATATTCAGCTCCTCCAGCCTGTCGTAGACGGCCAGCTCCTGGGGGATGCGGCCGTCCGAAGGGCGGGAGGCGTACTGTGTCCTGTCAATGTACATAGCGCGCTCCTTTTCAAATTTCCCAATTCGCTTTTGAGTTCCTGATGCCTGTCTGAACCTCATCATTACACGCGGATGTCTCAAAGCCTGTTTAAGATCTCGCGGTATGCCGAATGGCGGCAAAAGGACCGCCGCCGGTGTGCTGAGAGAGGTTAACCGGGCTCTCAGCGGCATAGAAGTTCTGAATTCCCCACATCGGGAAACGGCCTTTTCCAAGCCGTTTCATTCCCCTGTGCTTTGGGCAGCAGTTCTTTTTTCAGCACTTGCCTGTCCGTTCTTGATATCAGGCGGGCGGCGCCCATTTGACTGTCAGAGCCATCATAATCATCAGACAACAGGAACGAAAACAACACATCAGCTCAATGTTCATCATGAAGATGGTCGTCAAAAAAGCGGTTGATATACGCTTCAAATTGAATGCCGCAGCTCCAAACCAGAGATTCATATGAATAATCCCTGTCCCGGACGCCGTTACATATCGGTACAATGCCTGTTAACTCTTCCGGTGAATGAAAATACATTTCCCCTCCCTCTGCGTCCCCGCCCCATAAGCCGCTGGGGGCGCACCAGGCGGAACGGGATTTCAGAATTGGAAAATGACCCCCGCCAGCGCGGCGGCGGCGATAAAGGCGACGGGGTGCAGCTTTTTCAGGGGGGTGTACCGCTGGCAGACAAAAATCACCGCCGCCAGGATGATGACCGGCCAGATGGGGGTAAGGGTGTGCTCCGTCACGCCGCCCAAGGCGAAAAAGACCGACAGGGCCACGTTCAGCCCGGCTACGGCAATCAGGGCGGTGGAAGCGGGGCGCAGCCCGTAAAACACCGCGTCCACCGTCTTGGACCTGCGGAATTTCTCCAAAAATCCCGCGATGACCACAATCACAATAATGGATGGGGCGATCAGCCCCAGGGTGGCGGTCACCGCGCCGGGCACGCCTGCGGTCTGAAAGCCCACATAGGTGGCCATGTTCACCCCCATGGGGCCCGGGGTGGACTCGGACACGGCAATCATGGTGGTCAGGTCAGCGTTGGAAAACCAGCCGGTGCGGGCGCCGATGTCCTGAAGGAAAGGGATGGTGGCCAGCCCGCCGCCCACGGCGAACAGCCCGGTTTTGAAAAACTCAAAAAACAGCCGCAGCAAAATCATGACTTCGCCTCCTGCTCCAGCCCTCTCAGCCGCCGGGCCAGCCAGCCCGCGGCCCCGGCCAGCACCACCATCAGCACGGGGGACCACCCCGCAAAGAAGGACAGGGCCATTACCGCCAGGAAGATACCCGCCGTCACCGCGTCCTTCAGGGTGCTTTTGCCCAGCTTAATGACGCTGGAAAGGATCAGGGCCACCACCGCCGCGTTGACCCCGGACAGGGCGTGCTGCACCAGGGGGATATCGGCAAAGTTGGACAGGAAGGCGGCAATCAGGGCGATGATGGCCACGGAGGGCGCCACGACGCCCAGGGTGGCCACAACGCCCCCCAAGCAGCGCTTCTGCTTGAAGCCGATGAAGGTGGCCACGTTCACCGCGATGATGCCGGGGGTGCACTGGGCGATGGCGTAGTAGTCGGTCAGATCCTCGTCGGTGGCCCAGCCCCGCTTTTCCACAATCTCCCGCTGGAGAATGGGCAGCATGGCGTAGCCTCCGCCGAAGGTGCAGGCCCCCATTTTGGCAAAGGCCAGGAATAAATCCGCGTAGATATTCATGTACATTCCTCACATTTGCTGATTTTCGATGGCACGCTGCGCCATTTTCCGTCCCAGCAGGAAAACAAGCAGAGACAGGAGGTTGGCCAGCACTGTCAGAATGGCCGCCCCGGCCTGGGCAGAGCCGCCCAGGCGGATCAGCGCCCGGGAAAGGGGTTCCAGAAACAAAAACAGGTTCAGAAAGGGGTCCGCGACGCCCCGGATGGGCAGAGCATACAGAACCGGCACATAGGACGGCAGCAGGTCCCGGACCAGGGACAGGACCAGACAGAGGGCCGGAACCGCATACAGCAGCCTGGAGTTCAGCCCGAGTTGTACGCTGAACCACCCCAGAAACAGGACCAGCAGCAGGTACAGGGCGGGAACCAGACAGCTTTCCGGTACTGCCCCGAGGCCGGAGAGGGGCAGTACCAGCCGCAGCCCCCAGGCGAAGGCAAATCCGGCGGTCACCGGCAGCAGGCCAAAGAGGAGAGACCCCAGCCGCTTCATGTCTGCAAACACCTCCCAAAGTTCTTTGCGGTCTTAGAGCCTGTTTAATATTTCTCAGCACGCCGACTGACGGGCCCTTTGCCGCCGTCCTGCGTTAAATTTTTTTGAAATACACCAAGTATTCCCGCAAAA
>JAAWHL010000107.1 GCA_022795855.1 Lawsonibacter sp.
TCTCCTATTGTATCGTTGGAGGTTTATCATTTCTACTCATAGGCATAGCCTTTTTTATTCCACAGGCATAGCCTGTGGTTGTCTTTTTTACAATACAAAAGGGCCCAAGGCAGCGCCGCTGCCTTGGGCCCTTTCTCTGTCGTTACGTTGTCCTTCTCCCTCCCAAATGCCAAGCGTCTTCATCGGCCAGCAGATACCGTTTAGGGCCACCGGATTCCAGACTGGGGATTCTTCTGGCGTGAAAGTCAGCTTCATAGTGTCAGGCTAACTCGTCTGTCTTTGCATCAAAGACTACATCTCCCCGGCAACCGCAGCCGATAGAATATTTGATGCCGTATGCAATCAGGAGTTCGCCGATGCCGTAATATTTCCTCTTCGGTTTGGGTTTCATTGCCGGATTGCTGTGGGGCGCGCTCTGCATAAAGGATATAGATATAGGCACTGCTTCATGCTCACTCCAAAACGATGGTTTTATTTTTATTATACGCCAAATCAGAGTGTTTTTTTCAATCTATTCTGAAATTACTTCCTTATAATCTGAAACCCTTACGGTGTAACGTTTTTTCTAAAAGCAAATTTTCTCCGGCGCTTGCGCCGGGGCGGGGAGTGCGCTATAATAGGAAAAAAACGTGAGGTGGTATACTGTGCAGGAACGTCAGACCCAATATCATATTCAGTGCTCCCCCGGCCAGGTGGGAAAATACTGTATTCTGCCCGGGGACCCGGGTCGGTGCAAGGACATTGCCGCCCGGTTTGACAGCCCGGTCCATGTGCAGACCAACCGGGAGTACGTCACCTACACCGGCGCCCTTCTGGGCGAGCCGGTCAGCGTGGTGTCTACCGGCATCGGCGGGCCCTCCGCCTCCATCGCCATGGAGGAGCTGACCGCCCTGGGCGCCCATACCTTTATCCGGGTGGGCACCTGCGGCGGCATCAAGCTGGAGGTGCGCAGCGGCGACGTGGTCATTGCCACCGGCGCGGTGCGCATGGAGGGCACCAGCCGGGAATACGCCCCCATTGAGTGGCCCGCCGTCCCCGATTATCAGGCCATGTCCGCCCTGGTCCAGGCCGCCCGGAAGCTGGGCAAGCCCTGGAAGGCGGGCGTGGTGCAGTGCAAGGACTCCTTCTACGGCCAGCACTCCCCGGGCCGGATGCCCGTGTCCTATGAGCTGGAGCAGAAGTGGGAGGCCTGGAAGCGCCTGGGCGTGCTGGCCTCTGAGATGGAGTCGGCCGCTCTGTTCGCCGTGGCCGCCGCACGGGGGGTGCGGTGCGGCAGCGTGTTCCATGTCATCTGGAATCAGGAGCGGGAGGCCGCCGGCCTGGACCAGCAGGAGTCCCACGATACCTCCGCAGCCATTGAGGTGGGGGTGGAGGCGCTGAAGCTGCTGATTGCTCAGGACCGGGAGGGCTGAGGGGCAGGCGCGGCGGAAAGGAGCGGAGCAGGTGGAACAGGTTAGGGAAAAGAGGAAGGGCGTTCCGTTCTTCTCCTCCTTACAGCTGAAGTACGCTATGAGCTACCTGGCCATTTTCGCGGTGGTGCTGGTGCTGATGAATACGTATCCTCTTCTGGCATCCCAGGACCTGCTGTTCGGATCCAAGCGGGACGCCATGAAGGGTCAGGCCGCCGTCATCGCCTCCGCCCTGATGGAACTGGAATCCCTGTCCGCCGAGCAGGTGGAGCGGGTGATGAACATGCTGGACAGCACGGGGCTGTCCAGGGTGCTGGTCACGGACCCGGCGGGGTTGATTCTCTACGACAGCCTGGCCCAGCCCGTCGGATCCGCCTCCGGACAGGAGAGCGGCAGCGGCACGCCTGTGTACCGCTACGCACTGGACCGGGAGATTGTTCTGGCCCTTCAGGGACAGGACGTATTTTATTCCAAGTACCGGGGGACCCTCTTCGCCTCCAGCGCCGCCATGCCCATCGTCTACCGGGGCATGACCATCGGATGTATCTGCGTCTACGAGGAGGACACCGCCCAGGGAGAGCTGCTGCTCAGCCTGCAGAAGAACCTGCGCAGCATCTCACTGGTGATTGCAGGGCTTACCCTGCTGCTCAGCGCCTTCTTCTCCCGGATTCTCACCGCCCGCATCGGTGCGCTGCTGCGGGCCATCCGCATTGTGGGGGAGGGGGAATACGGCCATCGGCTCCAGCCCGAGGGACGGGATGAGATGGCCCAGCTGGCCGAGGAATTCAACCAGCTGACCGACCGCCTTCAGACCACCGAACAGGTGCGCCGTCGGTTTGTCTCCGACGCCTCCCACGAGCTGAAAACGCCCCTGGCCTCTATCCGTCTGCTGGCCGACTCCATCCTCCAGAACCAGAATATGGACCAGGAGACGGTACGGGATTTTGTCTCTGACATCGGAGAGGAGGCCGAGCGCCTGAACCGCATCACGGAGCACCTGCTGACCCTGACCCGCCTGGACAGCCTGCCCGCCGGACAGACCGAGCCGGTGGACCTGCCCGGCGTGGTGGAGCGGGTGATGAACATGCTCTCCCCCGTGGCCGAGGCCCAGGATGTCCGGGTGGAGACCAGCCTGCGCCCCGACTGCACCGTACTAGCCAGCCGGGACGACCTGCATCAGGTGTGCTTCAACCTGGTGGAAAACGCCATCAAGTACAATGTGGCCGGCGGGCGGGTGAATATCCGGGTCTATCCCGACGGGGACCAGATTATTTTGGAGGTGGCTGACACCGGCGTGGGCATCCCGGAGCAGGATATGCCCAAGGTATTCAACCGCTTTTACCGGGTGGACAAGGCCCGCTCCCGGGCCGCCGGCGGGACCGGGCTGGGACTGTCCATCGTCCGGGACACCGTGCGGCGGCACCACGGATGGGTTACTGTCCGGGCCGACCAGCCGGAGGGCAGCGTGTTCACCGCAGGCTTTCCCCGGTATCAGCCCCAGGAGCTGGAAGGAGGCGGTCAGGAATGAGGCAGCGGCTTCCGGTGCTTTCCGCCCTGGCGCTGATACTGACCCTGGCGGCCTGCGCCGCGCTCCTCCCTTCGGAGGACTCCGGCGGATTTCAGCTGTACTTTCTCTCCACCGGCGGCCATGGTCCCGCCATCTCCGGCACTCCCTACGCCGGACAGGACCCCACGGCGGAAGAGCTGCTCTCCGCCCTGCTGGCCGGCCCAGAGGAGGACGGCCTCCGCTCTCCCTTCCCGGCCGGGGTCTACCTGCGCGGCACCGAGCTGGAAGAGGGACTGCTGACCGTGGACTTTTCCGAGCAGTACGGCGGACTCAGCGACATCTCCCTGACCCTGGCCGACTACTGCGTGGTGTGCACCGTCTGCCAGCTGGAGGAGGTGGAGGCGGTGGCAATCACCGTCTCCGGCCGGCAGATGAACTACCGCAGCCACCAGATTCTCACTCCGGCGGATGTGGAGCCCTGGGAAGAACAACAAAATACTTGACAAATCGGGAATTTCCCGATACCCTTATCTATAAATCGGAAAAAGGAAGGAACTCCCGCCATGAGCAATTACAAAATCAACACAAAATGTGTCCAAAGCGGCTATACTCCGGGGAACGGCCAGCCCCGGCAGATTCCCATCATCCAGTCCACTACCTTCAAGTACGCCACCAGCGAGGATATGGGAAAGCTGTTTGACCTGGAGGCCAGCGGATACTTCTATACCCGGCTCCAGAACCCCACCAACGATATGGTGGCCGCCAAGATATGCGATATGGAGGGGGGGACGGCCGCTATGCTCACCTCCTCCGGTCAGGCGGCCAACTTCTACGCCGTATTCAATATTGCCAACTGCGGCGACCACGTGGTGGCCTCCTCCACCATCTACGGCGGAACCTACAACCTCTTCCACGTCACCATGCGGAAAATGGGCATCGACTTCACCTTCGTCTCCCCCGACTGCTCCCGGGAGGAGCTGGACGCCGCCTTCCGGCCCAACACCAAGGCCGTCTTCGGCGAGACCATCGCCAACCCCGCCCTGACGGTACTGGATATCGAGAAGTTTGCCGCCGCAGCTCATGCCCACGGGGTTCCCCTGATTGTGGACAATACCTTCGCCACCCCTGTAAACTGCCGTCCCTTCGAGTGGGGCTGTGATATCGTCACCCATTCCACCACCAAGTATATGGACGGCCACGGGGCCGGGGTAGGGGGCTGCATCGTGGACAGCGGCCGGTTCGACTGGATGGCCTATGCGGACCGGTTCCCCGGCCTGACGACGCCGGACGACAGCTATCACGGAATCACCTACGCGGAAAAGTTCGGCCAGGGCGGCGCCTTCATCACCAAATGCACCGCCCAGCTGATGCGTGATTTTGGCTCCATTCAGTCTCCTCAGAACGCCTTTCTGCTGAATCTTGGGCTGGAGAGCCTCCATGTTCGGATGCCCCGCCACTGCGAAAACGGACTGGCTGTGGCTGAATTCCTAAAAAACCACCCCAAAATCTCCTTTGTTACCTATCCCGGGCTGGAAGGGGACAAGTACTATGAGCTGGCCCGGAAATATATGCCAAACGGCACCTGCGGAGTGGTCTCCTTCGGCTTCCAGGGCGGACGGACAGCGGCTGAGGCCTTTATGAAGCACCTGAAGCTGGCCGCTATTGAAACCCATGTGGCCGACGCCCGTACCTGCTGCCTCCATCCCGCCTCCGCTACCCACAGGCAGATGAATGACCAGGAGCTGGCCGCCGCCGGGATTACGCCTGATTTGGTGCGCCTGTCCTGCGGTATTGAGGATGCCGGTGACCTGATTGCGGATATTGCCCAGGCACTGGAGCAGATCTGACAAGGCGAGGGCCCGCCGGAGCGCGGCGGGCCCCGCTTTCAAGGAGGTGTGCGGATATGGCCGCAGAATGTGTGCTGCTCTATCACTGCGGCGGGCCGGAGTGGGCTCGGCTGCGGCAGACGTTGGTGATGCTGCGTCTGCGGCTCCGCATGGTGGAACCGAGGCAGTACGGCCTGCCCCTAGAGACGGTGGCGTCAGGAAAGACCGAGGGCCGGTTCGAGGAGGCAGGGGAGACAGAGGAGAGTTTCTCTGAACCGATGATGGTCTTCTGCTATCTGGATGACTCCAGACTGGATCAGGCACTGGCCGCCCTGCGCCGGGCAGGCGTGCCGCAGGTGGGGCTGAAGGCTGTACTGACTACAGCTAACCGTGAGTGGAACTCCCGGCAGCTTTGGAATGAACTGCGCCGGGAACGCCAGGCGTGGGCACAGAGAACACAGACTCGGGAAGATTCAGAGTGCTGAATAATAGACATGTTTCCCAGACTGTTTGCAGTGTTTTTAATAAATTTTTTTCAAGGCCGTGATTTTTCCTTGATTTTCTGTGCCTTCTTTGGTATGCTAGCTAAGAAGGATCTGCCGAAACAGAGTTTCAGCAGCCCTGAAATGTATGGCAGTTATAGATGGTCATAACGGGGCTGACTCGAAACCATGTTGCCTGTGCCGAAAACTGAATAATTATCACATGGAGCGGTATCGAAGTGGTCATAACGGGACTGACTCGAAATCAGTTGACGGGCAACCGTCCGTGGGTTCGAATCCCACCCGCTCCGCCATGATAAGTTG
>JAAWHL010000108.1 GCA_022795855.1 Lawsonibacter sp.
TCGTTCCCATTGTCCTTTTGTCAATTCATATCTCTTCATTCCTCTATTTTCGCACTTACCATCGATTTGTGCAATATTTATTTTTCAAACAAGCCCTAACTGCGGAAGATTCTCCTGCAAATAGCCAACAAACGACTGAAACAGTTCCCCCGCCGCTGTCTGAAGGCCGGGAAGAGCCTCCAGAACACCGGAGGCGATCCCCTCCACCAGGGACCCGCCCGCCCCGATCATCGCCGGAAGGACATTCTCCACCAGCATCGGGGCCTGCTCGCCCAGCTGGGCCCCCAGCTGCTCCACCAGGGTCCCAATCCCCGCCACGATGGTTTCCACCCGGGGCAGAACATTTCCCGCCGCCGTGCCCAGGCTCTCGGTGAAATTGGACATCAGGCCGCTGATATCCGCGTCATCCTGCGCGATGCCCGTCACCAGATTGGACCACGCCGCCTTCATGGCGTTGGCGCTCCCCTCGACGGTGGTTGCCGCCTCCTTGGCTGTGGTGCCGGTAATGCCCATGCTGGTTTGCACAGCGTTAATCGCCTGGATAATCTGGTCAAAAGTGACGTTGTCCAGATCTGAAATGGTCTCCGTAAGGACGCCGCTGTCGTTGATGAGCCGGATCATCTCCTCCTGGGTGCCGCCGTAGCCCAGCTTGAGGTTGTCGAGCATGGTGTAGTTCTGCTTGGCGAACCCCTGGTAGGCGTTCTGGATGGACTGCATATCCGTGCCCATTTTATTGGCGTTGTCGGCCATATCGGTGATAGCCAGATCCGCCAGCCGCGCGGCCTCCACCGTATCCCCGCCCAGCCCCTGGAGCAGGCTTGCGGCAAACCCGGTGACAGTCTCCATGTACTCGTTGGCGGACAGTCCCGCGCTCTGAAAGGCTCTGTCGGCGTTGGCGAACACCAGCTGCTGGGAACTCAGCAGCCGCTCATATTCCGCCCTGGCCTCCTCCACGCTCTTCCCCACGCTGTTGGCGTACTCCTCCAGGGACCCGGCCTCCATGCCCAGCAGAGTCTTCACGCCGCCGCTGAGCTGCTCAAACTGGGAGAAGCCCTCCAGGGACTGCCGCCCCAGGTCCAGCGCCGCCCGCCCCACGGCCTCCAGGGCGTCCGCCAGCTTCCGGGCCCCGGCGGCGATTGCGTCTGACAGGAGGTTGGCCTTTAAGAGGTCGCCGAAGTTAAGCGTGGACTTCCCGCCCTTATCCAGGGCTTTTGCCGCCTGCTCGGCTCCCTCGGCCAGCTCCTCCATGCCGTCCCCGCTGCCCTCCATGGCCCGCTTGTTCTCCTCCACGGCGTGGGTCATCTCCGATACCTGCGCCTCCGCCTTGTGGAGCTGAGCTGCCAGGTCATTGACTGTCTTGGCCTGCTTGTTGTACGCGTTCTGGGCAGTCAAGGCCTGCTGAGAGTTCTTGCCGAACTCCTTTTCCGCTCTCTCCAGAGCCTGCCCCAAACCGTCCAGCTTGGCCCGCTGATTCTCAAGCTCCTTTGTGAGCACGCCCACTTTACTCTTGGACGCTTCGATGGACCGGCTCAGAACTGCATTCTTCGCCGCCAGCGCCTGCTGGGAGCTGGCATTGTCCAGAAAGCTGGCGGTGACGGAGGTCATCTCCGCCCCCAGGGCCTTAATCTGGGAATTGACGGCCTTCAGGCTGTCCCTGAACGCCTTTTCCCCGTCTACCCCCAGCCTTACGCCCACATCGCTCGCCATATCCTCACCTCTTTCGCTAAAAAAATCCCCGCCGCCTCATATTGAGACAGTGGGGAAGGGGTTCAGAAAAAATTTTGGGAATTGACAAAAGGACGGGGGCTGGATATAATAAAAACAGAGGGCACTGCTACGGCGGTCAGCTCACACAAACTATGTCAACTCAAAGGTTGACCGCTCGGTGGCAGCCGGGCGGTCAACACGCTTTTGGGGCAAAGTACAGCGCAATCGCCAGAACGACGACCACGCAGACTGCCACGCGCAGAAATTGCGCACGGCGTTTGCTTCCCATCCGCATCACCTCCCCCCTTTCAAAATTCGTTGGGGGTTCTAACGGTGAGCTGACCGCCTATGTAACAGCGCTCCTCTGGCCGTCCTGGCGGACGGCTTTTTTATTATACGGCACACGCTGGTTTTTGTCAAATCCTGCCCATGGCAGGATTTTTCGTTTTCCGCTGTCTCAATATAAGGTTTTCAAGGTCCACGGAGCGCCTCGCTCCGACTACAGCACATCCGGGATAATGTCCTCATCCGACAGAGCCCGCTTGAACCGGGCCCCCTCGCATTTAATCTGATGGACGGCAATCAGGTCCAGCAGCTCCCCGTAGGGGAGATCCAGCGTCTCCTCCCTGGTCAGCCCAATCGCCAGCCCATACCACAAAAACCACGCGCAGGTCAGCTCCGCCGGTCCGCCGCCTCCGCGCCCTCTCCGTTTTTTGGGGGCTCCGCCTCCACGGTCCGCTCACTGTCCCCGGCGATAGCGCTCAGAAGAGCCACCTGCATTTCCGCCAGATCCAGCGCGTCCAGCAGAAGGTCCTCCGGCGGAGGCTCCAGGGCTGACTGCCCATTGGCCAGATTGTACCGGTATCCGGCGTCCAGCATCACGCCCAGCAGCCACAGGCAGTCGTCCACTACCTCCAGCGTCCCGCCGCCGCGCCCCTGGATTGCCTCAAACATTTTCTCCAGGGACCCGTACTTCTCCCCGCAGGCCTTCACCGCCCGCAGGCTGAACCGCAGCGGGTACTCTATCCCCGCCAGGGTGACGGTTTTGCACCTCATACCTCCTCACCCCCGATGTTCAGCCCCGCCCGGGCATACATGGCCGCTTCCGCCTCCGCGCCGATGTTCAGCCGGTGCTTGATGTACGCCTCCGCCTGGGCCTCGGTGGTAAAGGTGGCCTCCCGCTTCCACATGTGGGTCTCGCCGTCGTCCCGCATGATGGTTCCCGTCAGCTCCGGGACCTGCCACTCGATGCTCTCCCCCTGGGTGGTGGCGCTGTCCGAGGGGACGGAGAACATGACCTTTGTCAGCACGATGGCCCGCCAGAGGTCCACATGGTTGACCCGCTTCTTGATGATGAACCCGGTCCCCAGGTGGGGGGTAGCCTGCCGGTCGTCAAAGACCAGCTCCTTCACATCCGTGTCCGTCACGCCGGGAATCTCCTCCAGCGTCTGCTCCACCACCCCCAGCAGGTCCTTGGTAACCTCCTGGGACAGGTCTGTGGTGGAAATAGTCAGGGTGCCGTTGGAGAAGGTCTGGTCGGTCTCCGCGATGCCGTTGTCGCCATAGAGGTTGTTGTCCTCGCTGGTCTCGATGGATACGTCCACCTCCGTCATCTTCCCCATCACTCCGCCGCCGGAGTAGGAGGGGTTCCCGTTGGTAAAGTTGTACTTCGCGTAGTAGGGCTTCGATACGCCGATGGTTGCCATAGCTTTTTCTTCCTTTCTTTTGATAAATAATAAAATCCCCGCCGCCTCATATTGAGACAGCGGGGATTGATTTTCACTTACCAGCCCTGGTTCTCCGGGGCGAGGTTGTAGTCGACGATATCCTGAAACATTTCCTTGAGCGCCTGCCGGTAGAAAACCGCCGTCAGGATGGAGCAGGAGCTCAGATCCTTCTCCTCCATCACCTGGAGCCGTTCGTCCTCCAGCACCGCGCCGGATTTCTCCTCCATGATGTGGTAGATTTGGCTGAGGAGTATGTTGTGGGGCAGGCCCAGCCGGGCCTGCATCAGATCCAGCTTCTCACTCGCTGTCCGCATCCACCGCCGCTGGGCGGCGATACCCGGGGCCCGGGTCCGTTTGCCGGAGTACTCAAGGAAGAGCTTCCCCGGAGATGCTACCGCTGAGAGCTCCGGCAGGGCCGGGGCTTCCGCCAGCACGTCCAGCCGCTCCGTCAGCAGCTGCACCGCCGCCGTCAGATCCGCAAGGGTCCGCTCCGCCGCCGCCGGCAGGTAGCCGCCGGTTTTCCGGATGGAGGGGAGAACTTCGCTTGTTACCCAGCGCTTGAACTTCTTCGCGCCGGGGAGCTTGCTGGAGAGGATCAGGCTGTACAGGCCGCTTTCGTTGATGATGGTCATTTCTTGGGTTCCGGAGGGGGTCTCTATTTTGGAGACCCCCCTATCCTCTTCATCCACGCGCTTCCTAACAGTATCTGTAGGTTTTTCATAGCCCAGCGCCACGGCCACATCCTTGCCCACCAGCCAGGGCTCCCCGTCTATCTCCACCGAACGGATTTGCCCGAACTCCGGGCTGTTGAAAATCATCAGCTCACCCATGCCGCACCCCCGGCCTCACAATGAGGCAAAGGCCGCGACAATCACGGTGGCCCCCGCGGCCAGCAGCGCGCCCGTTTCGCCGCAGAGGGTCACAACCCCCAGCACCAGCCCCGCGTACATCCCGCAGGCCCCCAGCAGGCACAGCGCCCGGAAACGGTCCTCCGCCATGGGCTTGCGCTCATACTCCAGCTTTACGCCGTTGTAGTTGAAAAGGATTTTCATGCCGGCACCTCTTGAGTATGGATATAATCCTCCGCACGGTCGACATCCGCGATAAAGTCGCGGCGGATGACTTCCAGCAGGACGATTATTCCATACAGGGCCTCGTTTGTTATCGTAGACTGGATTTCCTGAAGTGCATAAAGCAACGCAAGACAACCGTCCAGACGGTCTACAATGTCCTCCAGATTCCTGCCAGCCATGATTTTGTCATATCGCAAACACAGACTTTCCAAATCCATCTTTCAAAAACCTCCTTGATTTCCACCAAGAAAGAGGCTATAATTGATTTAACCTCCACTTGCTGGTGGTGATTATAAGCGGGGCGCTTCTTTAGCGGGGAGGCCCTGCTTATTCTATTTCTTCGGCCAACTTTTTTACGCCGCGTCGGATTGCTTCAGCCTTTTCAACATTCTTTTTCTCACAATAATCTCGAAGAATCTGACTTGACTGACTATCCAGACGCACCGTAATCCTTTCCTGTTTGGGATTATCAGTTGGTCTGCCAGTGCGTGGCGACATTTTATCACCTCACTTTTGTCTGCCATAAGTTTATTATATCTTATGTCTGCCAAAAGTCAAGAGGGTTTTTGAAAAAATTTTCTGGGTTGGCGCTGAATCATTTCAAACTCGCTCATCTTTTTTTGCGCGGTCATACTCAATTCCCTGACGGACCAGCCTTTTGATTTCCGTTTGTTTGGGCTTTCCGTCGATTGCCTGCAAAATATCGGCATCTGTCCCCTTGTTTAATTTAAGGCTGACATATACTGCCGTCTTTGCATCATACCGCTCTTTTGCAGTCATTGAGGGAGTGGGGCCGGTTGCCCGGCCCCCTTCTTTTGCTGTCAAGACTGTTCCAGACCTTTGACGTACGCCGCCAACAGTTCTTCCAACTCCTCCGTCGTATACGTTTTGTCAGGGTCCTTTTTGATGATTTGAAGCAAATCGTATACTGTAGACTTCTGGAACATGATGATTTCCTTCTCAGTAGACATCTGCGGAACCTCCTTTCCTTAGGATGGTTCCATTATAACATGGG
>JAAWHL010000109.1 GCA_022795855.1 Lawsonibacter sp.
CGCTCCTGCTTCGGTTCCCTCCTGCTGGTCGATCACCGCCCCTCCAACCTGTGCCATTCTGCCACAAATGAACCGCAGTCAATGTAATGTAGTGGTCTGTTGAAACCACCCTTTACACAATACATCTCAGAAGGAAAAACACAGTTTTTCCGCCAAACGTTTCTTTTTGCTTCTTTTTCTTTTCAAAGAAAAAGAAGGAACAACACCTCTGGAGGCAACAGGTATGCGTGCGAAATTCGGTCCCGCCGGCAACTGCGACAGCTTTTCCAGGACCCGACGGTCCTCTCTGGACGCACCGAAATGGATTGCGGACTTTGGGCTGGACTGCTACGAGTACCAGTGCGGCAAGGGGGTCCGCGTGGGGGAGGAGACCGCCCGGGCGCTGGGAGAAAACGCCGCGGCGGCCGGGATTGCCCTGTCCCTGCACGCCCCCTACTTCATCAATCTGGCCAACCCGGACCCGGAGGCGCAGAAGAAGACCGCCGGCTACATTGCCGCCGCCTGCCAGGCGGCTCAGCAGATGGGGGCCGGGCGGGTGGTGATTCACTCCGGGGCGCTGATGGGCCGGGGGCGGCGGGAGGCCCTGGAGACCGCCAAAAAATCCCTGCTCCGGGTGCTGGCCGTCTGTGACGGGCAGGGCTTTGGCGGCATTGCCCTGTGCCCGGAAACCATGGGGAAAATCAACCAGCTGGGGGATTTGGACGAGGTGCTGGAGCTGTGCGCTCTGGACGAACGGCTGATTCCCTGCATCGACTTCGGCCACCTGTACGCCCGCTCCCTGGGGGCGCTGGATGGGGAGCAGGCCGCGGAGGAGATGCTGGACCGGGTGGAGCGCGCCCTGGGCCGGGAGCGGGCCTCCCGGTTTCACAGCCACTTCTCCCACATTGAGTTCACCCCCAAGGGCGGGGAGAAGCGCCACCGCACCTTTGCCGACGACGGGGGCTTCGGCCCCGACTGGACCCCGCTGGCCCGGGCCGCGGCCCGCCGGGGCTGGGGCCCCACCTTCATCTGCGAGTCGGCCGGCACCCAGGCCGAGGACGCGCTGGAGATGAAGCGAATCTACCGGCGGTTTCTGGAGGAATAGGGCCGCTCCCTGCCCGGCGAGGCGGCTTTTCAAAAATTGGGGGTTGACAACCGGGAAAATGGACGCTATAATAAGTCCAACAATTTTATCAGCAAAGAAACCTGTGAGAAAGAGTAGTAGCCGGCCGGCAAACCTTCAGAGAGTCCTGGGTGGTGGAATCAGGAC
This sequence comes from Lawsonibacter sp., assembly GCA_022795855.1. Lineage (GTDB taxonomy): Bacteria > Bacillota > Clostridia > Oscillospirales > Oscillospiraceae > Lawsonibacter. Next base: position 1,250 of record JAAWHL010000109.1, read on the forward strand.
GGGGCGCGGTCAGGGGAATGGACTTTCGAGGGCGGCTTGAACGGGGCGCTGTGCGCCTCCAGTAGATGCCGACGGGGACCCACCCGTTATCCATCGGGCACGCGTGATGGCGCGTGAAGCGAGCGGACGTTTCTAAAACGTCAATTTGGGTGGTATCGCAGGAGTGCAGCTCTTGTCCCAGAAATGGGAGAAGGGGCTGTTTTTTTATTCCTCAAAAACAGCTCAGGCTGCGCCAAACAAGCCCGGGGCCCCGGCATGGCCCCCTCATCTGCCGCCTAAATCATTTTCTTTTGGAGGAACATAACATGAAAAAGACCAATCTGATGAAGCACCTGACCGCCGCCGCCCTGTCCCTGGCTATGACCCTGTCCCTGGCCGCCTGCTCCGGCAGCCCCAACTCCTCCGGCCCCGTCAGCCCGGCCCCCGGAAGCGCCCAGATGCCCGCCGACGGCACCGTCTTTCACGTCGGCATCTGCAACTACGTGGACGACGCCTCCCTGAACCAGATTAACGAGAGTATCCAGGCCCGGCTGAAGGAGCTGGAAGCTGAGGCCACGAGCAAGGTCACCTTTGTCATTGACTATGACAACCCCAACGGCGACGCCACCGTCATGAACCAGATCATCTCCAACTTCCTGGCCGACAAGGTGGACCTGATGGTGGGCATCGCCACCCCCGTGGCCATGGCTATGCAGGCCGCCACCGAGGACAGCCAGATTCCCGTGGTCTTCTCCGCGGTCTCCGACCCGGTGGACGCCCAGCTGGTGGAGTCCCTGGAGCATCCCGGGGGAAACCTGACCGGCACTTCTGACTACCTGGACACGAACTCCGTCATGGATCTGATTTTTGCCGTCAACCCCGAGGCCAAGAAGATCGGCCTGCTCTACAACGTGGGCCAGGACTCCTCCAAGACCCCCATCGCCCACGCCAAGGAGTACCTGGACGCCAAGGGTATCCAGTACGTGGAGCGCACCGGCACCAACGCCGCCGAGGTGAAGCAGGCCGCCCAGGCCCTGGCGGCCGACGGAGTGGATGCCGTCTTCACCCCCACCGACAACACCATTATGGAGTCCTATCTGTCCATCTATGAGATCTTCGTGGACGCCGGCATCCCCCACTACACCGGGGCCGACTCCTTTGCCCTGAACGGCGCCTTCCTGGGCTACGGCGTGGACTATGCCAACTTGGGCCGGGAGACCGCCGACATGATTTTCGATATCCTGTACAACAGCGCCTCCCCCGCCTCCACCCCTGTCAAGACCTTTGACAACGGCACCGCCACGGTGAACACCGAGACCTGCGCCGCCCTGGGGCTGGACTACGACGAGATTGCCCAGCTGTTCACCTCCCAGAAGCTGTGCACCAAGGTCCAGCCCATCACCACCGCCGAGGAGTTCGGCGACCTGGAGGGGTAACAACAACATGCAGGGGCCGGTCCTCTGGCCGGCCCGCCATTTCAAATTTGCGACGAATATCCGGGAACACGGGCCGCCGAGGGCGGCGGCCCCTACAGAATTGTCTCAAGGAGGAACCGCCATGAATCCGTCCGCCCTGCTGGTCGTGGGCCAGACCGCCCTGGAGCTGGGGCTGATCTGCTCCCTCACTGTGCTGGCCCTATTTTTGAGCTACTCCATGCTCAACGTCTGCGACCTGTCCACCGACGGCTGCTTCACCCTGGGTGCGGCAGTGGGGGCGATGACGGCCGCCGCAGGCCACCCCCTGCTGTCCATCCCCGCCGCCATGCTGGCGGGGATGTGCTCCGGTTTTGTCACCGCCCTGCTCCAGACCAAAATGGGCATCAACAGCCTGCTGGCCGGCATCATTGTCAACACCGGGCTGTATTCCGTAAATATCGCCGTCATGTCCGGGGCCCCTAACATCAACCTGAACAAGAAGGACACCATATTCACCATGGTAAAAGGGGCGCTGACGGGGACGGCCCTGGAGGGGCAGCAGAATACTGTGGTGGCCGCAGCTGCGGTGATCCTGACGGTGCTCCTCCTGACCCTCTTCCTCAGCACCCGACTGGGGCTGGCCATCCGGGCCACAGGCGACAACCCGGACATGGTGCGCTCCTCCTCCATCAACCCCGTCTTCACCACCATCGTGGGCCTGTGCGCGGCCAACGCCCTGACCGCCCTGTCCGGCTGCCTGATGGCCCAGTCCCAGAAGCAGGCGGAAATCAACATCGGCAGCGGCATGGTGACCATTGCCCTGGCCTCCCTGCTCATCGGCGCCACTCTGATGGGGCGGGGCAGCATCCTCTTCCGGGCGGCGGGCATGGTGCTGGGGGCCTTCCTCTTCCGTCTGGTCTACGCCGTGGCCCTGCAGCTGGATATGCCCGCCTTTATGCTCAAGCTGGTATCCTCTGTCATCGTGGTGCTGGCCATCTCCCTGCCCTACCTGAAGGAACAGTGGCCCATGCTCCGCCGGCGGCTGGCCTACCGCACCGCCGTAAGCTCCGGGAAAGGAGGAACCTGATATGCTGACCCTGTCCCACATCTCCAAAACCTTCAACCCCGGCACGGTGAACGAGAAGGCCGCCATCGCCGACCTGTCCCTCCGCCTGGACCCGGGGGACTTTGTCACCATCATCGGATCCAACGGCGCGGGGAAGTCCACCCTCTTCAACGCCATTGCCGGCAGCTTTTTGTGCGACAAGGGCTCCATTCTCCTGGACGGCCGGGATATCACCTTCCTGCCCGAGTTCAGGCGCGCCCGGTTCATCGGGCGGCTGTTTCAGGACCCCATGCGGGGCAGCGCCCCAGGGATGACCATTGAGGAGAATCTGGCCCTGGCCGCAGGCAGCGGCGGCTGGTTCTCCCATATCAGCCAGAGGGACAGGAAGCACTTCCGGGACCGGCTGGCCCTGCTGGACATGGGGCTGGAGGACCGGATGAAGCAGCCGGTGGGCCTGCTGTCCGGCGGCCAGCGCCAGGCGCTGACCCTGCTGATGTCCACCATGGTCCCCCCAAAGCTGCTGCTGCTGGACGAGCACACCGCCGCCCTGGACCCCGGCACGGCGGAGAAGGTGCTGAAGCTGACCCGGGACATTGTGTCCGAGCACCATATCACCACCATGATGGTCACCCACAACATGCAGAACGCCCTGGATATGGGCAGCCGCACCCTGATGATGAACCGGGGCAGCATCGTCCTGGACATCAAGGGCAAGGAGCGGGAGGGCCTGACCGTACAGGACCTGCTGGAAAAATTCAAGGCCGGAGCGGGCAAAAACCTGGACAATGACCGCATTCTGCTCTCCTGACCAAACTGCCTGCCGGGGTGCGCAAGCCGCGGCAGGCTTTTGGGTTCCATACAGCATTTTCCATTTTTCTGTCTATCTTGCCAAATAACACTCCCAACAATTGTTAATTCTAGCCAATGTACAACCAAACTCTTCCCGACTATAATAATAGAAGACAACATACAATACAGATAAGCGTGCGACGTACAGGTCAGACAAAACACGACTCCGGACTCCCGCAGGGGCAGACAAACATTACCGCAGCAAAAGTACGCCGGACCCAGCCTTCGGCCGAGGAAACGTCTATGAAAATCATTACCGGACAATCTGTTTTTCCCGCAGTGGCAATCGGACGGCTGCACTTTGTCCTGCGTCCCTCCGTCCCCTTGTCCGCCTTCTCCGCCCTGAACCCCAACGCGGAGCTGAAACGGTTTCAGCAGGCCCAGCGGGCCTCCATTCTCCATCTGGCCGCCCTGTATGACCAGAGCCGCACCCTGGTGGATGAGCATAACGCCAGTATTTTTGCCATCTATGCCATGCTGGTGGAGGACGAGGACTATCAGCAGGTGGTGCAGGACTCCATACGCAATCAGGGCCTGACGGCGGAATACGCCGTATATCTGGCCGGGCAGAGCTTTGCCGCCGCCTTCTCCGCCATGGACAACGACTATATGCGCGCCCGGTCCGCCGACCTGCGCAACGTCTCCGCCCACCTGATTGGCGAGCTGACCGGCCAGCGCCAGACGGATACCTTCGCCGCCGAGCCCACCATCCTGGTGGACGAGGAGTTCAGCCCCGGCCGTATTCTTTGTATGGACCGCAGCTGGCTGACCGGTCTGGTATCCATGTCCGGCAGCACCAAGAGCCACGCCGCCGAGCTGGCCGGCGCCCTGCATATCCCCGCCATTGTCCACATCAATATCACCGCCGAGCAGGAGGGCCACCTGGCCATCCTGGACGGCTTTGACCTGGGCACCGGAGCTCTT
>JAAWHL010000110.1 GCA_022795855.1 Lawsonibacter sp.
GTAGCCATCGACCTCGACCTCGTCATCTACGCCTCACGCATCCTCCGCGAGGCCGACTTCAGCCGCCACTACTTCAACATAGGCTACCGCGAGCTCCTCATCCAGTCCTCCTCCGCCACCACGGTGATGGTGGTCGGCTTTGTCAACGCGGGCATGATGACCCTGGACCAGGCGGTGTGGATTATCATGGGGGCCAATGTGGGCACCACGGTCACCGGCCTCCTCATCGCGCTGGACGTGGGGATACTGGCCCCGCTGTGCGCCTTTGCCGGGGTGGTGATGGTGGTTTTTGTCAAACGGCCGAAGGTGCAGCATCTCGGGCAGATTCTGGCCGGGCTTGGCGTGCTGTTTCTGGGCATGGAGATGATGAGCGCCTCCATGGCCCCCCTGCGCCACAGCGCGGGGTTCGCGGCCTTGATGTCCCGCTTCTCCAACCCCCTGCTGGGCATCCTGCTGGGCGCGGTGTTCACCGCCATCATCCAGTCCTCCTCCGCCTCGGTGGGGATTTTGCAGTCCCTGGCCGCAGGAGGCGTCATCCCCCTGTCCAGTGCAATGTTCGTCCTCTTCGGACAGAATATCGGCACCTGCATCACCGCCGTTCTGGCCTCCGCCGGGGCCAACCGGAACGCCAAGCGGGCCACCGCCATCCACCTGATGTTCAATCTGATTGGGGCCGCGCTGTTTACCGCCCTGGTTTTGCTCTTCCCGGTCGCCGGACTGATTGAGGCCGCCCTTCCCGGCTCTCCCAAGGCACAGATTGCCGCCGCCCACGCCCTGTTCAACGTGGTCACCACCCTGCTCCTGCTGCCCCTGGGCCGCCGGCTGGCCCGGCTGGCCGCGCTCCTCCTGCCCGAGCTGCCCGAGGAGAAGGGGGACGGGATGCGGCTGGAGTACCTTACCCCCGTGCAGCCCAGCTCCAAGGAGGGCGGTCTGGGGTCCTCCGCCATCTATATCGACCAGCTGGACAACGAGCTGCGGCGGATGCTGGCCATGGCCCAGGGCAACGTGGCCGACAGCTTTCGGGCGGTGCTCGCCCGGGACAAAACCCCCATGGGCCGGGTGGAGCAGGTGGAGGAGTACCTGGATTTCCTCAACAAGGAGATTTCCAAGCATATCGCCACCCTGATTACCTACGAGACCAACGAGCAGAGCTCCGCCATCGTCAGCAGCTACTTCACCATCACCGGCAACGTCGAGCGCATCGGCGACCACGCCATGAACATCTGCGGCTATACCCAGCTGCTGGTGGATCGGGAAATCGCCTTCTCCGGCAAGGCCCTGGAGGAAATCGACCGGATGCGGGACGTGTGCCTTCAGGCCATCGGTTCCCTGATGCCCCAGGACGCCGGCCGGCCGGTCCGGCTGGAGGAAATCTCCGCCCTGGAGCAGAAAATTGACGACATGACCCTCCAGTTCCGCCGGAGCCACCTGGAGCGCATGAAGTCCGGCGTCTGCTCGGACGAGGGGTGCATCCTCTACTCGGAGCTGCTCACCGACTTTGAGCGTATCGGGGACCATGTGCTGAACATCGGCCAGGAGCTGGCCGCCATCCGTCAGGCCGTCTGAGCGCGGAACGTTTCATCCGGTCTGCGCCAAGTATGAAATGCACCAATTGCCCCGGCCGGCATTCTGCCCGGCCGGGGCAGCGCTTCAAGCCCTGCCCGGGCCCAGGCGCTCCGGGGAGAAGGCGGTTCCGCCGGCGGCCGCAGAAAGAATTTATGCCGGTATTCTTACAGTCTCCCTTATTTTACAGGGGGGATTTTCCGATATATCTTTTGAAATGGCGTTTGCAACGCATCATTTTTTTGCGTCTGACTACTGCGGACAATACATGCAAAAGGAGATTGGGAATATGATTCACTACATAAAAAATTTGAAAATCAGACTGAAGCTCTATATTCTCATCGGGGTTGCACTGCTTGGGATGCTGATTATCAGCGGCATGTCATTCTTCCTGATGGGACGGATGAATGACGCGACCAATGACATCGCGGCCAGCTGGCTTCCCAGCGTTGATTTGGGGAGGGACTTGAGCACCACGATTTCCAATATCCGCCTTAACGAGCTGGGATATCTGACCGCGATTTCTGACGAGGTGGCGGAATACAGCCTTCAGTACCTCCAAAGCGAAAAGGCGAGCATGGAGTCCCTGCTGGCCACGTACGGGTCGCTGATTGATGAAGAAGAGCGCGCCTTCTATCAAAATGCAATGAACTCCTGGACGCAGTACAGCGCGGCGGATGAAACCATGATGACGCTGGCCAAACAGGGCCGTATTGAGGAGGCCCGCGCGGTTCTGGAGGGGGAATGCGTCGAGCTTTACAACTCCTTGAACAGCGCGTTCAACGATATCATCGCCTACAATACCCAGGGCAGCAGCAGCGCGGCAGAGGAAAGCGCTTCTCTCTACAGGACCGCCGTCTATGCCATGGCGGCGATTGTCGTCGCCATCATCCTGGTGGGCGTCTTCTTCTCATTTGTGATTATACGCCTGATTAAGATCCCCATCTCCGAAATCGAGAACGCCGCCACGAAAATGGCCCAGGGGGATTTGGATGTGGAGATATCCTATACCTCCCGGGATGAGCTGGGCGTGCTCGCCGCTCAGGTGGGAAAGCTAATCCGCAAACTTCAGGTTATTATTGACGACGAGAATCAGTTCCTGGCCAAAATGGCCGGGGGGGATTTTACGGTGGATTCCACCTGCGAGGGGGAATATACAGGCGGCTTCTATCCCCTGCTTGTCTCGTTCCGGGGCATTGCGGATCGGCTCAACGACACCATGCTGCAAATCAGCCAGAGCTCCTCTCAGGTCGCAAGCGGAGCGGACCAGGTATCCAACGGCGCCCAGGCCCTTGCCCAGGGCGCGACCGAACAGGCCAGCTCCGTGCAGGAGCTGGCGGCCACCATTGGCGAAATCTCCGACAAGGTCAATCAGAACGCGGAGAACGCGCGGCAGGTCAGCGCGGCGGCCGGCTGTGTCAGCGCACAAATGAATGTGAGCAAAGAGAAGATGCAGCAGATGACGCAGGCAATGAGCGACATCAGCACCTGCTCCAGCGAAATCGGCAAGATCATGAAAATCATTGAGGACATCGCGTTCCAGACGAATATCCTCGCTCTGAACGCCGCCGTGGAGGCCGCCCGCGCGGGCTCTGCCGGAAAGGGGTTTGCCGTTGTGGCCGACGAGGTCCGCAATCTGGCAAACAAAAGCACGGACGCCTCCCAAAGCATCTCTGCCCTGATTGAAAATTCCCTGAAGGCCGTGGAAAACGGAACCCAGATTGCGGACGATACGGCCCAGTCCCTGATTCAGGCGGTCCATGATGTGAACGAAATGACCGGCATTATCGAACAGATTTCGGAGGCCAGCAGCGATCAGGCCGGTTCCATCGCTCAGATTACCACGGGGATTGGCCAGATTTCCAGCGTCGTGCAGACAAACTCGGCCACCGCGGAAGAAAGCGCGGCGGCAAGCGAGGAGCTGTCCAGCCAGTCACAGCTCATGAAGCGGCTGGTAGAAAGATTCCGGCTGAAGAGCGGCGCTTCAAAATGACGCCGGCGCGGCGGAGGGTCCGGGCGCAGGCTGGCCGGGCGCGGCTTTGGCGCCCGGCGCGGAAGCGCACTGGAATCTGTGCAGCAGGACATTCCCAAGCGGGCGTCTAATCCTCCCGTGCGCCGGGCCCAAGCGAAACAGAGCGGATACAAACAGAGCCGCTGCATCCAGTGCCTCGTACATTTCACCGGTACGAGGCGCTGTATGCAGCGGCCAACTTTTGGGCGGGGGATCAGGCCTTGTTTGAATAATGAATGATTGCCGCACTGCTGCCGGCGCGCCCCCCTATTTGTGAGCCCGGCCGGTTAAAGCGCAAGGGCGGAAACCACCTTGGCGCACCGGGGGCACAGGGCGGGGTGCTCGGCGTCTCGGCCTACGGAGGGCAGAACCTTCCAGCAGCGCTCGCACTTCACCCCGGCGGCGGGCTCTACGTCCACCTTCAGGACATTCATATCGCTCTTCTGCAGCTCCGCCTGGGAGACAATCATAATATCGGCCAGCGTCTCCGCGTCCATTCCGTCCAGGGCGGTCTCAACGGCGGGGACGGTGAGCACAATTTTCGCCTCCAGGCTCTTGCCGATTTTCTTCCCGTTCCGGGCGGCCTCCAGGGCGCTGTTGACCACGTCCCGGAGCTTAATCACCTTGTTCCACCGCTCCATCGCGTCCTCGCCCAGCGCGTAGTCCCCAAAGGGCCTGTTCATCTCGTTGAGCAGGACGTTCCGGGGGTCGTCGCCCTCCCGATGGGGCATGGCCAGCCAGATTTCGTCGCAGGTGAAGGCCAGGATGGGGGCGAACAGCTTGGTGATGGTGTCCAGAATCAGGTACAGGGCAGTCTGAGCGGAGCGGCGGGGCAGGCCGTCCTTCTCCTCGCAGTACAGCCGGTCCTTGATGATGTCCAGATAGAAGGAGCTGAGCTCCACCACGCAGAAATCGTTGATGGCATGGGATACCACGTGGAACTCGTAGTTATCGTAAGCGGCAAAGCAGCGCTCAGCCAGGCCGTTCAGCTTGGTGACGGCCCAGCGGTCCAGCTCCAGCATGTCCTTGGGGTCCACCAGGCGGTTGGGGTCAAAGCCGTCCAAGTTGCCCAGGCAGTACCGGGCGGTGTTGCGGAACTTCAGGTAGTTCTGGGACAGCTGCTTGAACATCACCTCGGAACCGCACACGTCCACGTGGTAGTTGGCGGAGCCCGCCCACAGGCGAATCAGGTCGGCGCCGTACTTTTTGAAGATGTCGGCGGGATCCACGCCGTTGCCCAGGGACTTGTGCATGGCCCTGCCCTGGGTATCCACGGTCCAGCCGTGGGTGACGCACTCCTTGAAGGGCGCGCCCTTGCCCAGGGCGCCCACGGCGGTGAGCAGGGAGGACTGGAACCACCCGCGGTACTGGTCCAGGCCCTCCATGTACACGGTGGCGGGCCAGAAGCCCTGGTCGCGCTGCATGGAGGCGAAGTGGGTGGAGCCGGAGTCAAACCAGCCGTCCAGGGTGTCCTCCTCCTTGGTGAAGCCGGACTTGCTCCCGCAGTGGGGGCAGGCAAAGCCCTTGGGGAGGATGCCGGCCGCCTCGGTCTCATACCAGGCGTTGGATCCCTTCTCGCCGAACAGGGCGGACACGGCGGCGACGGTCTCGTCAGTGCAGACGGGCTTGCCGCAGCCGGCGCAGTAGAACACCGGGATGGGCAGGCCCCACCGGCGCTGGCGGGAGATGCACCAGTCAGACCGCTCCTGAATCATGGACTTCATCCGGTCAATCCCCCAGCCGGGAATCCAGCGCACGCCGTCGCAGGCGGCCATGGCGGCGTCCTTGAAGGACTCCACCGAGCAGAACCACTGGGGGGTGGCCCGGAAGATGATGGGGTGCTTGCACCGCCAGCAGTGGGGGTAGGAGTGGACG
>JAAWHL010000018.1 GCA_022795855.1 Lawsonibacter sp.
CGGGCGAAATCAATTCGCCCTGCGCAAATTCTCCGCTGCGCTGCGAATTTACGCGCCTTGCGGCGCGGCTCGCTCGCGCTCGCTGGGCGGCGGCTTACAGCCCCAGCTTCATCGATACCACATTGTCCACCATGGCCAGGGCGTTGTCCACCATCAGCGGGTCTTTTCCGCCGCCCATGGCGGAGTCGGGCTTGCCGCCGCCGGATCCGCCGGCAATGGCGGACACCTGCTTGATGATGTCCCCGGCCTTGACCCCCTTGGCGACGGCCTCCTTGCCGCACACGCACAGGAAGGTGATTTTCTCTCCGCTGACTGCGGCCAGCACGGCCACAATTTTGGGGTCCTTGTCCCGGAGCAGGTCGCCCATCTGGCGCAGGCGGCCGGCGTCGGCCTCGGGGACGGTGGCGGTAAGGACCTTCAGCTCGCCTACCTCGTGGGCGCCGAAGAGGATGCGGTCGGTCTCGCCGGCGGCCTGACGGGCCATCAGCTTCTCCACCCGCTGGCGCAGGGCCTTCATTTCGGCCATGGCGGCCTCGGCCTTCTCCCGCAGCTCGCCGGGCTTGGCCTTCAGGACGGCAGCGGACTGGAAGAGCATCTCCTGGTTGCGGTTCATCACCTCCAGGGAGACCCGGCCGGTGGAGGCCTCGATACGGCGCACGCCGGAGGCCACAGAGAACTCGCTGGAGATGTGGAACACCCCCACCTTGGCGGTGTTGTCCAGGTGGGTGCCGCCGCAGAACTCCACGCTGTAGCCCCCGCCCATGTCCACCACCCGGACGGTGTCGCCGTACTTCTCGCCGAACAGGGCGATGGCCCCCTTCTTCTTGGCCTCTTCAATGGGCAGCTCCTGGGTGACGACGTCGTAGCCGGACAGAACCGCCTCGTTGACCATGGCGCTGACCCTGGCCAGCTCCTGGGCGGTCATGGCGGAGAAGTGGGTAAAGTCAAAGCGCAGCCGGTCGGGCTCCACCAGGGAGCCGGCCTGGTGCACGTGGTCCCCCAGCACCTCCCGCAGGGCCTTGTCCAGCAGGTGGGTGGCGGAGTGGGCCCGCATGACGGCCCGGCGGCGGTCCGGGTCAATCTGGGCGCTGACGGCGTCCCCCACCTTGAGCACGCCCTCGGTCATTTTGCCGTAGTGCATATACTTGCCGCCCTTGTTCTTCTGCACGTCGGTGACCTCAAAGCCCATCCCGTCGGCGAAGATGACGCCGCGGTCGGCCACCTGTCCGCCCATCTCGGCGTAGAAGGGGGTGCGGTCCAGCACCACAATGGCCTCCACGCCGGAGACAATCTCCTCGACCTGCTCTCCCTCGGCCACAATGGCGGTCACCCTGGCCCCGGTGAGGGCCCGGTCCCAATCGCGGTAGCCTGTAAATTCGGTGCTGGGGACCTCCTTGCCGAACTCCACGCCGGCCCAGCCCAGGTCGCCCAGGGCCTCCCGGGCCTTCCGGGCCCGCTGGCGCTGCTCCTCCATCAGCCGGCGGAAGGCCTCCTCGTCCAGAGTCATGCCCTGCTCCTCCACCATCTCCAGGGTCAGGTCCAGGGGGAAGCCGTAGGTGTCGTACAGCTTGAAGGCGTCGGCCCCGGAGAAGACGGTCTCCCCCTTCTCCTTGTGGCCGGACAGCAGGTCGGTGAAGATGCGCAGGCCGCCGTCGATGGTTTTGGCGAAGTTCTCCTCCTCCACCCGGATGACCTTGGTGATATAGTCCTGCCGCTCCCGCAGCTCGGGGTAGTGGCCCTGATTCTCGTGAATGACGGTGCCGCAGACGGTAAACAGGAAGGGCTCGTTCACGCCCAGCAGCTTGCCGTGGCGGGCGGCCCGGCGGAGCAGGCGGCGCAGGACGTAGCCCCGGCCCTCGTTGGAGGGGAGCACGCCGTCGCAAATCATGAAGACGGCGGAGCGGATGTGGTCGGTGATGACCCGGAGGGACACGTCCCGCTCCCGGCTCTGGCCGTAGCAGGCCCCGGTGATTTCAGAGACCTTGCGGGTGATGTTCATCACGGTGTCCACGTCAAAGAGGGAGTCCACATTCTGGCACACTGCGGCCAGCCGCTCCAGGCCCATGCCGGTGTCGATGTTCTTTTGCTTCAGCTCCTCATAGTGGTCCTCGCCGTCGCTGTCGAACTGGGAGAACACCACGTTCCAGACCTCCATGTAGCGGTCGCAGTCGCAGCCCACGGTGCAGCCCGGCTTGCCGCAGCCGTATTGCTCCCCCCGGTCGTAGTAGATTTCCGAGCAGGGGCCGCAGGGCCCGGAGCCGTGCTCCCAGAAGTTGTCCGCCTTGCCGAATTTGAAGATGCGCTCCTCCGGAATGCCCAGGACCTCGTGCCAGATGCGGAAGGCCTCGTCGTCGGCGGGGGTGGTCTCGTTTCCGGCAAAGACAGAGGGGTACAGCCGGTCCGGGTCCAGGCCCACCCACTCGGGGGAGGTGAGAAACTCCCAGGCGAAGGGGATGGCCTCCTCCTTGAAGTAGTCGCCGAAGGAGAAGTTGCCCAGCATTTCAAAGTAGGTGCCGTGGCGGGCGGTCTTGCCGATGTTCTCAATGTCGCCGGTGCGGATGCACTTCTGACAGGTGCAGACCCGGCGGCGGGGGGGCTCCTTCTCCCCGGTGAAGTAGGGCTTCATAGGGGCCATGCCCGAGTTAATCAGCAGCAGGGAGGCGTCGTCCTGGGGAATCAGGGAGAAGCTGGGAAGGCGCAGGTGGCCCTTGCTCTCGAAGAATTTCAGGAACATCTCCCGCAGCTCGTTCAGGCCGTAAGGTTTGGGTTCTTTCATAGTTGATTACCTCCAAGGTGTATTTTATAAATTATTGCGCAGCACAAGGTCCGGGTCCATCTGCCGCGGCGCCTCCGCGTCGAAGACCACCAGATCCTCCCCCTTCCGGTAGTCCACCAGCCGCCACAGCTCCTCCCGCAGGGAGGAGGGGGTGAAGGACTCAAACCGGACTTTGTTGGAGAACTCCAGGCTCAGGTCGCCCAGGGGGGAGACGTGACAGCCGGTAACGGCGCTGCCCGCCATCCTCCGGGACAGGCCGGGGGACAGCACATCGAACCGGCTGCTCTCCACCGCCGCCCGGCCCACAAGGTCATACGCCCAGTCCTCGCCCGCCCAGCCCGGGGCGAAGGGCTCATAGATGTCCCGGGAGGCCAGAACGATGCGTTTGCCGCAGACAAAGCGCCACTGGGTCTGGAGGTGGATGGAGCAGGCGGGCATGGTTCGATTTTGTCCGGTGCGCGGGGAGGTCCAATCCGTCTCGGGCCCCAGGTTCAGGCACAGCATATCCGCCGCCCGGCCCAGGCTGTGAAAGGGGCTTCCGATGATACGCTCCATTCCCCCCCTCCTACCGCACCGTGACCTGAATCCCCATCAGCTCCATATCGGTGCTGTAGGCGATACGGTACATCAGGCTTTTCTTTTCGTGCTTGCAGTAGAGCACCGCCGTGCCGTATTCCTCGCCGGTGCCCTCCAAAGTCTGGCCGGTGGCTATGGCCTCGTCTTCCTTTTGATAGGCCCCGGCCTTGGACAGGCGCTCCTCCATATAGGCCTGAATGGCCTCGGGGCTGGAGGTTGCTTTCGCGTCGTCCCGCAGGCGGTCATAGACCTCCTGCCAGTCCCCGCTGTTGAGCAGGGCGGCAATCTCCCGTCCCTGCTCCAGAACGGTCTCCTCCTCCATCCCCTCGGGCAGGGGATGGCCGGATACCCTGCAGCCGGACGGCAGAAGCAGCAGGAGCGCCAGGGCCAGAGATAACAGTCGTTTTTTCACCGCACACCCTCCAGCATCAGCTCCGACCGAGCGTACAGCACCGCTTTTCCGGCCAGCTTCACACGGCTGCCCTCCAGGCGGCAGTACAGGGTGCCGCCCCGGCGGGAGGCCTGCCTGGCCGTGAACTCGGTCCTGCCCGTCCGGGCCGCCCAGTAGGGGATGATATGGCAGTGGCCCGACCCGCACACCGGGTCCTCCGGCACTCCCATCTTGGGGGCGAAGGAGCGGGATACGCAGTCAAACTCCCCGCTGCCCGGGGCGGTCACCTGCATCAGCGCCCCTTTCAGGCCCTTGAGCTTCTCCATGTCGGGTTTCATGTTTACCACATCCTCCGCCCGGTCGAAGACGCACAGCAAATCCCGGGCCCGCCAGACCTCCTTGGGCCGTATCCCCAGGGCATCGGTGATTTGCTCGGTCACCTCCAGGGGTTTCAGGGTGTAGGCGGGGAAGTCCATCTCATACAGCTCCCCCCGGCGCCCCACGGCCAGGGTTCCGCTGAGGGTCTCAAAGCGGATGCCGTCCCCGCCGGGCCGGACGAACCGGTCGATTACATAGGCCGCGGCCAGGGTGGCGTGTCCGCACAGGTCGATTTCTCCCCCCGGCGTGAACCACCGCAGCCGCCAGCCGTCCCCCTCCGGGCAGGCAAAGGCGGTTTCCGACAGGTTATTTTCCCGGGTAATCGAAGCCATCAGTTCCTCTCCCATCGGGCGCTCCGTCACGATTACCGCCGCCGGATTGCCCTCGAAGACATGCCCGGCAAAGGCGTCCACCACATATTGCCTCACAAAAATTTCCTCCTTCCGCAAAAAAACGCCCCTGACGGACTCGTCAGGGGCGGAAAAAGCTCCACGGTACCACCCTGATTCCCAAGAAGCGCGCAGGCCGCGAGCAGCGGGCCAAGCCCCGGAGCGGAGCGAACGGACCGGAGGCACGAAGTGCCGCAGGCCGGCTTGCGCAGTCGGAGGGGCTTGGAACGCGTCAGCGAGCGAGGCGGAGCGTGACAAAAAGAAGCGCGCAGGCCGCGAGCAGCGGGCCAAGCTCTGTCTCTCTCCTCTTGGTATCTCTTCATCCGTAACGGGGGACGGGCCGTCCCGGTCATCCCGGGCCGCTGGGGAGTGGCTGGCGCGGACAGGCCCGGCCGGGGGCTTTCACTCTCCCCCCTCGCTTGCGGCCGCTGTTTTTCGCGCTTGGTTCCTTCATTGCGTTTTGCGGGAATTATTTTATCATATTTTCTCCAATTGTCAACGGGAAGGACGCATTTTCCCCACCGGTCCCATGAAATTTTTTGGTGCGCCGCACAGGGGCCGCCGTACCCGGACAGGGAAAGCCGCTTTTGCGGGTCAGAAGAAAAACGAAGCTGCCGGTTGAAGAATTCCCTGTTCTGGGCTATACTACGGTAAAGCGGATGAAACAGAGAAAGGGGGAAGGGCCATGTCCGGACGCAGCCGGGGAAAATACTGGTCGGCCAGCCAGCTGAGGCGGCGGGGCTGGAGCGGCGAGCTGATGGAGGAGCTGCTCCCCAGGCCCCGCTATTTCCGCGCGGAGGGGCGCACGGTCCGGGTCTGGGACAAGGAGGAGGTGCGTCTGGCGGAGCAGGACCCCCGCTTTGTTCCGGTCCGGGAGGAGGAGCCCGCCGCCGGAGCGGTCAGGCCGCCGGCCCCGGGGACCAGGCGGGCCTGCGCCGACCTGGCCCGGGCGTGGGAGGGGGCGGAGCCGGACGGTTCGCCGGCCTGGACGCTGGCGGAGCACTACCACCGGGGCATCCTGATTCGTCTGCCCGCCGCGGCCAAGGGCAGAGGACTGCGTCCCTCCCAGGCCTCCGCCTGGATTAAGGAGTTCCTGGCCCTGGAGCAGCACTGCGACAGCAGGCGTCTGACCGAGATTTTGAAGAACTTCCTCCGGGCGGGGGGCTGGCTGGGGCTGAACCCAAACCACCCGCTGTCCGGGCAGGTCCGCGCCCGCTATCCCCGGGTGCTGTATGGCGCCGCAAGGCAGGCGGCGGAGGACTTTGCCCGCCAGCAGCCTGAGGCGGACCTGGCCGCCCTGCTGGCCGACCGGGACTTTCCGGCTGAGCAGCTGGCCGCCCAGGGGCTGGGTACGGTCTGGTCGGTGTGGTATGTTCCCCGGGTCATCCGCACCAGCCTGTCCCTCCTGATTGCCCTGAACCCCAAGGACGAGTATCCTGAGGCCCGGGCGATGCACCGCCGGTTCATCCTGCATCTGGGCGGCACCAACACTGGCAAGACCTACGCCGGGTTTCAGCGGCTGATTCGGGCCGAAACGGGGGTCTATCTGGCCCCTCTGCGCCTGCTGGCCCTGGAGGCCCAGGAGACCCTGCTGGACGCGGGGGTGGACTGCGGCCTGTCCACCGGCGAGGAGGAGGACCGCCGGGAGGAGGACACCCATCTGGCCGCCACCGCCGAGAAGCTGGAGCTGAAGCGGCGGTACGATGTGGCGGTGATCGACGAGTGCCAGATGATAGCCGACAGCCAGCGGGGCTACGCCTGGACCCGGGCAATCCTGGGGGTTCTGGCCCCGGAGGTCCACCTGTGCGCCGCGCCGGAGGCCAAAGACCTGCTGGTGCGGCTGATTGAGAGCTGCGGGGACAGCGTGGAGGTGGAGGTCCACCAACGCTCCACGCCGCTGCTCTGCATGTCCCACACGGTGGATTTTCAGCGCCTTCAGCCGGGGGACGCGCTGATTACCTTCTCCAAGGTGGGGGTGCTCAGCGTGGCGGAGGACCTGCGCCAGAGCGGAAAGGAACCGGCTATCATCTACGGGGCCCTGCCCTACGCCACCCGGCGCAGGCAGATGGAGGGCTTTCTCAGCGGACAGATGGAGTATATCGTGTCCACCGACGCCATCGGCATGGGCCTGAACCTGCCCATCCGGCGGATTATTTTCATGGAGACGGAGAAGTTTGACGGGGTGGAGCGCCGGGAGCTGAAGCCGGAGGAGATTAAGCAGATAGCCGGCCGGGCCGGCCGGTATGGGATGTATAACCGGGGGTTCGTGGGGGCCACCCAGAATCTGGGAGTCATCCGCGGGGGGCTGGAGGCGGTGATTCCGCCCCTGACCTATGCGGTGGCGGGCTTTTCCGACCTGGTGCTCCAGGTGGAGTTCGACCTGCTGGAGGTGCTGACCCAGTGGAACCGGATGCCCACGGTGGAGCCCTACCGCAGGCTGGACATCACCCGGTATATCACGGTCATCTCCAAAATGCGGGAGCTGGGCTTTGTGCTCACCAGGGAGCAGGAGCTGCGGGCGGCCAATATCCCCTTTGACGAGACGGAGGACGCCCTGCGGGAGCTGTTTTTCCAGATGCTGGGCCGCTGGCAGCGGGGAGAGCCGGTGGAACAGCCCGGCCTGCCGGAGGAGGAGCCCACCCTGCCGGTGCTGGAGCAGCACTACCGGAAGCTGGACCTCTATTTCTCCTTTGCCAAGGCCTTCGGCTGCCCTGTGGACGAGGACAAGCTCCGCCAGAGCCGGGAGCGGGTGGCCGACGAAATCAACGAAATCCTGCTCCACCGCCTGCGCAGCAATATCCGCTTCTGCGGCCGGTGCGGCAGGGCCCTGCCCCTGCACCACCAGGGGCGGCTGTGTGACGCCTGCTACCGCAGGGGCCGCAGGCCCTCCGGGCGGGACAGATAACGGGAAGACGGAAAAACGCCGGGCAAATGCAAAGCATTTGCCCGGCGTTTCCTTATGCCGCGCACAAAAAAAGCCGATAGAATAGAATGGAAACCATTTTTATGCTTTGAGAGAGGGGGCGCCTGCAAGTGGGAGAGCTGACCATCCGCAGGAACAGGGAGAACGCCGTAAACCGGTATCAGGGGACGGCCAAGGCGGAAAAGGCGGCCGCCGGGGCGCAGAGCCGGCCGGTGTCCGGCCAGATGGAAGCCGCGGCCCCGGAGACCCTCCGGCGGCGGACGGCGGAGGTGGACCAGACGGAGCGCCAGGTCCGGGAGAGCCTCCAGACCCTTCAGACAGGGGAGGCCGTACTGGATGAGGTGCAGGACTGCCTGGAGCGCATGGCCCGGCTGGCCGGCCGGGCCGCCGGCGAGACGGCGGAGGGCCGGGCCGCCCTCCAGGAGGAGCTGGACGGACTGCGGGAGGGGCTGGATCGGATTATCCGCAGCGCGGGCGCGCTGTTTTCAGACGAGGGCACCCTTGCGGGAGGCGGGCTGGAGGAGCTGCTGCGGACCTTGGACGGGGGAAGCGCCGCGCCCGAGGCGGTACAGGGCCTCCCCCGGTGGCTGCTGGACGGGATTGCCCTGAAGCGGCTCACTCCGGAGGAGCTGCTGGCCGCCCTTGGGCTGGACAAGAGCGCCAGCGGTGAGGAGATTCTGGCGGCGGTCACCGGGGGCGCTCTGGAGCGAAATCCCGCCGCAGGCTGTCTGGCCGCCCTGTACCTGGGGGCGGTGATTGCCGGGGGCGGGTCCGCCGGGTCCGCCGGCCTCCGGGAGGCGCTGGAGGGGCTGGGCCGGCTGCTGGAGCGGGTGGCGGACGGCGCTTCGCCGGATCAGGCGGTGGAGGAGCTGACCGAGGGGGCTTTCACCGGCCTGGACGACTTTCAGGCCCGGTTTACCGGAGGGACCGCCCCGGATCTGGAGGCCTTTCTCACAGCGCTGCTGCTGTCCGGCGGACAGGAGGCGCAGCAGGGGGACTCCCTCCTGGCCCTTCTGGCGGGGCTGGAGGGGATGGATCTGGAGCTGATGATGGACCTGTTCTCTCTCCTGTCCGGCGGGGAGGCCGGGCCGGAGGCGGAACTGCGGCAGGGCACAGCCGGGCCCGCGGCCGGAGGGCCGGCGGGAGAAGGGGCCGCGCCGCCCGCCGTTTTGCAGCTGGAGCAGGTGCGGGTGACGGCGCGCGACCTGTCCGGGATATCCTGGGAGGAAGGAACCCTGACCGTCAGGGGGGACGGGGATGCGGCCGTCCTGGGCCCCGAGGCGGGGCAGGGGAGCGGGACTCCGGCCCTGCGCGCCATTGTCATTGAGGGTACGGGTACTGTGCTCCTCCGGAACATAAGCGTGCCCGTCCTGACGGTGGAGGCCGGGGAAGCCCGGGTGGCTGCGGAAGGGGAAACCACGGTGGAGACCCTGGAGCTGAAGGAGGGGACGGCGCTCACCCTGGACGGCGGGGGAGTGGTGAGGCTGGGCGCGGTGCGCGCCGGCGCCTCCAGCCTCCTGCGTCTGGAGGGGGGCGCGGTGACGCTTCTGGACGGGGAGGGGGAGCTGGGAGAGCTGCCCCTTCCCGCAGTGGTGAGCGGGCCGGTCTCCCTGGCGGCCCGGGGGACCGCCGTCAGCGGAGCGAGGGGGGAGACGCTGCGGCCGGCGGACCTGCTTTGGCAGACGCTGCTCCCCGGCTGGCACAGCGTCACAGCCCTGGCGGCGAACGGCAGGGAGGGGAGGGTGCGCCTGCTGAACGGCAATCCCCCCGACCCCATCCGCCTGTGGCTGGACAGGGGGGCGATGACCCACGGGTACGCCCTGCACACCGTGATGCTCCGGGGCCGGGACGCGTTCGGCCGGCCCAGAACCCGGTACGCCTACCTCCACTGGAACCGGCATACCGAGACCTTCCAGGAGGTTTCCATGTACCCCAACCCCTTCACCGTCACCGGCGGAGAGGCGGGGCGGGACTGGGTCTATCAGGAGGAGTCCCACACCCTGCTGATTCTGTCCGCTCAGGTGACCGCCGTCTCGGGAGGGCCGGGCACGGACGCCAGCCGAAAGCCCTTCAGCGGGCGAATCGCCCTGGCTGACCGCCTGGGGGCCATTGAGCTGTCCCTGGGCGGCGTGGAGTGCCGGGTGTCCTCCGGCGGCGCGTTCCGCCTGGGCCGGGAGAACGACGTGACGCTGCTTCTGCCCGCCGGGACCAGCAGCCGGTTTGAGAGCGGCGCGGGGTACGCGGGAATCTCCCTGGGCAGCGGCACCACGCTGACCATCGGCCGGGGGGCGCGGGGCGCGGCGGGAGAGCTGACCGCCTCCGGCGGCGAGGGCGGCGCGGGCATCGGCCGGGACAGCGGCGCGGGCCGGGACCAGAGCAGCCGCATTGTGATTCGCGGCGGTGTGATTACCGCCGCCGGGAGCGGCGGCGGCGCGGGCATCGGCGCGGGAAGGCGGGGGTTCATGGGGGCGATTGCCATTCTGGGCGGCACGGTCAGCGCCTCGGGCGGCGAGCGCGGCGGCGCGGGCATCGGCGGCGCGCTGGGCGCGCCGGCGGGGGATATCAGCATCCGGGGCGGCTCGGTGACCGCCGTGGCCGCCCAGTACGCCGCCGCCATCGGCGCGGGCCTGCGGGGGGCGTGCGGCGATGTGGTGATTGACGGCAGCGCGCGGATTGTAAAAGCTCAGGGCGGCAGCCCCGGGGTGGAGATTGGGGCCTGCCTCTTTGGAAGCTGCGGGAAGGTGCAGATTTCCGGCAGCGCGGACCCGGACGGGAACCGGCAGGGGGTGCGCCCGCCGGCCTCCCTGCCGCTGGGGGGGTCTGCGGTGACCCTGCCCCGCCTTCCCCTGTCCGCCCGGACGCTGGGGCTGGGAGGGCTGAAGGTGTCCACCCCGGAGGAGGCCGGAACCGCCCAATCCGTTCTGGATACGGACCGCCGCTGGGTCGGCCGGCTCCAGATGTCCTGCCGGGCGCTGTACGGCAGGATGGAGCGGAGCGGGCTGTACAGCATCCGCCGGTATCTCCGCGAGACGGAGGAGCTGGTGCGGGACACCGCTCAGGCGGGCGCCCTGCTGGAGGATATGAGGCAGTCTATCCTGGCCTCATCCCGGGAGGCGCGCACCCACGGCCGGCGGGACGCGGAAAACGTGCGGCAGCTGCTGGAATGAGCGCCTGCATTCACAGCCTCATCCGGGCGTCCTTTTCGGTCGTGGACACGGGCGCTGAGCCTCTCACTCCGCCGCCCACTTGAGAAAGGTACGGTGGGTCACGCCCAGACGCTGGGCCGCGCCTCTGGCGGACAGCCCGCCCCGCTTCCATTCGGCCCGAACCAGCTCGAAGGAGGAGGGCCGCTCCTTGGGCCTGCGCCCGAAGCGGACCCCCCGGGCCTGGGCCGCCGCGATTCCCTCCGCCTGCCGCTGGCGGATGAATTCCCGCTCGGTCTGGGCCACATAAGAGAGCAGCTGGAGCACAATGTCCGCAATCAGCGTGCCCGTCAGATCCCGGCCCTGTCTGGTGTCCAGCAGGGGCATGTCCAGCACGACAATGGAAATCTGCCGGTCCTTGGTCAGAACGCGCCACTGTTCCAGAATCTCGTCGTAGTTCCGGCCCAGCCGGTCGATGCTCTTGATGACCAGAGTGTCCTCCGGCTCCAGCCGCTTGAGAAGGCGCTGGTAGCCCGGGCGCTGAAAGTCTTTTCCGGACTGCCGGTCCGAGAAAATACAGCGGTCCGGGATTCCGAATTCCGCCATGGCCAGCCGCTGGCGGTCCTCATTCTGCTCCCGGGTGGATACGCGGATGTAGCCGTAAACTGTCTCTCCCATGGTAATCCTCCTGTGTCCGCGGTTCCCAAAAGACTGCGCCTGTGGGCAGAGATGATAAGGACCCATATTCACAGCCTCAAACGCGCGGCAGGGCGGACCTTTGTCCGCTCTGCCGCGTTTCGTTTCCGGGAATATCCTGTGTGGGGCCTCAGCTGCGTCAGGGAACCGAAAGCCTACTGCCCCGAGGCGGCCCGGGCGGGCCGGGCCAGGGGGGCGGGCTGGGGGGTCTGGTCTGGGTAGAGCCGGCGGAGCCGTCCGATACACCAGGCGCTGGCGGGGATCAGGAACAGGTCGGCGCAGATCCACGCGGCGGGGGATGCGAAGCAGGCGGCGCTGTACCCCAGCACAGGGACGAAGAACCGGCCCGCCGCAGTGCGGGCGGCCATCTCCAGCACGCCGGCCAGCACGGCAAAGGCGCCGAAGCCCATCCCCTGGATGGAGAAGCGCACAATATTCACCAGGGACAGGGGGAAGAAGAAGGCCGCGCCGGTGAGGACGTACTGTACGGTCAGGGCCTGGAGCTCCGCCAGACCGGGCTCGTTCCGGTCCAGGAAGAGCATGGCGCACTGGGGGGCGAAGAGGAGCATCGCGCCCAGGGCCAGCACCGAGTAGCCCGCCCCCAGGACGGAGCAGGCCCGGATTCCCCGGCCCAGGCGGTCCAGGCGGCAGGCCCCCACGTTCTGGCCGCAGTAGGTGGCCATGGCGGCCCCCATGGCGTCGAAGGGGCAGGCCAGCAGGTGGAAGAGCTTGGTCCCCGCCGCCACGGCGGCGATGCAGGCGCTGCCCAGGCCGTTGACGGCGGACTGGAGCACGATGGAGCCGATGGCCGTAATAGAGTACTGAAGCCCCATCGGCAGGCCCATGCCCAGCAGCACCCGGCAGGAGTGGAGGTCCGGCCGGCGCTCCTGGGGGGTCATGCGCAGGATGGGGAACTTTTTGGACATGTACCAAAGGCAGGCCAGTCCGGACACCCCCTGGGAAATCACCGTGGCCAGGGCGGCCCCCGCCACCCCCGCCCGGAAGACGAGAATCAGGCACAGGTCCAGCAGGATGTTCAGGGCGGAGGACAGGCCCAGAAAGTACACCGGGGTTTTGCTGTCCCCCAGGGAGCGGATGATTCCCGCCAGCAGATTGTACAGGAAGGTGGTGGGGATGCCCAGGAAGATAATGAGGATGTAGCGGTAGGCGTCCTGAAAAATCTCCTCCGGGGTGTTCATCCACGTCAGGATGCTGCGGCACAGCAGTCCGGTGGCCGCGGTGAGAACCAGGGCCAGGGCGATGGACAGCCAGGCGGAGTTGGCCGCGTAGCGGCGCATTTTGGAGGGCTCTCCCGCCCCCATGCGCTGGGCCACCGGGATGGCAAAGCCGCTGCACACCCCCATGCAGAAGCCCAGTACAAAAAAGCTGATGGATCCGGTGGAACCCACCGCCGCCAGGGCGTTGGCCCCCAGCAGCTTGCCGACGATCATGGCGTCCACCAGGTTGTAAAACTGCTGAAACAGCATACCCAGCAGGGTGGGCAGGGTAAAGCCGGCGATCAGCCGGAGCGGGCTGCCCTGGGTGAGGTCTCGGGTCATGGCGGGTTCCTCCTCTATAAACCGTAAACAAAGGAAATTCTGACGGGGCTGCGCTGTGTACCGGCCCCATATTATAGCCGCTCCAGGGCCCCTTGGGAAGATGATTTTTTCACGATTTTTCCCGCCGCGGCAAGGGGTGTTTCCGGCGGAATGATAGAGACGGAAAACTTACCCTTGCATTTTGAGGGAAAACGCGCTACACTACCTCCATAGGCAGAGTAGAACCATGCGTGCGCACGCTTTTCCCAAAAAGCGTCAGTGCCGAAGGGACGGGGAGTTGTCCTCCGGACGAACAGCGCGGATATCCGCGCGGCAGTGCATGGCTCGCATCCCGCTGCCGCACCAGAGGTCAAACCGCTTGCCTCCTCTGTGCGGCGAACCCGACGATTGGGCTGCCGAAACTACACAGACGGAGGTATTTCTATGAGCAAAATCGACCAGACCCTGTACCGTACCCCCTTTTCCGCCCCCTACTGGCGCGGAGCCAACCGGGCCGTGGGCAGCGTCAAGCTGCTGGTGTTCGCCGCGCTGATGATTGCCATGGCCCGGGCCCTGTCCCTGATTCCCAGCATTCCCATTGCCCATACCAAGCTCAGCTTCGGCTTTCTGGCCCGGGCCCTGTGCGCGCTGGTGTGCGGGCCGGTGCTGGGGCTGCTCTACGGCTT
This sequence comes from Lawsonibacter sp., assembly GCA_022795855.1. Classification (GTDB taxonomy): domain Bacteria; phylum Bacillota; class Clostridia; order Oscillospirales; family Oscillospiraceae; genus Lawsonibacter. The sequence continues at coordinate 13,497 of JAAWHL010000018.1, forward strand.
TGCGGAGGATATTCTGGGCTTTATCCTCCAGCCTAGCGGGGAGTTCTTCTTCGGCTACACCCTGTCCACCATGGCCGGGATGCTGGTATACGCCCTGTGCTTCTACCGGGCCCGCATCACCGTATGGCGGCTGGTGCTGGCCAACCTGCTGGTCAACGTGTTCGTCAACGCCGCCATGGGCTCGGTGTGGACCATGATGATCCGCAAGGGCGGGTACTGGGGCTGGTTCATCGTCAGCCTGAGCAAAAATCTGGCCACCGTTCTGCCCAAGGTCCTGCTGCTGTACATCCTATTCCAGGCCCTGCTGCCCATTTTGCAGCGGATGGGCCTGATTCCCCGCCAGACGCAGGGGCGGATTACGTTCTATTAAACAGTTTGGGAGGCGGCCGGTATGCGGATTTTGGCAGCTCTGGCCGCCTCCTACTGCGCGGCGGTGCTGGCCGCGGTGTACGTTTTGCCCGAGCTCTGGTCCGCGCCTGTGTGCGTTTTGTGCCTGGTGGGGACGGTGTGCGCCGCCCTGGCCGTCCGGCGCTTCGGACGGCGGGCAAAGCTGGCGGTTCTGTGGGCCGCCGGGCTGGCCCTGGGCTTTGGATGGACGGCGGGGTATCGGACCCTGTTTGTCTCTCCTGCCCGGGCCCTGGACGGCCAGACCGTCCGCTTGACCGCCCAGGTGCTCCAGTGGCCCCAGGAGACCCGCTGGGGGTATTCCGTCCTGGTCCGGGCCGGGACCGGGAGCGGTGCAGGGACGGACACCCTGCTGTATACCGATGAGCAGGGGGCTGCGCTCCGCCCCGGCGACCGCATTCAGACCGTGGCCCGCCTGTCCTTCGCCGGCAGAACCTCCGCCGGGGAGGAGATTGCCTACTACACCGCAAAGGGCGTCTTTCTCACCGGCCGGGCCTATGGGCCCATCGCCGCAGAGCGGCCGGAGCGCACGCCCCTGACCGCGCTGCCCGCCCTTCTGTCCCGAGGCCTGGAGGAGAGCATTCTGCGGGCCTTTCCGGAGGACGCCGGGGCCCAGATCCTGGCGGTGGTCACCGGAAACCGGAAAAACCTGACCCAGCCCTTCACCACCTCCCTCCAGCGGGCGGGGCTGAGCCATACCGCCGCCGTGTCCGGGATGCACCTGAGCTTTCTGGCAGGTTTTTTCAGCCTTCTGCTGGGCAAGCGCCGGCGGCGGACCTCCCTGGTGATGGCGCCCGCCGTTTTGCTGTTTGTCCTCGCGGCCGGCTGTACCCCGTCGGTGGTGCGGGCGGCGGTAATGCTCCTTCTGCTGCTGGCCGCCCCGCTGTTCGGCCGGGAGCGGGACGATGCCACCGCGCTGGGGACGGCGGCCCTGGTGCTGCTGCTCCAGAATCCCCTGGCCGTCGCGCATACGGGGCTTCAGCTGTCCTTTGCGGCGGTGGCCGGAATCTTTCTGGTGTCCGAGCCCGTCCAGCGCCGCCTGACCGCCCTGCTGCGCCTCCGGCCCGCCAAAAAGTGGAGCGGCCGGTGGCTGCTCCAGCTTGTGCCGGGCTACTGCGCCGCCACCCTGTCGGCTACCGCGGGGGCCCTGGTCTTTACCCTGCCCCTGACCGCCATCCATTTTTCCAGCGTCTCCCTGCTGGCCCCTCTTTCCAACCTGCTGACCCTGTGGGCGGTGGCGGCCATGTTCTGCGGCGGGCTGGCGGTGGGGCTGACCGGGCTGGCCTGCCCCGCGGCCGCGGCCGCTCTGGCCGTTCCGGCGGCTCCCTTCGCCCGGTATCTGGACGAGACGGCCCGCCTGTTGGGCCGGTTCCCCCTGGCCGCCGTGACCATGGACTCGGCCTACTACAAGCTGTGGGTCTGTCTGGTCTCCGCCTGCGTGCTGGCCGCGCTGGTTCTCCGCCCGGGACGGCGGCTGGCCCTGCCCGCCGGATTGTGCGTCCTCTCCCTGTGCGCCGCCGCGGCCCTGACCAATCTGGACTTTGCCCGGGGACAGGTCAGCGTCACTGCCCTGGATGTGGGACAGGGGCAGTGCGTCCTGGTGCGCCAGGGCCGGTTCCTTACCCTGATTGACTGCGGCGGGGACGGTTATGAGAACCCGGGCGACACTGCCGCCAACCACATCCAGAATACGGGGCGGGGCCGGCTGGATCTGCTGGTGCTGACCCACTTCCACGACGACCACGCCAACGGCGTGCCCCAGCTGCTGGAGCGCCTGGACGTGTCCGCTATTGCCATGCCCGACACGGACCGGGACGCGCCCCTGCGCCGGGAAATCCTGGCCCTGGCCCGGGAGCGCGGCACGGAGGTTTGGCTGATTCGGGAGGACGCCGTCCTGGAGCTGGACGGAAACAGCCGCCTGACCCTGTTCGCCCCTCTGGGCGGCGGGGATGTGAACGAGCAGGGGCTGACCGTCCTGGCCTCCACCGGGGAGTTTGACGCCCTCTTCACCGGCGATATGGGCAGCGAGTCGGAGCTCCTTTTGCTGGAGCACGCCGCGCTGCCCGATATCGAGCTGCTGATGGCGGGCCACCACGGCTCAAAGGGCGCAACCTCCCAGGCTCTGCTGGACGCGGTTACCCCCGAGTACGTCTTCCTCTCCGTGGGAGAAAATAACCGCTACGGCCACCCCGCCCCCGAAACCTTGGAGCGGCTGGAGGGCCTCGCCGTGTACCGCACCGACCTTCAGGGCAATCTGACGCTGCGGGTGAGCGATACGGAGGGGTAAGGGTTGTTCCTTCTCTTTCTTTGAAAAGAAAGAGAAGCAGAAAGAAACTTTTGACGCGAAACTGCGTTTCGCTTAGGCCTTGTTTGAACAATGGAAATAGGACCAAATACGGAGGATTTTGCTGCCGGACGAGGCCGATTTTTCGCAGGAATATTGGATATCTTTCCAGAAAAATCGGGGAAGTATGGCGGCAAAAGACCCGCTGGTTGGGCGTATGGACAATGTTCAAACAGGCCATAAGGAGGAGACATGGAGTATCAAATCAGACCGCTGCGGCCGGAGGAATACCCCCTCCTGGAGGAATTTTTGTATCTGGCCATCTTTGTGCCCGAGGGGGAGGAACCCCCGCCCAGGTCCATTCTTGCCGCCCCGGAATTACAGGTCTATTCCGTTGGCTTCGGCGCGGAAAAGGGGGATTTTGCCCTGGCTGCGGAGACGGGGGGACGGGTTGCGGGGATTGTCTGGGCCAGAATCATGGACGATTACGGACATGTGGACGACGATACCCCCTCCCTTGCCATTTCCCTCCGCAGGGAATACCGGGGCGCCGGCATGGGCACGGCTATGATGCGGGAGATGCTGGCCCTTCTGCAAAGGGCGGGATACCGCCGGGCCTCCCTGTCGGTGCAGAAGGCCAACCGGGCGGCAAATCTGTACCGGAGGCTGGGATTCCAAATCCTTTCGGAAACCGAGACGGAATACATTATGGTATCCTCATTTTTGGAAAGGCCCTGAAAGCAAAACGGAGTTTTGCGCCAAAAGTTCTTTTTTGATTCTTTTTTCTTTCAAGAAAAAAGAATCAGCAACAAAACGGGGAAGTGACGCGATGCCGCCGAAAGCAAAGGCCGACACGGCCGGATTTCAACAGCTGAAGAAGGATCTGTCCGCCGGGACGCCGGGGCGGCTGTACATTCTGCACGGGGAGGAGACCTATCTGCGGGACTTCTACTTCGGGCGGCTGAAGGAGCTGCTTTTGTCCGGCGGGATGGAGGAATTCAACCTGCATCAGGTGGCGGCCAAAGACATGTCCCCCCGGGCGCTGGAGCAGGCGGTGGACTGCCTGCCCATGATGTCGGCGCGGACTCTGGTGACGGTGACCGACTTCGACCTGTTCAAGGCCGGGGAGAAGGACCGGGAGGGCTACGCGGCCCTGTTTGCCCAACTGCCTGATTACTGCTGCGTAGTCTTCCTGTACGATATTGTGCCCTACAAGGGGGACGCCCGGACCAAGCTGGCCGCCGCCATCAAGGAGCACGGCGTTGTAGTGAACTTCACCCGGCAGGAGCAGGGGGACCTGCGGGACTGGGTGCGCCGGCGCTTCAAGGCCCTGGGCAAGGAGATTGACTCCCGGCTGGCCCTGGACCTGATTTTCCTGTGCGGCGACCTGATGCAGAACCTGATTGGGGAAATCGAGAAAATCGGCGCCTACGCCAAGGGCCCCCGGATTACCCGGGCGGACATCGACGCGGTGGCCTCACCCCAGCTGGACGCGGTGGTCTTCCGCATGACCGACGCCATCGGCGAGGGGAACTTCGACCGGGCCGCCGGCGTGCTGGGGGAGCTGTACCGGATGCAGGAGCCCCCCATGCGGATTCTGTTTTCCCTGGGGAAGCAGATGCGCCAGCTCTACAGCGCCCGGCTGCTGATGGAACGGGGCCGGGGCAGCGCTGACCTGGCCGCCCTGTGGGGGATTAAGCCCTATCCGGCGGACAAGCTGATGCGTTCGGCCCGGCGGTTTTCCCTGAACTGGTGCCGGCAGGCCGTGGCCCTGTGCGGGCAGGCCGACCTGGACATGAAATCCACCGGACAGGATCCGGAACAGCTGCTGACCACCCTGCTGCTGCAGCTGGCCGGCCCGGCAGGGGGGTGAGCCCGATGCTGCGCATCCGCGAGGCCGTGGCGGTGGAGGGCCGGTACGATAAAAACGCCCTGTCCCAGGTGGTGGATACGCTGATCCTGGAGACAGGGGGCTTTCAGATTTTCAAGGACCCGGAGCGTATGGCGCTGCTGGAACGGGCGGCCCGGCGGCGGGGGCTGGTGGTGCTCACCGACTCCGACGGGGCGGGCTTTGTTATCCGGAACCGGATTAAAAGCGCCATCCCCGGGGAGTTCTTGAAGCACGCCTACATTCCCGACGTCTTCGGCAAGGAGCGGCGCAAGGCCAGGGCCGGAAAAGAGGGCAAGCTGGGGGTGGAGGGAATGCCGCCCCAGGTGCTGGAGCAGGCGCTGCGCCGGTGCGGCGCCGTTTTTCTGGACCGGGACGCCGGCCCGCTCTCGGCCGGTCTGACCAAGGCCGCTCTGTTTGCCGCCGGCCTGTCCGGCGGACCGGACAGCGGCCGGAAGCGCCTGGCCCTGCTGAGGGAGCTGGAGCTGCCCGAGCACCTGTCGGCCAACGGACTGCTGGCGGTGCTCAACGGCTGCTACACCCCGGAGGAGGCGGAGGCGATTTTGGCCCGCGCCGGACGGCTATAGCTGCTTCCACTCCGCGTAGGGCCGGGGCTCCCCCTCCTGGTTGAAGGTAAATACCACATGGGTCTGGCCGTCCACCCGCAGGGGCCGGGCCAGACAGAACAGCGGCGTGAGGGGGAAGGGCCGGTGGATATCCAGGGGCGCGGCCAGCTGAAAACCGCCGTTTCCCTCCCGCAGGAGCATGGAACCCCAGGCCGCCGCCGCCTCGGCCAGCACCGGGTCCCGGATCCGGAGCGCGGGGCGGTGCTCCCAGCGCCAGTCGGGGGAGGGGGGCTCTCCCTCCTCCCCGAAGGAGAAGGCCAGCGCCGTCCGGCCCCCGGCCACCGGCCAGCACCCCGCCTGGGACAGGGTGTCCCGGCTGACGGTGCGCTCCAGGCATAGAAACTGCCCCTGGGGGACCAGCGTCCCCAGCAGATACTCCCCGCGCTCCCCCCGGAGCCACGCCTTGTACAGCCCCGCTCCGTCCAGCCGCCGGCGCACGGACAGGCGCAGGCGCGCACCTTCCTCCCGAACCTCCAGCTGGCCGCCGCCCTCCAGCTCAAACCGGCCTTCCACGCCTGTCCACCCCCTGATACGCAGATTGCGTTTTCTCTACCCTATGCGCGAAAAAAAGGATTTAGAAGCTGTATCAATCGCTCCGGGATGCGCCGCCGCGGCCCCCAATGCCGCCGGGCTTTAGTCTGACGCGCCAATTCGTCCCGCTCCGGCGGCCGGCATGTCGGATGGACCATGAAAGGATGTTTGCCCCATGAAACAAATCCCCGCTCTGCTTCTGTCGGCCTGTCTGGCCCTCTCCGCCTGCGCCTGCGCCGGAAAAACCCCGCCCCCTGAGCCGGTTCAGAGCGCGCCCGCCGCCTCCGCCGCCCAGCCCTCCGGACAGGAGGGGGAGGCCGCCTATCCCTACACCTTCACCGACAGCCTGGGCAATGAAATCACCCTTTCTCAGCCCCCCGCGCGGGTGGCCGCCCTGCTGGGCAGCTACGCCGAGAGCTGGGTGCTGGCCGGGGGAGAGGAAGGGCTGGCCGCAGTGACGGACGACGCCTTTGAGGAGCGGCGGCTGGAGCTGAGCGGGGACACCGTCAACCTGGGCAGCAGCAAGCAGCCCGACCTGGAGGCCCTGTTCGCCGTCCAGCCGGAGCTGGTGCTGCTGACCCCCGACCTGGAGGGGCAGCTGGCCCTGGCCGAGAGCCTGGAGGCCGCCGGCATCCCTGCGGCCTGGTTCAAGGTGGAGACCTTCCCGGAATACCTGAACATGCTGCAAATTCTCACTGATATCACCGGGCGCAGGGACCTGTACCGGGAAAACGGCCTGGAGGTCCAGGCCCGGGTGGACGCCGCCCTGGAGCGGGCGCCGGAGCAGGGGCCCGCAGTGCTGCTGCTGCGGGCCTACTCCACCGGAGTGCGGGCGAAAAACAGCGACAACACCGCCGGAGCCATGCTGCGGGACCTGGGGTGTCAGAACATCGCCGACAGCGATTCCGGCCTGCTGGAGGAGCTTCAGATGGAATCCATTCTGGCCGCCGACCCCCAGTATATCTTCGTTACCACCATGGGGGCCAGCACGGAAAAGGCCCTGCAGAGCCTGGAGGAGCTGTTTGACAGCGACCCGGCCTGGCAGTCCCTGACCGCCGTCAGGGAGGACCGGGTCCACATTCTGGACAAGGAGCTGTTCCACTACAAGCCCAATGCCCGATGGGGGGAGAGCTATGAAGTCCTTGCCGACATCCTATACCCGCTTTCGTAAGCGGATTACCATCCTGGCCCTGGCCGCGGCGGCGGCGTGCGCCGCCGTAGCCAGCCTGTGCGCCGGTTCCACCGCCCTGCCGCTGTCCCAGGTGCTGGCGGTGCTCTCCGGCGGCGGGGAGGGGACGGCGCGGAATATTGTGCTCTACGTCCGCCTGCCCCGCACCCTGGCCGCCCTGCTGTGCGGCGCGGCGCTGGCCATGGGGGGCGCGGTCATCCAGGGGGTGCTGGGCAACCCCCTGGCCGGGCCCAACATCATCGGGGTCAACGCCGGGGCGGGGCTGGGGGCCGTGCTGTGCTCCGCCCTGCTGCCTGCTTCCCTGACGGCGGTGCCCATCGCCGCCTTCGCGGGGGCCCTGGGGGCCTGTATGCTGGTGTACGCTCTGGCCCGGCGCACCGGGGCCAGCCGCATTACCCTGGTGCTGGCCGGAGTGGCCATCAGCAGTATGCTGTCGGCCGGAATCGACGCGCTGTCCATCCTCTTCCCGGACGCCGCACTGGGGGCCAACTCCTTTCTGATTGGGCGGCTGTCAGGGGTGACGCTGAGCGCCCTGGCCGCCCCGGCCTGGCTGACCGCTCTGGCCGGAGCGGGGGCCCTGGCCATGAGCTACGAGCTGGACCTGCTCTCCCTGGGGGACGAGGTGGCCCAGTCCCTGGGCCTGTCTGCCCGGAGCGTCCGGAATATCCTGCTGACCCTGGCCGCCGTGCTGTGCGGCGCGGCGGTCAGCTTTGCGGGGCTGGTGGGCTTTGTGGGCCTGCTGGTCCCCCACGCCGCCCGCTTTCTGGTGGGGAGCGAGCACAAGTACCTGCTGGGGGCCTCCCTGTTCCTGGGCGCCGCCCTGGTGACGGTGTGCGACCTGGCTGGGCGGGTGCTCTTCGCCCCCTTTGAGCTGCCGGTGGGCATTCTGCTCTCCCTGATGGGCGGGCCCTTCTTCCTGTGGCTCCTCTTCCGGCAGAGAGGGGGGCGGCGGCCATGATGGAGCTGTCCCATATCACCGCCGGATACGGAGGCGAACCGGTGCTCCAGGACGTGTCCCTCTCCTTCCCGCCGGGGCAGGTGACGGTGCTGGCCGGACCCAACGGCTGCGGCAAGTCCACCCTGCTGCGCGTCGCCGCCCGGCTCATGGAGCCGGCGGAAGGCGAAATCCGCCTGGACGGGGAGGATGCGGGGGATCTCTCACCCAAGGAGTTCGCCCGCCGGGTGGCCCTCCTGCCTCAGAGCCGGGCCACCCCGGAGATAGCGGCGGGGGCCCTGGTGCTCCACGGCCGCTTCCCCTATCTGGGCTACCCCCGGCGCTACAGCACCCAGGACCGCCGGGCCGCCCGCCGGGCGATGGAGCTGGCAGGGGTGTCCGGGCTGGAGCGGGCCCCCGTCTCCCGGCTTTCCGGCGGACAGCGGCAGAAGGTGTACCTGGCTATGGCCATCGCACAGGAGACCCCGGTGCTGCTGCTGGACGAGCCCACCACCTTTCTGGACATCGGGCACCAGCTGGAGCTGGCCTCCCTGGCCCGCACGCTGGCCCGGGAGGGCCGGGCGGTGGTGATGGTTCTCCACGACCTGAACCTGGCCCTGACCTGCGCCCACCGGACAGCCGTGCTCCGGAATGGCCGGGTGGCCGGCCTGGGTACGCCGGAGGAAATCTTCCAAAGCGGCGTGCTGGAGGAGGTCTTCGGCGTGTCGGTCCACCAGGTCCGCCTGGGGGACGGAGCGGTACAGTACCTCTTTACGCGCAGAAACGCGGACGGCTGAGGCCGTCCGCGTTTCTGGCTGTAAAAAAGCAATTTTTATCTTCCCGACATACCCTAAGTAATCGCTTCAATTATATCACAGCCACTGTTTTGGTTCCATCTGTAATTGTTGTCATTGCCAAGCCCGGATTGATCAACATAAAAGGTACAAGGGATTTTCATATCCGGAAGTATGCCGGACGGCAGGGGATTTTTTCGCCGGACAAGGCAGATTTGCGCAGACCATGCCAAAGGATGCCGCGCAGTCCCCGGGAGGTCAGGCGTAGCTGAGCACTGCGGTCTGGGCCGGGGTAGCGGCGGTCAGCTCCAGGGTGTTTCCGGGGTACTTGACCACGTCGCCGCACAGGGTGAGAAAATCCTCCAGGGGGGCGATGACGTCATAGCCAAAGTGGTCGCTGCGATAGTGCATGGGGATCACTACCCGGGGCTTCAGCTCGTCCACCAGGGCCTTGGCCTGCTTTGCGTCGATGGTGTAGTACCCGCCCACCGGAATCATCAGCGCATCCAGGCCCTTCAGCCGCTCCTTCTGCTCCGGCTCCAGCTCGCAGCCCAGGTCGCCCAGGTGGGCGGCCCGCAGTCCCTCGGCGGAGAAAACGCGAATCAGATTGGTTCCCCGCAGCGCGCCCCGTTCCGGGTCGTGGAAGGTGGGAATTTCCTCCACCTGGATGTGGGATGCCTTTCCGGACAGGGCGACGGCCTCCCGGGCGCCGTGATCCTTGTGTTCATGGCTGCAGAAGACGGCGTCGGCCGTCAGCTTCAGCGGGGCGTAGCCGGGAACCGCCCCGTCCTGGTAGGGATCCAGGACCAGAGTGCTGCCCGCGGCCTCCAGGGTAAAGCAGGAATGTCCGTTCCAGATGAGTTTCAAGATAACCGCCTCCGATATTCATAAAATATTTTGGTATTTTTACCAATTATAACACGGAAACCGGAAAATGAAAATAGATTTTTCCGCCGGCAGGGGTCTGAAATTGAGAAAATCGGGAACTTTTTTGACGGCGGTCCGGAGCGCTTCGTGGGAGGATTTCCTGATTTGACGGCAGTGTGCCCAATGAAAAAGTCGATTTCGCCGGAAATTTCGTTTCTTTGGAGAAAATTGCGGCGTTTGGTGCTTTGCCCGGCAGATTTTGATTTTTTTGCAATTTTTCGACCATTTTACAGTTGAATTTCTCCAGAAATTGGACTACAATGATACGCGAAACGCGAGGTGTACAGAGTTGCTCAACATCGTACTGGTAGAGCCGGAAATCCCGATGAATACCGGCAACATCGCCCGCACCTGCGCCGCTACCGGCAGCCGCCTGCACCTGATTCGGCCGCTGGGGTTCGACATCAGCGACCGGGCGGTGAAGCGGGCGGGGCTGGACTACTGGCCCATGGTGGACCTGCGGGTGTATGACAATCTGGACTGCTTTTTCGCGGAGCATCCCCGGCCAGACCTGTGGCTGGCCACCACCAAGGCCCCTCGGGACTATACCCAGGCGGAGTTCCGGCCGGACTGCTTTCTGTTTTTCGGTAAGGAGACGGCGGGCCTGCCCCTGCTGCTGCGGGAAAAATACCGGGAGCGGTGCCTGCGCATCCCCATGCGGCCCGGGGCCCGCAGCTTGAATCTGGCCAATTCTGTGGCCGTGCTCGCCTACGAGGCCCTGCGCCGGCAGGGATTTCCGGAGCTGTCCGGCGTGGGGGAGATGGCCGAACCTGCGGAAACCCTTCCTTTTTAACGTGTCGAACCCAGAGGCGAAATGAAGAAAGGAGTCTATTGAACATGAATTACAGCAAGAAGACCGTCAAGGACGTGGACGTAAAGGGCAAGAAGGTCCTGCTGCGCTGCGACTTCAACGTGCCCATGGCTAAGGACGGCAGCGGGGTTATCACGGACGACAAACGCATCCGCGCCGCCCTGCCCACCATCCGGTATCTGCTGGACCAGGGGGCGGCTGTGATTGCCTGCTCCCACATGGGCAAGCCGGCGGCCACATTCGAGTCCTATCAGAAGAAGCAGCTGGAAAAGGGGAAGGACAAGGCCTCCATTACCGAGGAGAAGTGGAAGAAGTCCCTGGCCGAGCTGTCCCTGAAGCCGGTGGCGGTCCGCCTGGGCGAGCTGCTGGGCATGGACGTGCTCATGGCCGCCGACGTGGTGGGAGCCGACGCCCAGGCCAAGGCCGCCGCCTTGCAGCCGGGGCAGATTCTCCTGCTGGAGAACACCCGCTTTGAGAAGGGCGAGACCAAAAACGACCCCGAGCTGGCCAAAAAAATGGCCGGTATGGCGCAGGTGTACGTATCCGACGCCTTCGGCGCCGTCCACCGCGCCCACGCCTCCACCGCCGGGGTGGCCGCATATCTGCCCGCCGTGTCCGGATTCCTGATTCAGAAGGAGCTGGACTTCATCGGCGGCGCCCTGGCCAAGCCCAAGCGCCCCCTGGTGGCCATTCTGGGCGGGTCCAAGGTGTCCTCCAAAATCGGGGTCATCAACAACCTGCTGGAGATCGCCGACACCATCATCATCGGCGGCGGTATGGCCTATACCTTCTCCGCCGCCCAGGGCGGAAAGGTGGGCGACAGCCTGCTGGAGGCCGACTGGAAGGACTACGCCCTGGAAATGGTTCAGAAAGCCGGGGAGAAGGGCGTGAAGCTGCTGCTGCCCGTGGACACCGTCATTGCCGACAAGTTCGCCCCCGACGCGGATTCCAAGGTGGTCAAGGCGGGGGAGATTCCCGACGGCTGGCAGGGACTGGACATCGGCCCCGAGACCGTGAAGCTCTACTGCCAGGCCGTGCAGGGTGCGGGCACCGTCATCTGGAACGGCCCCATGGGCGTGTTTGAGTTTGCTGCCTTTGCCAAGGGCACCGAGGCTGTGGCCGAGGCGCTGAGCAGGACGGAGGCCATCACCATTATCGGCGGCGGCGACAGCGCGGCTGCGGTGCAGCAGCTGGGCTATGCGGATAAGATGTCCCACATTTCCACCGGCGGCGGCGCTTCCCTGGAGTTTATGGAGGGGAAGGAGCTGCCGGGCGTGGCCTGCCTGCTGGACGCCTGAGCAAAAGGGCCGTATGAGTAGGAAAGTCAGAAATATTCTGCTGATAATCCTGGGCGTTCTCCTGGTCCTGATATTTCTCAGCTTTGCCGCATAACAGGAAAGGGAGAGAAGAAAAAAGGAAAGAGGTATTGCCCCATGAACAGAAGATACCGCAAGACCATCATCGCCGGAAACTGGAAGATGAACAACACCCTGTCCCAGACCAAGGCCTTTGCCGAGGAGATTAAGCCCATCATGCCCCGGGGCAAGTGGTGCAGCGTGGTGCTGTGCGTGCCCGCCACCAACATCACCTCCGCCGTGCGCCTGTTCAAGGACTGCCACATTGCCATCGGCGCGGAGACCTGCCATTACGAGGACCACGGCGCCTATACCGGAGAGATTACCGCCGAGATGATTAAGGAGGCGGGAGCCAAGTACGTCATCATCGGCCACTCCGAGCGCCGGCAGTACTACAACGAGACGGACTTCACCGTCAACAAGAAGGTTCACGCCGCCATCAACGCCGGGCTGTACCCCATTGTCTGCGTTGGCGAGAGCCTGGAGCAGCGGGAGCTGGGCGTGACTATGGAGCTGATTGCCTATCAGGTGAAGGCCGCCCTGGCCGGAGTGCCCGCCGACAAGATGCGCCACGTGGTCATCGCTTACGAGCCCCTGTGGGCCATCGGCACCGGCCGCACCGCCACCGCCGAGCAGGCCGGCGAGGTCTGCCAGGCCATCCGCACCGTCATCCGCAAGCTGTACGGCGCCCATGTGGCCCGCTCGGTCACCATCCAGTACGGAGGTTCCATGAACGCCAAGAACGCCGCTGAGCTGCTGGCCCAGCCCGACGTGGACGGCGGCCTGATTGGCGGCGCATCCCTGAAGCCCGCCGACTTTGTGAAGATTGTTGAGGCCGCAAATCAGGAATAAGAAGCGCCGAATCCCCAAGCAGGGAAAATTGTGACGAGAAGAAAGGTTTTTTATGAAAACACCGACTACTCTGATTATTATGGACGGCTTTGGTCTTGAGCCCCAGTCTGCGGGCAATGCCATAGCCAACACGCCAAAGCCCAATCTGGAGCGGATTTTTTCCCAGTGCCCCGGCTGCAGGCTGTCCGCCTCCGGGCTGGACGTGGGGCTGCCGGAGGGGCAGATGGGCAACAGCGAGGTGGGCCACACCAACATCGGCGCGGGCCGGGTGGTTTTCCAGGACCTGCCCCACATCAGCCGGGATATTGAACACGGAGAGTTTTTCCAAAACCCCGCCTATGTGGAGGCGATGGAGAACTGCCGGGAGTGGGACAGCGCCCTGCATCTGATGGGCCTGCTGTCCGACGGCGGCGTTCACAGCCACATCACACATCTGTTCGCCCTGCTGAAAATGGCCAAGGACCAGGGGCTGAAAAAGGTCTATGTCCACTGCTTCCTGGACGGGCGGGACGTGCCCCCCTCCTCCGGAAAGCACTACGTGGAGCAGCTCCAGGCCAAGCTGCAGCAGCTGGGCGTGGGGCAGATTGCCACTGTGATGGGCCGCTACTACGCCATGGACCGGGATAAGCGCTGGGACCGGGTACAGCGGGCCTATGACGCTATGGTGATGGGGGAGGGGCCCTTTGCGCAGGACGCGGCCCAGGCGGTGCAGGCCTCCTACGACGCGGGGGTCACCGACGAGTTTGTGGAGCCGGTGGTGTGCGCCAAGCACGCCCGCATTCAGGACAACGATTCGGTCATCTTCTTCAACTTCCGCCCCGACCGGGCCCGGGAGATTACCCGCTGCCTGGTGGACGAGGACTTCTCCGACGTGGAGCGGAAGAGCGGTTTCCTGTCGGTTCACTTTGTCTGCACCACTGAGTACGACGCCACTATGCCCAACGTTACCGTGGCCTACCCCCGCCAGAAGCTGGAAAACATTTTTGGGGAGTATATCAGCAAACTGGGCCTGAAGCAGCTGCGCATTGCCGAGACGGAGAAATACGCCCACGTAACTTTCTTTTTCAACGGCGGCGCGGAGCAGGTGTTCCCCGGGGAGGACCGGTGCCTCATCAATTCCCCCAAGGTGGCCACCTACGACCTCCAGCCGGAGATGAGCGCCTATCAGGTCACGGACGAGGCGGTCAAGCGCATTGAGAGCGGAGCCTACGATGTGATTATCCTGAACTTCGCCAACTGCGACATGGTGGGCCACACCGGCGTGTACGAGGCGGCCTGCAAGGCTGTCTCCACGGTGGACGAGTGCGTGGGGCGGGTGGTGGAGGCCACCTCCAAAATGGGCGGCGTGTCCCTGATTACCGCCGACCACGGCAACGCCGAGCGGATGATTGACACCGACGGCGCACCCTTTACCGCCCATACCACCAATCTGGTGCCCTTTTATATTGTAGGCGCCAGCGTACAGCTGAGGGACGGCCGTCTGGCCGATATCGCCCCCACCATGCTGGACCTGATGGGGCTGGAGAAGCCTGCCGAGATGGACGGGGAGACGCTGATTCTCTGACGGCCCCGGCCGAACTGCGTACCCGGGCGGAGGGCCGCCCTGCGATAGGCGGCGCACAGCTGATGTCCGCCGCCAAGTATTGAAAGGAGACAAAATCATCATGAAACAAATGCTGGAAATTGTAGACGTTCTGGGCCGCGAGATCCTGGACAGCCGCGGCAACCCCACCGTAGAGGTAGAGGTAACTCTGGAGGACGGCACCATGGGCCGCGCCGCCGTGCCCTCCGGCGCTTCCACCGGTATTTTTGAGGCCTGCGAGCTTCGGGACGGCGACGAGAACCGCTATATGGGCAAGGGCGTGGAGACTGCGGTGAAGAATGTCAACACCGAGATTGCCGAGGCCCTGATTGGCCTGAACGCTCTGGACCAGGTGTCCATCGACAAGACCCTGATTGAGCTGGACGGCACCCCCAACAAGAGCCGCCTGGGCGCCAACGCCATTCTGGGCGCCTCCCTGGCCTGTGCAAAGGCCGCCGCCGAGAGCCTGGGAATGCCCCTGTACAGCTACATTGGCGGTTCCAACGCCAAGATTCTGCCTGTGCCCATGATGAACATCCTCAACGGCGGCGCGCACGCCACCAACAACGTGGAAATCCAGGAGTTCATGATTATGCCTGTCTCCGCACCCTCCTTCCGCGAGGCCCTGCGCCGCTGCGCCGAGGTCTTCCACACCCTGAAGAAGGTGCTCAAGGAGAACGGCACCCCCGCCGCCGGCGTGGGCGACGAGGGCGGCTACGCCCCCAACCTGAAGAAGGACGAGGACGCCCTGAAGGTGATTGTCCAGGCCATTGAGCAGGCCGGATACAAGCCCGGCGAGGACTTTAAGATTGCCATCGACGCCGCTTCCTCCGAGTGGTGGGACGAGGATCAGAAGTGCTATGTCCAGCCCAAGTCCGGCCGCAAGCTGACCCAGCAGCAGCTGGTGAACATGTGGAAAAAGTTCGCCGACACCTACCCCATCATCTCCCTGGAGGACGGCATGGCCGAGACCGACTGGGAGGGCTGGGCCATGCTCACCAAGGCAATCGGGGACAAGGTGCAGCTGGTGGGCGACGACCTGTTCGTCACCAACGTGGAGCGCCTGGCTACCGGCATTGAGAAGCAGGTGGGCAACGCCATCCTTATCAAGGTCAACCAGATTGGCACCCTGACCGAGACCCTGGACGCCATCCAGATGGCCAACCGGGCCGGCTATACCGCCATCGTGTCTCACCGCTCCGGAGAGACCGAGGACGCCACCATCGCCGATATCGCCGTGGCCACCAATGCCGGCCAGATTAAGACCGGCGCCCCCAGCCGTACCGACCGCGTGGCCAAGTACAACCAGCTGCTGCGCATCGAAGAGGAGCTGGACGACGTGGCACAGTATCCCGGCATGAAGGCGTTTTTCAACCTGCGCTGAGGTCAGGGGAAACTGGCCGCGGCGTCCAGCTCCGGGGCCCCCGCCAAAGCCCAGCGGAGCGGCTTTGACGGGGAGAGGAGGAGCAAGGGAGCGCATGAAGTTTTCGCCGGAAGGCGGAAACGGAATGGGGCGGACTTTGCGACGACGAGACGACGTGGCACAGTATCCCGGCATGAAGGCGTTTTTCAACCTGCGGTAGAATTGATAAATTGAAATTGGGCTGTCCTAAATGGGACAGCCCAATTTTTGGCTCAAAAATCGGCAGTAAGTTCTTCAAACGTCCGTTGAATAGATTCCCAATCCAAGCTACTAGAAGTCCAAACACCAAAATTGGGTTGGTTTGTCCAAATTTCTTTCACAAAAATGGAAAAAGCGATTCCATGGAAGAACGAATCCATAGAGGCAGCATTTCCCGGCGTATTGGGCATTTTTTCCATTCCGCGCAGCAGTGCAGCGAATAAGGCGAGTACCATATAACGCAGCTGAGCAGGGGTGGAGGAATTGATCCATTTAATCAAAGAATCGTATTGAGGCAAAAGAGCATCTCCTTATCTTTGGTTGCACTTATATAGGTGCAATTTTACTATAATTTTTTGTTAATGTCAATCTGTAATTCTTGAAAAATTGACAAAGGATACAGATTGATGAATGCAGAATTTGAGTACCGGCTGGGTCAGCGAATCCGGCAGTTCCGCAGGACCAGAGGGCTGACCCAGGAACAGCTTGCCGCCCAGATGCAGGTCGGAGGCTGTGAGAACCTCACCCGCAGCGCATTGGCGAAAATTGAGGCGGGCCAGCGGCATCTCTACCCGGATGAACTGCGGGCGCTGAAGCGGCTGCTCCGGGTGTCCTACGAGGACCTGCTGGAAGAATGAAGAACGGGCCGCCCCGGCCGGGGCGGCCCGCACACTTTACTCTCCCTGGACGATGGTGATGGCCCGGCGGCAGTTTTCCACCGCGTTGGTCTCGTGGCTTCCGCCGTATTCCCCGTCCAGGGTCCAGGGGATAGGCTTTTCGCTGACAAATTTCAGTCGGGAGGCCTGGAAGGAGATGACCGCGCCCCCCTCTACAGGGGCCTGCCGAATCAGGGCCTGGAGGCCGGCGGCCAGCTCCTGGGCGTTGACCGGGCGCTTGACCAGCACCACCTCAAACAGCCCGTCGTCCAGCACCACCCGGTCGGCGGGCAGGGCCTTCATGCCGCCCACGGAGATGGTGTTGCACACCATGCCGTAGTAGAATTCGTCCTCCAGCACCCTGCCGTCATACTCCACCCGCAGGCGGTAGGGGGTGATGGAGGGGATGGCGGCAATGCCGGCCATGATGTAGGCCAGGTGGCCGAAGATGTTTTTCAGGTCCTGGGGGGTGTCGTAGGACACCTCGGTAAACGCGCCGAAGGCGGCCACATAGACAAAGGGGCGGCCGTTGAGCCGGCCAATGTCCCAGGGACGGGGATTCCGGCTGGAGGCGGCCAGTTCGGCGGCCTTCACCGGATCCCGGGGCAGGCGGAGGGTGGCCGCGCAGTCATTGGTAGAGCCGGCGGGTACGTAGCCCAGCACCGGGGGACGGTTCAGGGTCATCAGTCCGGCCACCGTCTCGCTGAGGGTGCCATCTCCGCCGGCACAAACCACCCGGTCGAATTGAGGACCCAGTTCCCGGGCGGCCCGTGTGGCGTCCCCCTTGGACTGGGTGGGGTAGGCGGTGGCCAGATAGCCGGCCTTGGTAAAGACGTCCAGGATATCCTCCAGGGCGGAGGCAATTTTGCCCTTTCCGGCGGAGGCATTATAGATAAAAAGCAGGGTTTTCACAAAAATCCTCCTGTTCAGCCCGCCGCGGGCGGGAAAAATCAAATTACAACACATTATAGGGGGCAAGTAAAAAAAATCAAGTGGAATTTGTAAATCTTTTCACAATCTTATCAGCCTGTCAGAGCAGAAAAAACGCGGATTTTCTGCCGGAAGGGTCTTGCGCATTGCCGCGGAAGCGAGTACAATACTAAAGCGTAATTTTATGAAAGCGCGGATATTTTGCAATGGAGTGAGACAAGGGTGTTGAACCGCAGGACTTGGAGTGCCGCGTTCCACGCCACCATCCCGGTGCTGATGGGGTATCTGGCCATCGGCATGGCCTTTGGGCTGATGCTTCAGTCCATCGGATACGGCGCGGCATGGGCCTTTTTCATGAGTCTGGTAATCTACGCGGGGTCGGGGCAGTATCTGGGGGTGTCCCTGCTGGCGGCGGGGGCGGCGCTGTCCCAGACGGCGTTTTTAACGCTGATGATTAACTTCCGCCATCTGGTTTACGGCCTCTCCATGCTGGAGAAATTCCGGGGGATGGGAAAGCGGAAGCTGTATATGATTTTTTCGCTGACGGACGAGACCTATGCCCTGCTCAGCGCGGCGAAGGCCCCCAAGGGCGTAGAGGAGCATGACTACTACTTTGCCATTGCCCTGCTGGACCACAGCTACTGGATTGCGGGTTCGGTGCTGGGCTCGGTACTGGGCTCGGCCTTGGGGTTCGATACCACCGGGGTGGATTTTGCCATGACGGCCCTGTTCCTGGTCATCGCCGTGGGGCAGTGGAGGGAGGCGGGCAGCCACCTGCCCGCGCTGCTGGGCGGGGCGGCCACGCTGGCCAGCCTGCTGCTGGCAGGTGCGGAGGATATGCTGCTGCCCGCTTTGGGGGTCATTGTGCTGGCGCTGACTCTGCTGCGCAGCCGCCTGTCCGCACAGGCCGGCGGAAACGAAACGGGGGTGTCCCTATGAACCTGACGACGGGACAGGCCCTGGCCTCCATCGCTGTGATGGCGGCGGTCACCTTTCTGACCCGGGCCCTGCCCTTCCTCCTTTTTGACCGGGGGAAGGAGCCACCCAGGCTGGTGCTCTATCTGGGGCGGGTGCTCCCGCCGGCCATTATCGCCATGTTGATTGTCTACTGCCTGCGGGGGGTCAGCTTTGCCTCTCCCGCCGGCTTTGTTCCGGCGGCGGCGTCCTGCGGGGCGGTGGTCGCCCTGCATCTGTGGAAAAACAACGACCTTTTGTCCATCTTTGGCGGGACCATCCTGTATATGGTGCTGGTGCAGACGGTATTTGTATAAAAGAAAGCGGGGAGATTCATGATGAATGAACTGGAGAAGCTGCGCGGGGAGATTGACCGGCTGGACGAGGAGCTGGCCCGTCTGTTCCTGCGGCGCATGGACGTGGCCCGGGCGGTGGTGGAGTACAAAAAGCAGACGGGCAAGCCGATTCTGGACCAGCGGCGGGAGCTGCAGGTGATTGAGCACGCCTCCCGGCTGACGGAGGACGAGGGGCGGCGGCTGGCTCTGGCCAAGCTGTTCGAGAGCATCCTGGCCCTCAGCCGGCGGGAGCAGCGGATCAAGGTGGCCAGCCCTGAGGCCCGGCAGCGCCACAAGGACTATCTGGCTGCCCTGGAGGGCCGGCGGGAGCCGCTGGCCCGGCCCAGAGTGGTCTACCAGGGGGAGGCCGGGGCCTACAGCGAGATGGCCTGCCTGGACTTTTTCGGGCCGGAGTGCGGCTGCGAGGGCCTGCCCCAGTTTGAGGACGTGTTCCAGGCGGTGGCCCAGGGCCGGGCGGACTACGGCGTGGTGCCCATGGAGAACAGCTCCACCGGGGCCATCCGGCAGGTGTACGAGCTGATGGGGCGGTATGAGCACTTCATTGTGGGGGAGACCACAGTGAAGGTGGAGCACTGCCTGATGGCCCCCAAGGGAGCCTCGCTGGAGACCGTTACCCATGTCTATTCCCACGAGCAGGGGCTGTTCCAGAGCGAGCAGTTTTTGAAGTCCCATCCCGGCTGGATCCAGGTCCCCCTGGCGGATACCGCGGGCAGCGCCCGCTATGTGGCCCAGACCGGGGACGTGACCAAGGCGGCCATCGGCTCGGCCCGGGCCGCAGAGCTGTACGGGCTGGAAATTCTGGCCCGGGGGGTCAATTACAACGGCCAGAACACTACCCGCTTTGTGGTGGTCTCCCCCAGCATGGAGCTGCGGGAGGGGGCGGACAAAATCAGCGCGGTGCTCAGCCTTCCCCACGAGGTGGGCAGCCTGAACGAGCTGCTGACCATTTTCGCGGTTCACGGCCTGAATCTGGTGAAGCTGGAATCCCGCCCCATGCCGGGGCACAGCTGGGAGTACCTGTTCTTTGTGGAGTTTTCCGGCAATCTGCTCCAGCCGGGAATGGAGGCCGCCGTCCGGGACCTGGGACAAATCTGCTCGCAGCTGCGGGTGCTGGGAAACTACAAAAACAACCTGCAGGCCGAAAGGGGAGCGGAGGAGTGCCCAAAACCGTATTGATTACCGGCGCCTCCCGGGGGATCGGCGCGGCGGCGGCCCGCCTGTTTGCCCGGGCAGGGTGGCAGGTGGGGGTCGGCTTTCACCAAAACCGGGAAGCGGCCGCGGCTGTGGCCCGGGAGCTGGAGGGGCTGGGGGCCCGGGCGGTTCCCCTTCAGGGGGACGTGTCCGACCCGGGACAGGCGGCAGGCCTGACGGAGGAATGCCGCGCCGCCCTGGGGGGATTGGACGCTCTGGTGTGCTGCGCGGGCGTCGCCCTGCCCCAGCAGCTGCTCACCGACACCACTGACGGGCAATGGCGGCAGGTGATGGGGACCGATTTGGACGGGGTATTTTATACCGTCCGGGCGGCGGTTCCCCACATGGTCCGGCGCAGGTCGGGCAGTATTGTCACCGTGTCCTCCATGTGGGGGATGACCGGCGGGTCCTGCGAGGCGGCCTACTCCGCCGCCAAGGCAGGGGTTATCGGCCTGACCCGGGCCCTGGCCAAGGAGCTGGGACCGTCCAATATCCGGGTAAACTGCGTGGCCCCCGGGGTGATTGACACCGACATGAACCGGGGACTGGACCGGCAGGCCATGGAGGAGCTGGCCCGGGAAACCCCCCTGTGCCGCATCGGTACGGCGGAGGAGGCGGCCGAGTGCATCCTGTTTCTGGCAGAGGAGCGCTCCGCCTTTCTCACCGGACAGGTTCTCCAGCCCAACGGCGGATTTGTCATTTGATTCGCGCCTGCTCGCACCCGCAGGTACGCTTCGGAGCGTAGCCGCCGCATCAGCGGCCGAAAACTTGACGCCGGGTGTGGGATAAAATGGCGGCAGAAAGCAAAATCCGGCCGGTTTGGGGGCGGGAGGATGAAAAAATACGCGGTTTCCCTGGCCCTGTGGCTGCTGTTCGAGACAGCGGCGGTCACACTGTGGCTGGCCCTGGACAACCTGTTCTATCTGCTCAACTTTTCTTATATCGGGACCTGCCTCGCCCTGGGGACCTTTTTCTATGCGCAAAAGGTAAAATACGCCCGCCGGCTGGTCCAGTTTGCAGTGGGACTCTATATGCTGGCCTATTTGGGGATTCTGTGCCAGGAAAACATGCAGCTGGAGGGCTTTTGGTACTACCTGTTCCTGGGCGTGTTCGAGGCGGCGGTGATTCACTACGCGGCAGCGAAAATCTTCGGCCCGGTTCTGTTCGGCCGGGGCTGGTGCGGCTACGCCTGCTGGACCGCCATGGTGCTGGATCTTCTGCCCTATCCGGCCCCCCAGGCCCCCCGGAAACGGCTGGGCTTTATCCGGTATCCGGTCTTTGGTGCCTCGTTCCTGTTTGTGGCGGCCCTCTTTCTCCTCCGCGTCCCCAATCTGGAGAGGATTATGTTTTGGAGCTTTCTGGCCGGCAATCTCCTGTACTACGGGGTGGGAATCGCCCTGGCTCTCGCCCTGAAGGACAACCGGGCCTTCTGCAAATATGTCTGCCCGGTCACGGTGTTTCTGAAGCCGGCCAGCTATTTCTCTCTGCTGCGGGTGAAAAACGACCAAAGCAAATGCGTTCACTGCGGCAGATGCGTCAGGGTGTGCCCCATGGATGTGGCATGCTCAGCAATTCCAGGAGCCGGGCTAACGGCACCGAGTGCATTCTATGCCTGAAATGCGTGGAGGAGTGTCCCAGGGGCGCCCTCTCTCTGTAGCCCGGGGGACCGGGCCATTCTGATGATTCTGGGAGGTTTTCATGTATGGTTTCTGAACGTATGCTGGGCCTGGGCACCGCCCGGTCCGTAATCCGCGAGCTGTTCGAGTACGGAAAGCAGCGCGCGGCGGAGGTGGGTGCGGAGAACGTCTTTGACTTCTCCATCGGCAACCCCAGCGTGCCCCCGCCGCCCCAGGTGGACGAGGAGGCCGTCCGCCTGCTTCAGACGGAGAACTCCACCCTGCTTCACGGATATACCAGCGCCCAGGGGGACGCGGGGGTGCGGCAGGCTATCGCGGACAATCTGAACCGCCGGTTCGGCTGCCGGTACACCGGCGATGAGCTGTATCTCACCGTAGGGGCTGCCGCCGCCCTGTGCTGCTGTTTCCACGGCCTGGCCTGTCCCGGGGACGAATTTGTGGTGTCCGCCCCTTATTTCCCTGAGTACAAGGTGTTTATCGAGGGTTCCGGCGCGGCCATGCGCCTGATTCAGCCTGATCCGGATACGCTTCAGCTGGATCCCGCCGCCTTGGCCGCCGCCGTCAGCCCCCGCACCAAGGGCGTGGTGGTAAACTCCCCCAACAACCCCTCCGGGGTGATTTATACCCTGGACACCCTGAAGGCCGCCGCTGCGGTGTTGGAGGAGAAGAGCCGGGAGTACGGCCATCCCATCTATCTGATTTCCGACGAACCCTACCGGGAGATTGTGTTTGAGGGCTACAGCGTCCCCTGGCTGCCCGGCCTCTACCGGGATACCATCGTGTGCTACTCCTTCTCCAAATCCCTCTCCCTGCCCGGCGAGCGCATCGGCTATGTGCTGGTCCCCACGCAGGCGGCGGACAGCGGACAGGTCTATGCCGCCGTGGCCGGGGCCGGCCGCTCCCTGGGCTATGTCAACGCCCCCAGCCTGTTTCAGCGGGTGGCCGCCCGGTGCTGCGGCCTAACCAGCGACACATCTATCTATGAGCGCAACGCCGGACTGCTGGTTTCCTCCCTGCGGGAGCTGGGCTATACCTGTGTTCAGCCTCAGGGGGCGTTCTATCTCTTCCTGAAAACCCTGGAGGCCGATGATTTGGCCTTCAGCGAGCGGGCCAAGGAATTCAATCTGCTGCTGGTACCCGGCAGCGGCTTTGGCGCACCGGGATGGGTGCGTCTGGCCTTCTGCGTTCAGACGGAGATGATTCAGCGGGCCATCCCCAAATTCAAAGAGCTGGCACAGTCCTACCGGGAGGGAGGGGCGGACTGAGCCGGCCCGAATAAAATCCCAAAAACGCCGGCGGACGCGAAATGTGTCCGCCGGCGTTTCTTTCCTTTGGCCGGGAACCCCGGAGGAGGGGGCGGAATAGAATGCTGTGTGGCGATGCCACATGGATTTCCAAACTCAGCAAAGGAGAGAATCATGAACCGTTACCTTCCTGTAGATCGGGGGAGCGCCCGCCGGGACACCGTGGCGCTCCAGTCCGATTCCTGCTCCGTCTGCTGTTCACAACCCGACCCCTGCTGCTGCCCGCAGCCTGACCCCTGCGTCTGCTGCCAGCCCTGTCCCTGCCCCTGTCCGGATACCGTTGGTCCTACCGGCCCCACCGGGCCCCAAGGGATTCCCGGGCCCAGCGGCCTGCCGGGTGCTGTGGGTCCTACCGGTCCCCAGGGCATCCGCGGCGCTGACGGTCCTACCGGGCCTATGGGCCCTGCCGGCCCCGTAGGTGCCACCGGCGCTACCGGAGCGACGGGTGCGGTTGGCCCTGCCGGTCCTGCCGGCCCCGTGGGTGCTACGGGTGCCACCGGTGCCACGGGTGCGACCGGCGCTGTCGGCCCCACTGGCCCTACCGGCCCTGC
>JAAWHL010000111.1 GCA_022795855.1 Lawsonibacter sp.
CTGTGCCGGTACACCGTCTTTGCCGAGGACAACTCCTTCCAGTATTTCACCTTCCGGGAGTACCTGTCCTATGTGGCGGCGGCGTACAAAATGAAATTGCCCGACGTGGCAGAACTGGTGCGGGGCTTTCACTTTGAGGACTACACCGACACGCTGCTGAAGGATCTGTCTACCGGCAATAAGAAAAAGGCGTTCTTAATTGCAGCCTTCGTCTTGAAACCGGAACTGCTTCTGCTGGATGAGCCGGTGAATGGACTGGACTTCCAGAGCACAGAGTACCTGTACCAGCTGATCGCCGAGTACAAAGAGCACGGGACAGTCCTGTTCTCCTCCCACATCCTGGAGAGCATCACCCTGACCTCCGACCGGGTGCTGGTGCTGGAGGACGGCCAGATCCGGCAGAGTTTTGAGGGCGGTGAAATCAACGCCGCCAACATTCGGGAGGCCCTGCATGATGAAAATGAACTTTGACGTCACTGCAAAAAAGCTGTTTGGTGTCAGATACGAGCGGCTGAACCGGACGCTCTTTCTGGATCTGGTAGTCTTTTGGGGGCTGCACATCGCCGGATTCCGGGTAGAGATCGCCCCGTTCATTCTGTACCTGATGGCCGGCGCCTTCTCCGCCGGGGTCATGTGGCTGGCCCTCTCGTCTGAGGACAACCGGGCCAATATGGAAAATCTGTTCATGCTCCCCTTTGAGGGCCGGACCCTGGTGCTTTCCTATGTGGCCGCCCTGGGGGCCTACACCCTGTTCACCAAGACCGCCGGACTGTTGGCCGTGGTCTGGGCAGTCAGCCACTGGAGTTGGGCGGAAATTTGGGGAAGTGTTTTCTGTGCCCTGGCCGCCATTGTGGTCGTGTCCTGTCTCTATCCTCTGCGTCTGGGGTGCACGGATGCCTACGCCTTTTATATCCAACCAGCCAGCCGCAGGCGGACGGTTAAATCCTACCGCCGTCACTCCGTGCGGCGTTACTTGTTCCGCTACCTGATGGCCCACAAGAACTATCTGGTCAACACGGCGGCTATGTGGGGCGTGGCCTGCATCCTGCCAGTACTGTTCGGAGAGATGGAGGCCCGGTTCGTCCTGCCAATCGGCTTTGCCATCCTCTCCCTGAACACCCCCATTTGTATCCTGCTGTCCTGTGACCTGGCACTGGAGCGGGCGGTATGGTTCCTGCCGGGGCAGCAAAAGGCGTTCTGCGTCCCCTACTGCCTGTTCATTTTCCTATGCAATCTGGCGGCAAACACCGTTTTCCTGTGCAGCTGGCAAATCCAACTCGGCGGGATCGCCCCGCTCCATGTTTTGACAGCGGTATGTTTTGCCTGGTTGAGCGCGACCGGTTCTGTCCTGCTGGAGTGGTACTGCCCCATCCGGGGGTGGAAGATTGAAAGCGACCTCTGGCACCACCCGCGAAAATATGTCGTACCCGCCGTCATGCTCCTGCTGGCCGGATTGGTGAGTATGTTCTGAAAAAACACTGAGACGCACGGAGCCAATCCGGCGTCTCAGCGGTTTCTTAAATTTTTCCTTATATGATTGTGAAAATACTCGCGTTCCTTTATACTATACTATTGCAGACATAACCCGCAAAAATCTTCAGCTGCTTTGTCACAGATTCGGTTCACGCCAGTCTAATCTTTCAGGAGGTGTTTTTATGAACACAAAAGAAAATCAAGAACTGTCCGCGCTGATTGGACAGGCCACTGCCGGAGATAAGGCTGCGCTGGAGACGGTGCTGGCAGGTGTGCAGGATCTGGTATTCAATCTGTCCCTGCGGATGCTGGGTACATTCCACGATGCGGAGGATGCGTCCCAGGACATTCTTCTGAAGGTGATGACCCACCTTTCCTCCTTCAAAGGAGAGAGCACCTTCACCACCTGGGTGTTCCGCATTGCAGTAAATTATCTCAAAGACTACAAGAAGCATATGTTCGCCCAGTTCCCTCTGAACTTTGAGTTCTACGGAGATGACATCCGCAACGGGAAAATTCAGGATGTGCCTGACCTGACCCAAAATGTAGAGAGAGCGATTCTGGCCGAGGAACTGAAGCTGTCCTGCACGAACGTCATGTTGCAATGTCTGGACCCGGAGAACCGCTGTATCTTCATATTGGGGACGATGTTCCGTGTTGACAGCCGAATCGCCGGGGACATCCTGGGCATCACCCCGGAAGCCTACCGTCAGAGACTTTCCAGGGTGCGGAAAAAGATGGCCGAGTTCCTTTCGGAATACTGCGGTGAATATGGGCAGGGCGCCTGCCACTGTGCCAATCGTGTCAACTATGCAATCCAAAGACACCGCATCGCCCCTGACTGGCTGGACTTTACCGCCGCCAAGCCAAGCGATACCGCTGTGGAGGTGAAAGCGGCCATGGAGGAGATCGACGGATACGCCCAGCAGTTCTCGTTCTGCCGGGCGTATCAGTCCACAGAGCGGTTAAAGCGGATGATCCGTGACTTTCTGAACGGCCCCGCCTTTTCCATAGTTGCAGAAGTATAGGGGGTGGAGCGATGAATACACAGATGATTTTGGATTATCTGACCAAACTGAGCGCCAATAATAACCGGGAATGGTACCACGCCCATAAGGCCGAGTACCAAGCGGCCAACGGACAGTTTGAGGAACTGATCCAGGCGCTGATCCTCCGAATCGGGGAATTTGACGGCAGCATCCTCGGCCACGCTCCCAGGGAACTGACTTTCAAACTGGTTCGGGACACCAGGTTCAGCCATGACAAGTCCCCCTATAACCCTGCGTTCCGGGCACATATCTCGTCTATGGGAAAGCTGCCCATTCCGGTGGGCTACTATCTAATGCTCAAACCGGGCGGACAGTCCTTCCTGGGCGGCGGCCTGTTTGCTGATATGTTCAAGGACGCTACCAGGATGGTGCGGGATTATATCTCGGAGCATGGCGGCGAGTGGGAGTCGGTCATTGCCACCCCATCCTTCCAGGAATGCTTTACCGTGAGCGGCACGTCACTGAAAAATGTCCCGGCTGGATACGAAAAAGAACACCCCCAGGCTGAATATCTGAAGTATAAGAGCTGGTATCTGGAATATCCGATTCAGGATGAAGAATTTGCAGATGGTGAGTTGTTCCTGTCCAAAGCAGCGGACATCTTCTGCCGGATGAAGCCATTCAATGATTATTTGAACAGGGCTCTTGTGGGCTTCAAGATGCCAGAGAGATAAATCTGTGGGGCGATCCGAATCATTTGCCAAATAAAAGCGAACGGACGGGGCCTGTTTGAGTCTCGTCTGTTCACTTTTATAGGTGCAGGTTTTTGAAAACAAAAGTTTTTTCAAAAAGACAGTCCGCTGTAACATTTCGCGGACATTTATCTGTTATACTGCCCTTATCACCAAAAGGAGGCTGGGCCATGAAACGGATACTCATTGTCGAGGACGACGCCCTTTTGAATAAAACTTTAGCTTATAACCTGATTTCCGACGGCTGGGATGTCACGCCCGCCCTGAATGCCAGGACCGCCGAAAATCTGCTGGCTGGGAGGTCATACGACCTGGTGCTGCTGGACATCAATCTGCCGGACGGGAACGGCTACGACCTGTGCGGGCTGATTAAGCCGGAGTACCCCGACACCGTGGTGATCTTCCTTACCGCCAACGACCAGGAGAGCGACCAGATTCGGGGCTATGAGGCTGGAGCGGTGGACTACATCACCAAGCCCTTCTCGATAGGGGCCTTGCAGCGGAAGATCCGTGCTATGTTCGCCATGCTGGAACACCACAAACCGGCAAAGAATCTCTACGACGACGGCAGGCTGTTCCTGGACTTTTCGGAACAGTCCGCCTCCCTGAACGGGAAGCCGATTATCCTCTCCTCTATGGAGTACAAGATGCTGTACCTGTTCTGTAAAAATCCGCGCCAGGTGCTGACCCGGCGGCGGCTCTTGGAACGGCTGTGGGACGTGGACGAGAAATTTGTGGACGAGCACACCCTGACCACCTCCATCAGCCGTATCCGGGGCAAGATCGAGGCGGAGGGCGATACCTATATCAAGACCATCTACGGCATCGGCTATCAGTGGACAGGGGGTGAGCGGAAATGAGGCGTATTTCGGTCAAGATCATGTTCCTGCTGGTGGAGGCCGGCGCGGCAGTCTCCATGCTGGCGTTCACTTTTCTCCTCTCCGCCATGACGGGCCAGGGATGGGTGCTGCTGGCCGGTGCGCTGTTGACGGCCTGCGCTTTATTCTGGCTGTTCCTGCTGACGCTGTTTTTCGCCAAGCGGCTGTCCCAGTTTACCAGCGACCTGTGCCAGACCATGGACAGTATGATCAGCGGCGGCGAGGAACCAACCCGGGCTGGCGACAGCGAAACCATCTTCGCCCGCATCAGCTACCGCCTCTCCCGCCTGTACGGTATCCTTCAGGAAAACCGGCGCAGGGTGGACGAAGAGCGGCGGGAACTGCAAACACTGGTGTCGGACATCTCCCATCAGGTGAAGACGCCGGTGGCAAACCTGAAAATGGTGACGGACACCCTGCTGGCAAAGCCCGTCACAGAGCAGGAGCGGCGGGACTTTCTACAGGGCATCCGCAGTCAGACAGACAAGCTGGAATTTCTGGTGCAGTCCATGGGGAAAGCCTCCCGCCTGGAGACCGGGGCGGTCACCCTGGAAAAGAAGGACGTCCCGCTGCTGGACACTCTGGCCCAGGCCATGAGCGGCATCGTCTACGGGGCGGAGCAAAAGGGCATCTCTGTCGAGGTACAGTGCCCTGACGACCTGCGAGTGTCCCATGACAGCAAGTGGACGGCGGAGGCCCTGTTCAATCTGCTGGACAACGCGGTGAAGTACACCCCGGCAGGCGGGAAGATCAGCGTATCGGTGGAACAGTGGGAGATGTATGTCAAGCTGGATGTGGCCGACACCGGCAGGGGCATCCCGGAGAGCCGTCAGGCCGCCATCTTCCGGCGCTTTTACCGGGAGAAGGAGGTCCACGACCAGCCGGGGGTGGGCATTGGCCTGTATCTGGCCCGGGAGATCGTCACCCGGCAGAACGGCTATATCCAGGTGACCTCGGAGGTCGGCCGGGGGTCTACCTTTTCGGTGTTCCTGCCCCGGCGATAAACTGTTCACAAAAAATTCATATTTAAAGTTCCGATTCGGACATTTCTGTGACATTTGGATTTTACAATCGCTCTGCAACAGGCGAACAGCCGTGAAAGGAGCAGACGAAAATGAACGTATTACAGACCATCGACCTGAAAAAGCAGTATGGCGCCG
>JAAWHL010000112.1 GCA_022795855.1 Lawsonibacter sp.
CCATCTCCTATTGTATCGTTGGAGGTTTATCATTTCTACTCATAGGCATAGCCTTTTTTATTCCACAGGCATAGCCTGTGGTTGTCTTTTTTACAACACATTGATTCCGGCCGGCCCGCCGGAATCACGGCGCCAAACCGGACCTTTTATCATTCAAAGGGGCCTCCGTCCTGGTCCAGCACCCGGCGGCGGTGAAAGGTGACAAAGTCCGGAGCGTATTGGGGGTATTCCCGGCAGAAGGCCCCCCGAATCAGCTCCGGGTTCAGCCCGGGATTCTGGGCAGAAAGCACCGTATCCAGCGTCATGGTATCCCGGGTGCACTCCAGATTCCAGCTGTGAATCAGGGGAATCAAATCCACCTCTGTAAAGCCCTTTTTTGCTTTATTGGATTTCTTCTCCATCACCAGGCTCTCCCGGGAGAGCAGCTGCCGCATGGCAGTCTCCGCCTCCAGAGGACGCCCCTCCCCATACTCCATACTGATAATATAGTTGACCATGGCCAGCCGCTTCAGCGGCATCCGGGCCGGAGCGCAGGAGTGGACCACGATTCCCTCCGGCATGGCTGCGGTCAGCCGCTCCGGAACCTCCTCCGGCGCCGCGCCGCCCACCAGCCCGAACTCCAAAATCTCACACTGGCTGGAGTAGCCTACCGACAGCGGCAGGGCAATGGAGACAAAGGGATGGGGATTGAATCCCTCGGTATGCTTAATCTCGATTCCCGCCCGGGCAAACGCCCGCTGAAAGGTGCGCATCAAATCCAGGTGGGAGATGTACTTGGCCCGCCCCGTTTTGGAAAAGACCAGCCGGTCAGCCATTGCACACACCTCCCGTCAGCAGCCCGTTGGCCCCGCAGCCGGAGCACCGGGTGCGGCAGTCCGGGGTTGTCTCCGACTGCTGGCACAGCTCCCGCTCCCGCCACAAAAATTCCGGGCTCACCCCCGTATCAATCCGCCGCCAGGGGAAGACCTCGTCCCGCACCCGCGTCCGGCCGGCGTAAAAGTCCCCGTCCAAGCCGCAGGCGGCCAGCGCGTCCATCCAGCGTTGGAAATCAAAATACTCGCTCCAGGAGTCAAATTTGGCCCCGTGCCGCCAGGCCCACTCCAGCACATCGGCCAGCCGCCGGTCTCCCCGGGCGAAAACAGCCTCCAGATAGCTGGTCTGGGGATCATGCCAATTATAGGTAATGGACTTGTCCCTCTTCAGCGCGTCCCGCAGCAGATTCACCCGGCGCTGGTACTCCTCCAGGGAAATCTGAGGCTCCCACTGGAAGGCGGTGTGCGGCTTTGGCACAAACCAGGAGGTGGATACCGTAATCCGCACCCCCCGGGCCTTGTTGGGGGCACACTCCCGCCAAGCAAAATAAACCTTGCGGGCCAGGTCTGCAATGCCCAGCACATCCTCATCCGTCTCGGTGGGCAGTCCCAGCATAAAATACAGCTTAACCCCGCTCCAGCCCCCGGAAAACGCGGTGCGCACCGAGGCCATCAGATCCTCCTCCCGCAGGTTCTTGTTGATTGCGTCCCGCAGGCGCTGGGTGCCCGCCTCCGGGGCAAAGGTCAGCCCTCCCTTGCGCACCCGCCGCAGCCGCTCCATCAGATTCATGGAGAAGGTGTCCGCCCGCAGGGAGGGCAGCGACAGCCCAATGTCCCGGGGAGCACAGTAGTCCAGCAGCTCGTCGCACAGCTCCATCAGGCTGGGATAGTCGGTGGAGGACAGCGAGGACAGGGTCATCTCCTGGTAGCCCGAATCCTTACAGGCCTCCTTCCCGTACTCCGCCAGCAGCCGGGGACTGCGGGAGCGCACCGGCCGGTAGACATACCCCGCCTGACAGAACCGGCACCCCCGGATACAGCCCCGGAACAGCTCCAGCATCACCCGGTCATGGACGATCTCCGTGGAGGGAATGATGGTCTTTACCGGAAAATAGGACCGGTCCATGTCCTGGACAATGCGCTTTTTGACGGTTTCCGGCGCTCCAGGCAGAGCCCGGATCTCCTCCAGCGTCCCGTCCGCCCGGTACACCGGCTCGTAGAGGGAGGGGACATAGATCCCCTCTATCTTCGCCGCCTCCAGCAGGAATTCCTCCTTGGACCAGCACTCCTCCCGGGCCTGGCGGTACAGCTCGATGTACTCCAGCGTGACCTCCTCCCCCTCCCCCAGGACGAAAAAGTCTACAAAGGGCGCCAGCGGTTCCGGATTGTAGGCGCAGGTCCCCCCCGCCGCCACCAGCGGGGTCAGCTCCCGGCGCTCCTCCGACCGCAGCGGCAGTCCCGCCAAATCCAGCATGTTCAGCACATTGCTGTAGCTCATCTCATAGCCCAGGGAGAACCCGATGATATCAAATTCCGCAATGGGATCCCCGCTCTCCAGACCGTAGAGGGAGATGCCCTCCCGGCGCATCTCCTCCTCCATGTCTCCCCAGGGGGCAAAGCACCGCTCGCACCACAGCCCCTCCCTCTCATTCATCAGACCGTAGAGAATCCGGCACCCCAGATTGGACATGCCAATCTCGTAGGTGTCCGGAAAACAGAGCGCATAGCGGGTATCCACCTGCTCCCTCGCTTTGACAACAGCGTTGTATTCTCCGCCGGTATAGCGCGCCGGCTTTTGTACCTTGGGCAGGATTCGTTCCAATGTGCGGTTCATCGCGGGCCTCCATCCTATGCAGATCGCAGAAAGCATGACAGTATTTCTATTTTACCTGTTTCTCTGCCGGTTGACAAGCCTTTTTTCACAATCTCTCAGCATAGAAAAGAAAAGCCACACCGCCACTACGGTCAGCGTGAGATTTCCGCCCCGTCCTGCCAGCCGCAGGCTGACCCCGCAGACCACCAGGCAGGAGCACACCGAAAACCACAGATGGAGCCTTTCCCCCCACCTCCATCCCAGCGCCAGCGAGGCAAGACAGCGCAGTACCCGCCCGCCGTCCAGCCCGCCCACCGGCAAAAGATTGAAACAGCCCAGCACCAGATTCATCCCCGCCAGCATCGCTCCGCCCGGCACGCGGCACAAGGCGGCCGCCAGCAAAAGATTCACGCAGGGCCCCATCAGCGCCGCGAACAGCTCACCCCGGTAGGACAGCCCCTCCCCTACCCGCATCTCGGCTCCGGCCGCCGTAATGCGGATGCGCTCTACCGGGGCTCCCAGCAGATTCAGCGCCCACAGGTGCCCCAGCTCATGGAGCGTGCAGCTGGCCAGCGCGGGCAGCAGAATATTCTGGTCGTCCCCATAATTCAGCCACGCCGCCAGCAGCAGAAATCCGGGCGTGACCTCTATTCTTCCCAGCCGCACTCAAGGAAGTTTATATTGAATATAGTAGGCAGGGTCAATATGCAGCCCGCCGCACTTCAGCTCCAAATGCAGATGAGGGCCTGTGGCGTTTCCGGTGGAGCCCACCTGGGCCACAGCATCCCCCGCAGACACCTGCTGCCCCTGCCACACCCCCACCGCGCTGCAGTGGGCATAAAACGATTTGATTCCCTGTCCGTGGTCTATCTGAAGATAGTTCCCATAAGCCGCGTTCTGTCCGGTGTACTCCACCGTCCCAGAGGCAAAGGCAAGAATCGCATCCCCGTAATTTCCGCCGATGTCCACCCCTCCGTGAAAGCTGTACTCTCCGTCAATCGGATGTTCCCGATATCCGTACTCCGACCACAGCGGCCCCAGCAGCGGGGTGACCGTCTCCAGCCCCCCCAGCGACAGCCGGTCCAGCGTATAGCTGGCCGGGAGCTCCCGGCCTTGATAATCCACCGCCTGAACCACTGCGCCTACCTCCAGCACCGGTTCCGGCTCCGGCTCCGGATCCGGCTCCGAGGGAGTCGGGGCCGGAGCCTCCGGCAGCACAGCCCACTGCTCCGGTATCTGCTCCAAATGGAAATAATGCGCCGCCAGCGCCGCCTGAGTCGGTCCGCTGTTCAGAAATCGCTGCTCCTGCTCCGTCTGAGTCTCCCCCTCTTCAGGGGGATCCAGCCGCTCCGGTTCCGGCAATGCCTCCGCCGGCGAAACGCCAAATACCTCTACACAGAACGCCCCGATTTCTCCCAGCACGGAGTCCTTCTCCGACAGCGACTGCCCTAACTCCATAAAAGCCCCGCGGAAATCTGTGTTTTGTCCAATCAAAACCAGAAGACGGCCCCCTACCTCCTGCACATGCTGAGGGAAAACCCCCTTCCCTACAAATACCGCCAGAAACAGGAGCAGACATACCATCAGCTGTACCAGCCGCATCTGCTCCTTCTGTACCCGCTTCTTCTCCGTGCCCGACGCCCGGCGTCCATATGTGCCCCTGCGCGGCGCTGCCCACACTCCCTGGCTGTACATATCCGTTCCTCCTTTGGCTGCATTTCTGTTTGCTTTTAATTTATTCTTATCCCCAAAGCAATATTACTCTTGACAGACCGCCGGAAAATCAATATAATAAGTTAGCTGGTTATAAAGGCCCCTCAGGCCGGTAATCAGATTTCCGGGTGTGGCGAAGCTTGGTATCGCGCTTGGTTCGGGTCCAAGAGGCCGTGGGTTCAAATCCCGCCACTCGGACCACCCTCAAAAGTCTTGTGTCCCAAGGGATACAAGACTTTTCTTATTTTCAGAATCAATAGTCAGAGGGCCGCAAAAAAGCGAAAAGCGCACAAAAAAGCGCACAGACGCAGAAAGCAGGGCCGAAAGTCCTTGATACACCAGAAAGAAAGGTGTTATCAATGGCAAGTATCAAGGAAAACAAGAAGAACGGCAAGACGGTATCTTTCCGCTTTACGGTTTGTTTGGAGCGGGACATTCGTGGTAAACAGATTAGACGCTACACCACATGGACACCCCCGGAAGGACTTACACCATCAAAAGCCAAGAAAGCCGCAGAGCGGGCCGCAGACCTTTGGGAAGAAGAAACCAAGGCCGAATATCAAAAGGAGAAAGAAGCGGCGGCAAACGGGCAAGCGTACTCCATTCCTCCTGAGAAGCGGCGGGATGACTTTGTTTCTTTTGTTGAGGATACCTGGCTGCCTTTGCAAGTACGCAGCGGGAACGACAAACCCACAACAGTAGATTTTTACCAGCACATGGCAAAGACCATTACAAACTATTTCAACGGCGCGGTCTTGCAGGAGATAGGTCCCCTGGACATTCAAAAATATCTTGTCTACTATAAATGAGCAAATTCAAAATTTGACGAAACTCGCACGACAGCGGCGAAGGCCAGCGTGAAAAGGCAGCAGTGAGCCAAGACCACAAGAAAAGAA
>JAAWHL010000113.1 GCA_022795855.1 Lawsonibacter sp.
ACGACCGGCCCTTGTTGTACTTCCGGCTGGCTCGGCTGACGCCATACTTCTCCGCGTATTTCATTAGGGATTGCCTGTACGCCATGTCCTGTGTTATACCCTTGCTCATGAAGGATGTGGCTCCTTTCGGTTGTGTTAAGTGTGGTAACTCAACTTTAACCGATTTGGCCGCATCCTTCTACTTTTTTCTTCCTCTACTGTCCAATATCTATTGTACTCCTACAACCCGCGGGTGAAAAATTCCCCGCGCCTTCTTGCGGGAAGCGGCGGGATGTGGTAAAATAACATCTTAAATCCGCATTCTAAAGGAGCTGTACCAATGGTTCCGGCACAGATGTGCCTTGCCCGTTTGGTGCGGCATCTGAATTCAGGAGTGAACTGCTTTGTCCAAATACCAGACCGAGATTCAGCGCCGGCGCACCTTTGCCATCATCTCCCACCCGGACGCCGGCAAGACCACACTGACGGAAAAATTCCTGCTCTACGGCGGAGCCATTGCCCAGGCGGGGCAGGTGAAGGGCAAGAAGAACACCCGCGCCGCCACCTCCGATTGGATGGAGATAGAGAAGCAGCGGGGCATCTCCGTCACCTCGTCGGTGATGCAGTTTCAGTACGAGGGCTTCTGTATCAACATTCTGGACACTCCGGGCCACCAGGACTTCTCTGAGGACACCTACCGCACGCTGATGGCGGCGGACAGCGCGGTGATGGTGATAGACGCGGCCAAGGGCGTGGAGGCCCAGACCCGGAAGCTGTTCAAGGTATGCCGTCTGCGGGACATTCCCATATTCACCTTCATCAACAAGATGGACCGGGAGGCCCGGGACCCCTTTGAGCTGTGCGAGGAGCTGGAGAAGGAGCTGGGCATTGACACCTATGCCATGAACTGGCCCATCGGCTGCGGGAAGGAGTTCCAGGGGGTTTACGACCGGCAGAAGCGTCAGATTATCCATTTCACCTCCAACAGCAACGCCCGGGCGGCCACGGCCACCCAGATTGAGCTGGACGACCCGGCCCTGGCGGAGCTGATTGGGGCGGCAAAGAAGGAGTCGCTGGCGGGGGAGATTGAGCTGCTGGACGGCGCCTCCTGCGACTTTGACCTGGAGCGGGTCCGGCACGGCCGGCTCTCGCCGGTGTTTTTCGGTTCGGCCCTGACCAACTTCGGCGTGGAGCCCTTTTTGGAGGAATTCCTCCGGCTGACCACCGCGCCGCTGCCCCGGATGGCGGGGGGGGACGTAATCGACTCCTTTGACGACGATTTCTCCGCCTTTGTCTTCAAGATTCAGGCCAATATGAATAAAGCCCACCGGGACCGCATTGCCTTTATGCGGGTGGTCTCCGGCCGCTTTGACGCGGAGAAGGAGGTCTACCACGTCCAGGGCGGCAAAAAGCTGCGGCTCTCCCGGCCCCAGCAGCTGATGGCCGCCGAGCGGGAGATGATCGAGGAGGCCTACGCCGGGGACATCATCGGCGTATTTGACCCGGGTATTTTTTCCATTGGGGACACGCTGTGCGCCCCGGGGAAGAAATTCCGGTTCGACCCCATTCCCACCTTCGCCCCCGAGCACTTCCAGCGCATCCGCTCGGTGGACACCATGAAGCGCAAGCAGTTCCTGAAGGGGGTGGAGCAGATTGCCCAGGAGGGCGCCATCCAGATTTTCAAGACCCCCTACACCGGTATGGAGGAGGTCATTGTAGGCGTGGTGGGCACCCTTCAGTTTGACGTGCTGGAGTACCGCCTGCGCTCGGAGTACAATGTGGAGCTGTACAAGGAGAGCCTGCCCTTCGAGTTCCTGCGCTGGATTGTCCGGGAGGAGGAGGACCCGGTCCCCTACAGGGAGGAGGACCTGCTCCTGCCCGGCGACGCCAAGCTGGTGGAGGACTACCGGGGCAGTCAGCTGCTGCTGTTCGCCTCCCGCTGGTCCATCCAGTGGGTGCAGGACCGCAATAAGGGGCTGAAGCTGGCGGAGTTCGGCGGGGCCTCGTTCTCCTGAAAAAAGAGGGGGAGCAAAAGGGCCGCCGTGCCTTCGGAAGAAACGGGGCGGCGGATTTTGGGACAGGCTGACCGCTCGACCAACGGTCGAGCGGTGAAAACGGGCGGTTTTCTTGACATTTTTCCGGTCCGGCAGTAAAGTGAAGGTATCCACTTTCGCAATGGGAGGTATACCATGGACGAGACGTTATCCTTTGGCGCCTACATCCGGAAAAAGCGCATGGAGGCGGGGCTGACTCAGAAGGAGCTGGCCCGGCGCCTGTTCATCACCGAATCCAGCGTCAGCAAGTGGGAGCGGGACCTGTCCTATCCCGACCACGCGCTGGTTCCCGCCGTCTGCCGGGAGCTGGGCATCACCGAGCATGAATTCTTTGCCGCCGAGGACGATGAGCCGCTCCGGGCCCCGGGCCGGGGGAGGAGCTTCTGGCGGGGGGCGGGCCGGGCGCTGCGGATTTTCTGTCTGGCCGGCTACGCGGCGGCGGCGGTGGTCTGCTTCATCTGCAACCTGGCCGTCTCCCGCGGGCTGGACTGGTTTTGGATTGTGCTGGCCTCGCTGGCCCTGTCCTTCTGCTTTACCAACCTCCCTTGGATGACGGAGCGGGGCCGCGTCACGCTTTGCCTGGGGGCGGCCTCCGTATGCCTGCCGGCCCTTCTGCTGGCCTGCTGGTACTGCGCGGGGGAATGGTGGCTGCTGGGCGGGGCGGCGATTACGGCGGTCTGCCTGGCGCTGCCCTGGGCCTGCTGGGCTGTCCGGCGCTCCTGCGGGAGGGATTTTGCCGGCCGGTGGGCCGCCCTCTTCAGCGGATGGGTTTTTCTCCTGCTGGGGGTCATCCGCTTCTTTGCCGGAGGGGATTGGTTTCTGGGGCTGGCCTGCCCCATCGCGGCCTTTTGCCTGGGGTATCTGTGGCTGTGCTTGGCGGCCCTGCGCCTGGTCCGGGGCAGCGCCTGGCTGAAGGCGGCCGCCCTGTGCCTGCTGACCACCTTTGCCATTCCCGCCGGCTGTTTCCTGTCCGCCTGGCTGGCCCCCGGGCAGCAGGGCCCGTGCTGGATGGACTATTTCGTCTGGTGGCACATCCTCACCCACAGCAGCGACCCCTCTGCCTGGGTCAACCTGCTGGTGTTTGCGGTGATGCTGCTGTGCTCCCTGGCGGTGGCCGTGGTGGGCCTGGTCCGGACCCTCCATCCCGGGGAGCATTCCCCAGAATAAGGAGATTTTCATGAGACGCCTGCGCTGTCTGGGGCTGATGCTGGCCCTCTCTCTGTTGCTGTCCTGCTGCGCCCCAAAAGAATACTCCGCCCAGACCTTCGCCATGGACACGGTGATGTCCTTCACCTCCTACGGCCGTGAGGGGGAGCGGGCGGTGTCCGCCGCCGCCGCCGAGGCCGGCCGGCTGGAGGGACTGCTGTCCGTCACCCGGCCGGAGAGCGATATTTACGCTGTCAACCATGCGGCCGGGGCCTGGACGCAGGTGTCCCAGGAGACCTTTGACCTGATCGGCCGGTGCCTGGAGCTGTGCCGGGCCTGCGGCGGGGCGTTGGACATCACGGCCTACCCGGCGGTGCGGGCCTGGGGGTTTACCACCGGGGAGTACCGGGTGCCCGGGGCGGAGGAGCGGGTTGACCTGGCCGCCCGAATCGACTACACCGCCGTGGAGCTGGACCGGGAGCAATGCCGGGTCCGCCTGCCGGAGGGCATGGAGCTGGACCTGGGGGCGGTGGCCAAGGGCTATGCCGGCGACGTGCTGGCCGGGCTGACCGTTCGGTCCGGGGCGGAGTCCGCCATGCTCTACCTGGGGGGCAACGTTCACACCGTAGGTCGGAAGCCGGACGGATCCCTGTGGCGGGTGGGGGTGCAGGACCCCCAGGGGGAGGGCTATCTGGCCGTGGTGGAGGTGGAGAACCAGGCGGCGGTCACCTCCGGCGGCTACCAGCGCTTTTTCGAGGCGGAGGGGGAGACCTACTGGCATATTCTGGATCCCGCCTCGGCTGCTCCCGCCCGCAGCGGGGTGCTCAGCGCCACTGTGGTGGGAGACTGCGGCCTGGTGTGCGACGGGCTGTCCACCGCCCTGTTCGTTCTGGGGGCGGAGGAGGCGGCGCGGCTGTGGCGGACTCTGGGGGAGTTTGAGTACATTCTGATTCTGGAGGACGGCTCTGTCCAGATTACCCAGGGGCTGGAGGGGCGGTTCTCTCTGGCCGGAAGCGGGGAGGGGCGGGAAGTGCAGGTGATTCGGCCGTGAGAGCGAGTACAAAATGGGCCGCGGCCGCGCTGTGCGCGGCGGCGGCCCTGTCCTGCGCGGCTTTGCTGCTCCGCCCGGCGGGGGGGACGACGGCGGTGGTCTCGCAGAACGGCGCGGTGCTCTGGGAGATTGACCTCTCCCGGGTGTCCGCCCCGGAGACCTTCCGGGTGGAGGGGGAGGGCGGCCTGTGGAACGTGATTGAGGTCCAGCCCGGGCGCATCCGGGTGGAGAGCGCCGGCTGCCCCGACCAAATCTGTGTCCGCCAGGGGTGGATTGACAGCGGCGGGACCCCGATTGTCTGCCTGCCCGGCCGCCTGACCATTCAAATTAAGGGAGAGGGGGACGGCGTGGATGCGGCCGCAGGATGACCGGCGTTCCCCCGCAGGGCGGCTGACCCGGTGCGCCCTGCTGTGCACCATCGCCCTGACCATCTTTCTGGCGGAGGCCCAGCTGCCCGCCCCCGTCCCCATCCCCGGGGTCAAGCTGGGCCTTGCCAACATTGTCACCGTTTATGCCATGTATGCCCTGGGCCCGGGGGACGCGCTGATGATTCTGCTGGGGCGGATTTTCCTGGGCGCCGTGTTTTCCGGGCAGATGATGACCCTGCTGTACAGCCTGGGGGGCGGCCTTGCGTGCTATGCCGGCCTGCTGCTCCTCCGCCGGGTGCTGGACAGGACCCAGCTGTGGCTGTGCAGCCCCCTGTCCGCCCTGTGCCACAATCTGGGGCAGCTGCTGACCGCCGCCGCCGTAATGCGCACCTGGGCGGTGACGGCCTATCTGCCCTGGCTGGTCCTGTCCGGCATTCTCTCCGGCCTGTTTACCGGCGTGTGCGCCCAGCTGCTGGTCCGGCGGCTGGAGCGCTGAGGCGCGGTTTGTAGGATTGTCAAACAAATTGGACAAGGAATTCAAGAGGAGAAAACCATTGGAGCGGCCGCATCGGTAAGTTGTTGGAGCGGCGATTATGAACAGCGAGCTGTTT
>JAAWHL010000114.1 GCA_022795855.1 Lawsonibacter sp.
CATGGGGACAAAGCCCTCCTTTTTCCCCTGGGCGCGGGCCTGCCAGAAGTCGGAGATAAGGGGATTGGGGCTGCCGGACGGAGCATAACAGGCGCAGGGACAGCCCAGGTGCTTTTCCAGGCGCTCCGCCAGTTCCCCAGTGGTATATTGATTTTTCATACAAATCCTCTTTTACATCTGCTCTGCCATCCCGGCCAGGAACAGCCGGGTCAGCTTCAG
Organism: Lawsonibacter sp.; assembly: GCA_022795855.1. Classification (GTDB taxonomy): domain Bacteria; phylum Bacillota; class Clostridia; order Oscillospirales; family Oscillospiraceae; genus Lawsonibacter. Next base: position 220 of record JAAWHL010000114.1, read on the forward strand.
CATATTTTCAAAGTCGGCAGCGCTGCCTACGCTGGCCGGGGCGTGGAGATAACGCACGGCGGCGGACAGGGCGGCCACCCTCACGCCCGACTTGACCCGCTGAATGGCCTGGGCGTCGTTGCCTCCGGCGATATACTCCTTGGTCTGCCAGGGAATATGGCTGTCCTCCGCCAGGGTGCGCAGGGTCTCGAACAGCCTTCTGTCATAGACGGTTCCACCGTCCATATAGGAGATAACCGGGCCCTTTCCGGGGGCGCACACTTTGCGGTGGTCCTCCACGCCGGGCAGGTCGGCGGCGGTGGTGGTCTCAAGCACCAGGGCAATCTCCGGGGTCACGGAGAAGCCCGCCCCGAATGCCCCCCGGCAGCCCACCTCCTCCTGGGCGGTGAAGGCAAAGGTCACGTCCAGGGGCAGCTCCTCCTCCAGCAGCTTGAGCATGACGGCGCAGCCCACCCGGTCGTCGATGGCCTTGGCCTTGAACAGGCCGTCCCCGAATATCTCAGGCTCGCACACAAAAGCGCCGCAGTCCCCCAGCTCCACCAGCTTTTCAGCGCTCTCCCTGTCCTTGGCCCCGATGTCGATATACAGGCTGTCCGCCTTGGGGGCCTTTTTCCGCTCCTCTTTCGTGGTCAGGTGGATGGCCTTCAGGCCGATGACCCCGGGGACCCTGCCCCGTCCGATGACCACCGGCTTGCCGATGGCTACCCGGCGGTCCACCCCGCCCACAAAGCCGAATTTCAAAAAGCCCTCGTCGGTGATGCGGGTGACGATTATCCCCACCTCGTCCATGTGGGCGCAGAGCATCAGCTTGTTTCCGGTGGATTTTCTGCCCCTTTTGAACACCGTCAAGTTCCGCAGGGGGCTTCCCCGGTCCAAAAGGGTGATTTCTCCCCCCTGACGCTGGGGAATGGCGCGGATGTGGTCCAAAATGGCACGCATCACCTCATCCTCGTCCCCCGAGACGCCGTTGAGCCGGCACAGCTCTGTTAAAAGGTCTGTCATTCGCTACTCCCCCCCCCCCTATCGCGACGTTTCCACAAAGGCGGCCAGCAGCTTGGCGGCGTTCTCCAGATCCTGCCGGTTCACTGCCTCCACCGGGGTGTGCATATACCGCTCCGGGATGGACAGCACGGCGGTTTCCACTCCCTCCCGGCTGATTTGTATGGGCCAGGCGTTGGTGCCGCTGGATCCGGGCATGACCTCGATTTGGAAAGGGATTTCGTGCTGCTTTGCAAGCGCCTTCAGAGATCCGGACATGGACGCCGCGCAGTTGGGGCCCACTCCGATGACCGGCCCGCCCCCCAGCTGGAAGGTCTCATTCTTGGAGGCGTCCGGGCTGTCCCCGTGGGTGACGTCCACCGCCACGCACATCCGGGGCGCAATCTCATAGGCGGCGGTGACGGCCCCGGCGGAGCGGGTCTCCTCCTGGGTGGAGCCCAGGACATACAAATCCACGTTCAGCTCCTTCCCCCGCAGCCGCTCCAGCACGTCCAGCAGCACGGCGAAGCCCGCCCGGTCGTCCAGCGCCTTTCCGCACAGAAGCTCCTCCCCCAGGGGGGCGCACCCTCCCCGGTAGACGGCGGGGGTGCCGATGGGAATCCGCTGTTCCGCCGCCTCCTGGGACAGGCCAACGTCAATCACCAGCTCCTTGATGGGCAGGGACTTGTCCATCTCGCCGGCGGTCTGGACGTGGGGCGGCAGGCAGGCCACCACCCCGCAGACAGGCGGGCCGGCGAGCAGGACGACCTCCCGGTCAGGGAGCATCCGGGGATCCACCCCGCCCAGAGGCGCGAAGCGGAGAAAGCCCTCCTCATGGCCGGTGACAATCAGGCCGATTTCATCCAAGTGGGCGTCCAGCAGCAGCCGGGAGGCATTCTCCCTGCCGCACCGGCGCACCCCCACCACGCTGCCCAGGCGGGTGGTGTATACCTCGTCCGTCAGCGGCCGGAGCAGCTCCGCCGCCGCCCGGACCGCCTGTTCCTCAAAGCCGCTGGGCCCGGGCAGGGCGCACAGACGGGCCAAAATGCGTTCGTAATCCAAAATCATGTTCCTCTCTGTACCCTAGAATTGCTGCACCAGCTCTTTGAAGTATTTTCCGCGCTCCATAAAGTTTTTGAACTTGTCAAAGGCGGCGCAGGCGGGCGACAGCACCACAATGTCCCCGGGCTCCGCCGCCGCCCGGGCGGCCTTCACCGCGGCGGCAAAGTCCTCCAGCTCCAGGATGTCCGGATGTCCGGGGGCAGCTGCGGGGGCGGCCTCCACCGCGTCCCGGATGGCCTTGGCGGTATCCCCCGTCAGCACCAGGGTCTTCACCCGGTCGGCAATCTCCAGGCCCAGGCTTGTAAAGGGGACTCCCTTGTCATATCCTCCGGCAATCAAAATCACCTTCTGCTCAAAGGCTTCCAGGCAGGCAATGGTCCGGCTGGGGCTGGTGCCGATGGAGTCGTTATAGTACCGGACCCTGTCCAGCTCCCGCACCAGCTCAATCCGGTGCTCCACGCCGCTGAACCGCCGGGCCACCTCCCGCACGCACCGGTCCGGAACCAGACCGTCCACCGCCGCGATGGCCGCCATGTAGTTCTCCACGTTGTGGACCCCGGGCAGGCGGATATCGGACAGGGGCAGCACCTCCCGGCTGCCCTGCTCATTGGTCAGCCAGATGGCTCCGTCCCGCAGGTATACGCCCTCCTCCAGCCGCTGCCGGCGGCTGAACCAGGTGACGCCGGCCGGCGCGCCCCGGGCCGCGTCCCGGGTCAGGGCGTTGTCCTGATTGAACACGGCCCGGTCGCCCTCCCGCTGGTGGCGGAAGATGTTCTCCTTGGCGGCGATGTACTCTTCCATGGTGCCGTGGTAGTCCAGGTGGTTGGGAGAGAGATTGGTAAATACGGCGATGTGGGGGCTCTGCTCCATGGTCATCAGCTGAAAGGAGGACAGCTCCAGCACCGCAAAGTCGGAGGGCTCCATCCCGTCCACATCGGGGAGAAGGGGCTTTCCGATGTTGCCCCCCACATAGACGTTTTTCCCCGCCGCCTTCAGGAACTCGGCAATCAGGGTGGTAGTGGTGGTCTTCCCATCGCTGCCCGTCACCCCGATGAGGCAGCAGGGACAGGCGCGGAAAAACAGTTCCATCTCGCTGGTCAGCTCGCTGCCCCGCTCTGCCGCCCGGCGCAGCTGAGGCGTGTTGGGGCTGACCCCCGGCGTGCGGAAAATCACCGCCTCGTCCAAATCCTCCAGATAATCCTCGCCCAGCCTCAGCCGCGCGCCTAAGCTCTCCAGCTCCTGAGCCTGCTCGCCCAGACGCTCCCGGTCCGCTTTGTCCCGCACGGTCACGTCCAGCTCCCGGCGCAGCAGCATCCGTATCAGCGGCGTGTTGCTCACCCCCATGCCCAGCACGGCAATGCGCCTGCCCCGCAGCGTATCAAAATAGTCGTTGATGGACGGCATTCGGAAGACCTCCCCCTGGCAATATTTGTCCAGAAATATTTACAAGACATCTTACCACATTCCCGAAAAAAATTCAATCGAAACCGCCGCCGCATCTTGTTCCCATTCTACGTCTATGATACAATCAGGGCCAGGAAAGAGAGCGGAGGGGAAGGCATGGAAGAAAAGCGATATCAAACCTCCTGCGGAACCATTCATTACTGGCTGGCCCGAGGCGCGGACGGCTCTGGGCCGTCTCTGGTTTTTCTGCCCGGACTGACTGCGGATCACCGCCTGTTCCAGCGGCAGGTGGAATATTTTGAAGGGAAATACAATGTTTTTGTCTGGGACGCGCCCGGCCATGCCGCCTCTTGGCCGTTTGCGCTGACCTTTTCTCTGATGGACAAGGCCGGCTGGCTGGACGAAATCCTTACCCGGGAGGGGCTGGAGCGCCCTGTAATCGTAGGCCAGTCCATGGGCGGATATGTCGGGCAGGCCTATGCCCAGCGGTTTCCCGGAAAGCTGACGGGCTTTGTCTCCATTGATTCCGCGCCGCTGCAGCGCAGCTATGTCACGGCCGCGGAGCTGTGGCTGCTCAAGCGGATGGAACCGGTCTACCGCCTGTATCCATGGAAGGCCCTTCTGCGTTCCGGGTCCGCCGGTACGGCCGCCTCCGGCTATGGAAGAAGGCTGATGCGCGACATGATGATGGTCTATGACGGGGCGCAGGAACGCTACGCGCAGTTGGCCGGCCACGGTTTCCGTATCCTGGCGGAAGCTATCGAGGCGGATCTCCCCTACACGGTTTCCTGTCCCGCCCTTCTGATCTGCGGGGAAAAGGACCGCGCCGGCTCCTGCATCCGATACAGCAAAGCCTGGCATAAGAGGACGGGCATCCGCCTGGAATGGATCCGGGGCGCCGGGCACAACGCCAATACGGACGCTCCGGACGCGGTGAACGCGCTGATAGAAGAATTCCTCCGTCCGCTGAAGGGCTGAGATCCCCCGGCTCCCCCGCCCCGTAAGAAAGTGTTTGACATCCGCCCTGATTTTCGGTATGATAGCAGGGCAAGTAAGCTGGACAGCCGCGCGGGCGGGGCGAAAGGCCCGCCTGTGAGGAAAGTCCGGGCTCCGCAGGGCAAGGATAACGGGTAACACCCGCCGGGGGCG
>JAAWHL010000019.1 GCA_022795855.1 Lawsonibacter sp.
ACCCGCCCCGGGGCGGGTATCCGCTTTGTAATATAGGGCTGAAACTCTACAAAACGGAGAACGCGCGGGCCTGAAATATCCGGTCCAGCAGAGCCAGGAACGCCGTCTCCGTCTCCTCCAGGGGGAGGCGGTTGTCGTAGGTGTAGTCGTAGGGATAGCCGGCCACGTTGTCGTCGGAGGGGTTCCGGTAGACGCGGGCCGCCCGGGCGGAATTGGTAATCAGCAGCGTCGCCGCCCGCCCGGACAGGGCGGCCGCAAAGCGGGCGATCTCCTCCGGCTCCCGGATGTGGACGAACAGCACCTCCTCCTCCCCCTCCAGAAACCGGCGGTACTCCTCCAGAATATAGCGGAAGCACAGGTCGTTGTACCCGGTGAACAGGGCCTTCAAGTCGGACAGCAGGCGGCGGGACCGGTCGTCCTTCTCCCCGTTCCAGCCCCCCGTCCGGGCCACGGCCTTGACCGGCTCGGCCGAGGAGACGTTGCGCACCCGGTACTTCCCCGCCGCGAACGCGCACAGGGTGTCCTTGCCTACCCCTCCGGCGCCGTTAATCACTACAGCCAGCTTCTTCACGGGGCCTCGTACCCCCGGCGGCGGATGGCCTCCGCCACCCGGTCCGTCAGCTCCCGGCACTGCGCCTCGGTCTCGGCTTCCACCATAACCCGCACCAGGGGCTCGGTGCCCGACTCCCGCACCAGAATGCGGCCGGAGTCCCCCAGCTCCCCGGCGGCCGCCTGGACGGCGGCCTTGACCTCCGGGTCCTCCTGGGCAGCCCGCTTGTCCGTCACCCGCACGTTGACCAGCACCTGGGGATAGATGGTCACCGGCTCGGCCAAACGGCTCAGGGGCAGCTTTTTGGCCAGCATGACCTCCAGAATCTTCAGCGAGGTGAGGATTCCGTCCCCCGTCCGGGCGTACTTGGAGAAGATGATATGCCCCGACTGCTCCCCGCCGATACGGTTCCCGCAGCGCACCATGTGCTCATAGACATATTTGTCCCCGACCGCGGTCTTCACATAGTCGATGCCCGCCCGGTCCAGCGCCTTGTACAGGCCGAAGTTGGACATGACGGTAGTGACCACCGTGTTGGTAATCAGCTTGCCCCGCTCCTTCATGTACACGCTGTACAGATACATGATTTTGTCCCCGTCCACCAGCTGTCCGTGCTCATCCACGGCCAGGCAGCGGTCCGCGTCCCCGTCATAGGCAAAGCCCGCGTCCATGCCCTGCTCCCTGACGTACTTCTGAAGGCCCTCGATGTGGGTGGATCCGGCGTTTAAGTTGATGTTCAGCCCGTCCGGACGGTCGTTGAGCACATGCACCTCGGCCCCCAGCGCCCGGAACACGCCGGGCGCGATGGACCAGGCGCTGCCGTTGGCGCAGTCCAGGGCAATCTTTTTCCCCTTGAAGGAGTACATGGCCAGGGAAATCAGATACCCGATGTACCGGTTCCGGCCGGCGGCGTGGTCCACCACCCGGCCCACGTCCTCCCCCACCGCCAGGGGCAGCTCGTCCCAGCGGCGGCCGTCCACCTCCAGGCAGCCGTCCAGATAGGCCTCCACCAGGGCGATGGTCTCCTCGTCCATCTTCTCCCCCTCCCGGTTGAGCAGCTTGATGCCGTTGTCCCAGAAGGGGTTGTGGCTGGCAGAAATCATCACGCCGCAGTCAAATTCCTCCGTCCGGGTCACGTAGGACACCGACGGGGTGGTGGTGACGTGGAGCAGGTACACGTCCGCCCCGGAGGCGGTCAGCCCGGCGCTCAGGGCGTACTCCAGCATATAGCTGGAGCGGCGGGTGTCCTTGCCCACCACAACGCTGGCCCGGCCCTCCCGGCCGTAGTACCAGCCCAGAAAGCGGCCCACCTGAAAGGCGTGGGCGGCGGTCAGGCCCTCGTTGGCCTTGCCGCGGAAACCGTCCGTTCCAAAATATTTTCCCATGGTTATTCCCCTTTCCCGGTCCTGGAGACGATAACGCCGCCGGTCTTATAGATGCTGTCCGGGGGCACCGTCCCCCGCACGCAGGAGACCGGGTAGACGCTGCATCCCCGGCCCAGCACACAGCCCGGATTCAGGACGCTGTTGCACCCCACCTCCACCCGGTCCCCCAGGATGGCCCCGAACTTTTTCCGTCCGGTGGGGATTGCCTCCGGCCCGTTTTTTACCGAGACCGGGGTCTTGTCGGATTTGACGTTGGAGGTGATGGACCCGGCCCCCATGTGGCTGCGGTAGCCCAGAATGGAGTCGCCCACATAGTTGTAGTGGGGGGTCTGCACACGGTCAAACAGAATGACGTTCTTCAGCTCCACCGAGTTGCCCACCACGCAGTCCTCCCCCACCAGGGCGCTGCCCCGGACAAAGGCGCAGTGGCGCACCTCCGTGCGGGGGCCGATGATGCAGGGCGCGCCCAGAAAGGCGGTGGGGGCCACCCGGGCAGTGGTATGTACCCAGACCTGCGGCTGGACCTGGACATAGTCCTCCGGAAGGGAGGGGCCCAGGGTAAGAATCAGCTCCTTGATGCCGTCCAGGGCCTGCCAGGGGTACAAAAACCCGGCCAGGTACTCCCCGGCCAAGGTATGAGACAAATCCAGCAGACTTTTCGTTTCCAATTGCATGTAAGTTACCTGCTTTCCCTCAGATTACGCGCCGCAAAAGAGGCTCTACCCTTTATTATAGCACGCCGGCCGGGGGAATACAACACGGAAAGGGCGGCTGATGCGGAAATCCGTTTCGCCGCGGACCGGGCGCGGCGGCCCCGGCGCGCCGCCGGCCCCTTCCCCGCCGCTTGTTTTCCCGTTGCTATTTCCACAGATTGGTGATAAAATAGGGTGTCACCTGGTTACAATGGACGGGGGCGGCCGCCGCTCCCGCGCCTGGACAGAGAGAAGGGAGCGTCACCATGCGCAAGCTCATCATCAAAAAGGCCGCTGTCAAAAACAACATCAAGGTGGTCAAGGAGCGTTCGGGCAGCGCGGCGGTCTACGCGGTGCTGTCGGGAGACGGCGGCGGGGCGGGCATTGTGCCCCTGGCCCGGCTGCTGCGGGACGAGGGCATCCGCCGCTTTGCCGTGAGCGAGGTATCCGAGGCCGAGGCGCTGCGCAAGGCCGGCTTTGTGGAGGAGGAGATCCTGATGCTCCGCTCCACCACCGACCGGGAGCAGCTGGAGCGGCTGGTAGACCTGAGCGTGGTGTGCACCATCTCCTCCGTGGACACGGGGATGGCCCTGAACGCCCTGGCGGAGAACCGCTCCACGGTGGCCGAGGCCCACATCCAGGTGGACACGGGGATGGGCTTCGGCGGCTTCCTGGTCAGCGAGCCGGAAAAAATCCTGCTGGCCTACCGCTCCCTGCCCAACGTGGCCCTGTCGGGCATCTATACGCAGATCCACGCCGCCCCCAAGGGGGACGGCACCCAGACCCAGCTTCAGCAGTTCCACCAGGTGCTGGACGCCGTCCACGCCGCCGGGTTTGAGACGGGGACCGTTCACGCCGCCGGGTCCTACGCCCTGATGCACCGGGATCTGGCCCGCCTGGACGCGGTGCGGGCCGGGTCGGTGCTGCTGGGCCGGTGCCTGCGCACCGGCGACGACGGGCTGAGCACGGTGGGCACCGGCGAGGTCGGCATCTCCGAGGTGCGCTGGCTGCCCAAGGGGCACACCGTCGGGGTGGACAAGCCCGTCGCGCTGAAAAAGCCCACCCGGGTGGCGGTGCTGCCGGTGGGCTATCAGAACGGCTTCGGCATCGAGCGGCCCAGGCAGGGCGGCTTCTGGGCCATGGCGGCCCAGTGGCGCAGGCAGCGCCGGGCGTTTGTCCTCATCGGCGGGCAGCGGGCCCGGGTCATCGGCCGCATCGGCGCCACCGAAACGGTGGTCAATGTCACCAGCCTGAAGTGCTCCGCCGGGGACGCCGCCTGCTTCGACCTGGACCCCCTCTTCGCCCGGGGCTTTTCGGTGGAGTACCGGTAGCTATGGACTGTTTTTCACAGGGCGCCCGGCTCAAAGCCCGTTTGCAGGACGCCTACGGCACGCCGGCGGAGCGCCTCTGGGCCAAGTTTCCCGATTACGCCGTCTTCCGGCATCCGATGAGCGGCAAATGGTACGCCGCCTTCCTCTCCGTTCCCCGAAACAGGCTGGGGCTTGAGGGGGACCGGACGGCGGACATTTTGGACGTAAAATGCAGCCCGCTTATGATAGGGACGCTGCTGTCCGAGCCGGGGTTTTTCCCCGCGTACCATATGAATAAAAGCACCTGGATTTCCATTCTGCTGGACGGGCCGGTCCCGGACGACACCATCCTTTCCCTGCTGAGCCTGAGTTATGATTCCGTGTCCCCGAAACGCAGAAAATAAGCCGTCAAAAAGAGGTCTTTCTCATGTCCGTTTCTTTCCAGCCGCTGCTCTTTGGCGGCGACATCAACGTATACAGCGTGGCCCGGGCCTTTCACGAGGCCTACGGGGTGAAAAGCGTGGCCTTCGGCAAATACAACACCTTCCCCTGCGCCTACAGCTCCATTATCGACTACCGGGTCTGCCGGGACAACGACGTGCCGGAGGTGTTTCTCTCCAACGCAGAGGCGGTGTGCCGGGAATTTGCCGGAAAGACGGTGCTGGTCATCGGCTGCGGGGAGAACTATGTGCAGCTGGCCTCCCGCTTTCGGGACCGCCTGCCCGCCAACGCCGTGGCCCCCTATATTGACGAGGCGCTGCTCAACCGGCTGATTAACAAGGAGCATTTCTACCAGCTGTGCGACCAATACGGCCTGGACCACCCGGCCACCTTCATCTATGAAAAGTCCATGGGGCACGGCTTCACCCTGCCCTTCTGCCCCCCCTACGTGGCCAAGCCCGCCGACAGCGTGGCCTATTGGCAGCACGAGTTTGAGGGCATTAAAAAGGTCTATATCTGCCAGAGCCGGGAGGAGCTGCTCTCCGCCCTGGACGCGGTGTACGCCGCCGGCTACCCCGGCCACATGGTACTCCAGGAGTTCATCCCCGGGGACGACACCTACATGCGGGTGATGACCAGCTACTCCGACCGGAACGGCCGCGTGGCCCTGATGTGCCTGGGCCATGTGCTGCTGGAGGAGCACTCCCCCTACGGCATCGGCAACTACGCCGTCATTATGACCGAGCACGACCGGGAGCTGTCCCTGAAAATCCGGGACCTGCTGGAGGCCCTGCACTACACCGGCTTCTCCAACGTGGACATCAAGTACGACAGCCGGGACGGGAAGTACAAGCTCTTTGAAATCAACTGCCGCCAGGGCCGCAGCAACTACTACGTCACCGGCGCGGGGCACAGCATCGCCCGGCTGGTGGTGGAGGACCGGCTGGAGCAGAAGGACCTCCCCCTGGTCATCACCGAGGAACGGTCCCTGTGGCGGATGGTGCCCAAGTGCGTGGCCTTCAAATTCATCCCCAGGGCCTACCACGCCCAGATGAAGCAGCTGCTCCGGGCCGGAGCGGCCTCCCACTCCCTGGAGTACCGCCGGGACTACACCCCCGGCCGCATCTGGCGGGTATGGAAAACCCATATCGGCAATATCGTGCGCTTCAACCGGCACAACAAGGTTCCCGAAAACTAGGCCTCGTTTGAAAAATGAAAATATGACCTGACGCGGAGGATTTTACTGCCGGACAAGGCCGGCTTTTCGCCGGAATCCTGGGTGGATTCCAAGAAAAATCGGGGAAGTATGGCGGTAAAAGGCCCGCCGGTTGGGCGGATTGACCATTTTCAAACAGGCCCTGGATCCCCGCCTGCTTCCCGGTATTCTGCGGAGCACCGGACACGTCAGGCGCAAAACAAAGTTCTGCACAAAAAGTTTTCTTTTGATTCTTTTCTTTTTCAAAAGAAAAGAATGAACAACAGGGAGGTGTTTATGGAATACCGTCTCGGCGTTCTGGGCGGCATGGGCCCTCAGGCGACCAACACCTTTTATCAGTTCGTGATTGACTGCACCGACGCCGGCTCGGACCAGGAGCACGTCAACGCCCTGATTTTGTCGGACAGCGGGATGCCCGACCGGACCGCCGCCATCCTGGGCAGCGAGGAGGCCCGGGAGGCGGTCTACCGCCGGCTGCTGGCCGACGCGCGCCTGCTGGAGGGGGCCGGGTGCACGGTGATTGCGGTGCCCTGCAACACCTCCCATTTCTTTCTGGACCGGGTGCAGGAGCAAATCGGCGTCCCCATTCTCCACATGATCCGGGAGACCGCCCGGTTTCTGGCCGCCCAGGGGCTGAAGCGCCCGGGCATTCTGGCCACCGACGGCACCATCCAAACCGGCCTCTACCAGAAGGAATTCGCCGCCGCAGGCATTCAGGCGGCCGTCCCCGCCCCCCAGACCCAGGAGCAGGTCATGTCCCTGATTTACGACGACATCAAGGCCGGCCGGGACGGCGACCCCCGGAAATTTGCCCACATCCACCGGGACCTGCTGGCCCAGGGCTGCGACTGCGGCGTTCTGGCCTGTACCGAGCTGTCCGTCTTCGCCGACCGGCACCACCTGCCCCCCTTCTACACCGACGCCATGGCCGTCCTGGCCCAGCGCTCGGTGGAGGCCTGCCGCAGGCCCCTGCGGCGCTTCTTTATCAAGTGACGGGAGCTGTTCTTTTCTTTTTTGAAAAAAAGAAAAGAACCAAAAGAAAAAACTTTGGGAAAAACTGTGTTTTTCCCCTGGGGATACCGCTCCTGCCTTCCCCGGGCGGAACGCAAGGGACATGCCTGACCGGGAGGCCTGCGCAATGGAAAAAATCAAGGCGGACCCTCTGGCGCTCAACGCGATTTTTCATGCGGTGCTGAAGGGGCCAAGCACCACGCCGGACGACTTCGGGCGGGTCACGCTGGCGGACACCTTTTCCATAATTTACCACACCTTCCCCGACTGGGCGGAGGTCTCCCCGGGCGACTTCTCCATTCTGGGCCGGCTGGAGAACCTGCACACCCTGCACTTTCCCAACGACCCGGGCCGGCCGCCCATCCGGGTCAGCGATTTCTCCTTTCTCGCCCGGTGCCCCAGGCTGAAGCGGCTGGACGTGGCCCGCACCAATTTCTCCGACTGCTCCATCCTGCTCCGGCTGCCGCCCCTGAGCTATGTGCGCCTGCCCCAGAGGTCCCAGCTGACCCATCTGGAGGCGCTGGACCGGCTGCCCAAAAAGACCCGGGTGAGCTTTCTCGCCCCGCCCGCGCCCTGGCCCCCCTCCGCGCCCCCGTTCCCGCTCCCCAGAGCTCCCCGGGGCAGCGAAACGGCAAAGGCCATTCTGGCGGAGATCCAGCGGCAGACCGCCTGCCCCTGCTATGAAATCGAGCTCCGGCCCGGCGCCGCCCCCGGCCTGACGGACAGCAAGTTCGGCGGCCTGCCCTACTGGGACCCGGCCCTCCCCTATCCGGAGGACCGGAACGGGGAAAAGCTGATCCTGCTGGCCCAAATCAATTTTGACCAATTCCCCCCGGAACCTCCTCTGCCCCCGGGCGGGATGCTCCAGTTCTTCGCCGGAGGGGGCGATTTGTTCGGCATGGACTGGAGCTGCCCGGACCGGCCGGACGGGTTCCGGGTGGTTTACCACCGGCGCATCGACCCCTCCGTCACCCCGGAGCGGCTGGCCGCCCTGCATCTTCCCACCCACCGGGAACCGGCTTACTTTCCGGTGCTCCGGGAGACGGCGGTCTCCCTGCGGCGCTCCACGGCCTGGATGGGGCCGGCGGACGGCCGCTTTGACGCCGTGTTCGCCCGGGCCTTTCAGGCCGTGACGGGGCGGGCCCCGGCGCAGGGGGAAAACTTTATGGACGTCCTGGGGGATGAGGACGTCCGGTTTCTGCTCGCGGCCCTGTCCGGCGGCGGGCACCGCCTGCTGGGTTATCCCAGCTTCACCCAGGGGGACCCCCGCCCGGCGGACAGCCCCTGCCGCGCCCTGCTGTTCCAGATGGACTCCGACTTTGCGGACGGCACAGACTATGTGATGTGGGGCGACGCCGGGGCGGGACACTTCTTTATCCGCCCGGAGGACCTGGAGCGCCGGGACTTCTCCCGGGTGTACTACACCTGGGACTGCGGATGACAATCAGGACGCTGCGCCGGCAGCCGCCAAGAAACGAGGTAACGCCCATGGACAAGACCATTCACACCCTCAGCGACTATATCGCCCTGCTGGAGGAGAAGGGCCTGCTGGCCGCTCCCCTCCCGGAGGGGCTGGACCGGTCCGCCCCGGTATCCCTGGTGTCCTACGACTCCCGGGAGGTGGTCCCCGGCACCCTGTTCCTGTGCAAGGGGGCCCATTTCAAGGCGGAATTTCTCAAAATCGCCCAAGACCGGGGGGCGGCTGCTTACGTCAGCCAGACCCCCTATCCCGGCACAGGCCTGCCCTGCGTTCTGGTGAAGGATATGCGCCTGACCCTGGCCCCCCTGGCCGCGCTCTACTACGGCCATCCCTCCGAAACCCTGAAGGTCATCGGCGTCACCGGCACCAAGGGCAAATCCTCCACCGCCTACTACCTGAAATATATTCTGGACGAGTATATGGACGAGCAGGGCCTGCCGGAAAGCGCCATTATCTCCTCCATCGACACCTACGACGGCGCGGAGCGGTTCGAGTCCCATCTGACCACCCCCGAGCCTTTAGAGCTCCAGCGCCACTTTGCCCGCGCTCTGGAGGCGGGCATCCCCTATCTGACCATGGAGGTGTCCAGCCAGGCCCTGAAGTACCACCGCACCCTGGACACCCGCTTTGCCGCCGCCTGCTTCCTGAACATCGGCACGGACCACATCTCCCCCATCGAGCACCCGGACTTTGAGGACTACTTCGCCTCCAAGCTGAAAATTTTTGCCCAGGCGGAGGTCTCCTGCGTCAACCTGGACTGCGAACACGCCGGCCGGGTGCTCCAGGCGGCCCGGGACTCCGGCTCCCGGGTTATCACCTTCTCTCAAAAGGACCCGGAGGCCGACGTGTACGCCAGCCAGGTCCACAAGGAGGGGGGCGACATCCTCTTCCGGGTGAAGAGCCGCCGCTTCCTGCGCCGGTTCCGGCTGACCATGCCGGGACTGTTCAACGTGGAAAACGCCCTGGCCGCCATCGCCGTGTGCCAGGGGCTGAACATCCCGGAGCGGTGCATCTATGTGGGCCTGATGAAGGCCCGGGTCCCCGGCCGCATGGAGGTCTACACCAACGCGGACGACACCGTTACCGCCATTGTGGACTACGCCCACAACCGCATGAGCTTTGAGACCCTGTTCCGCTCGGTCCGGGCGGAGTACCCCGGCCGGCGCGTCGTCACCGTCTTCGGCTGCCCCGGGAACAAGGCCCTGGACCGCCGGAGGGACCTGGGGGAGGCGTCGGGGCAGTACTCCGACCTGGTGGTGCTCACCGAGGAGGACTCCGGCGAGGAGGACACCCTGTCCATCTGCCGGGAAATCGCCGGGCATGTGGAGGCCCAGGGCTGCCAGTACTCCATCGAGCCCAACCGGGGCGAGGCCATCCGCCAGGCCGTTCTGGGCTGCCGCCGGCCCAGCGTGCTGCTGATTACCGGCAAGGGGGCCGAGACCCGCCAGAAGCGGGGGACGGAATACATCGACTGCCCCTCCGACGTGGACTATGTCCAGAGCTTTTTGCAGGAGTACGACACGCTCCACGGCCTGGACGGCATGGAAAAGGTGCGCAGCCTGCTGTCCATCCTCCCCACCCTGAAGCGGGAGGAGGGGAAAACCGTGGTGGTGAAATACGGCGGCTCCGCCCTGGCCCGGGGGGAGAACGTGGACACCATGCTCCAGGACGTGGCCGCCCTGAAAATGGTGGGCCTGCGGGTGGTGCTGGTCCACGGGGGCGGCAAGCACATCTCCGCCCTGCTCCAGCGGCTGAACGTCCCCACCCGATTTGAAAACGGCTACCGGGTCACCGACGAGGCCGCCCTGGAGTGCGCCGAAATGGCGCTCTCCGCCCAGGTGAACAAGGCCGTCGTTTCCGCCCTGGGACAGCTGGAGGTGTCCGCCGCCGGCCTGTCCGGCCGGGACGGCGGGCTGCTCACCGCCAATTTCAAGGACCCGGCCCTGGGCCGGGTGGGCTCCATCACCCGGGTGAACCCCGGGGTCCTGAACACCCTGCTGGACGGCGGCTTTCTCCCGGTGGTCTCCCCCATTGCCGCCGGAGCGGACGGCCTGGGCTTCAACTGCAACGCCGACGACGCCGCCCAGGCCATCGCCGAGGCCATGGGCGCCGACCGGCTGGTGTTCCTCACCGACGTGGGCGGCGTGCTGATTGACAGCCACAACCAGAAGACCGCCGTCCCCCATATGGACGTGAAGCGGGCCGAGGAGCTCATCTCCAGCGGCCTTATCGCCGGAGGCATGGCCCCCAAGGTCCGGAGCTGCATCCACGCCGTCCGGGCCGGAGTGGGGCAGGTGTCCATCCTGGACGGACGGGTGGAGCACGCCCTGCTGCTCCAGTTCCTGGGCCAGCGGGTCCAGGGGACCACCATCACCGGATAACCTGCTGAAAAATAATTTTTATTTTGGTTTTCATATTTACACCAATATGAAAACGTGCTATAATTCGGCCTGAGGGAGCTTGGTCTCGTTTTCTCAGGGCCGGTGGGGAGGAATCAGCGTGACAGTGCCGAAGGCCAACCAGAGGGCGGTCAACAAGTATGTAAAGGCCAACTATGACCGCATCAACGTCACCATGCCAAAGGGGAAGAAGGACCTGCTCCAGACCTGCGCCCAGGCCCACAACGAATCGGTGAACAGCTTTATCAACCGCCTGATTTCCGAGGCGCTGAAGCGGGACGGCGCGGACGAGGCCGCGGAGGGAGCCGCAGGGCCCAGTCAAAAAAAATAACACCGGTCTGCCGGAGGGAATCGACTTGCCGGACATAAGCTAAGGAGGCAATTCTTATGAACCCTGTCAGCAATTCCCCCGCGCCTGATTGGAGGCCCTGTTACCGCATGGACTCCGCCACCGGGGAGTGGGTCAAGGGGACCTTTGACTGGAACGAGGTGCTCAAGGCGGCGGCCGGCCGGAAAGCGGCGGAGGAGACAGAGGAGTCGGGCGAATTCCGGATCATGTGGGTGCTGGAGACGGACCAGCTGCAAGCCCTGGCGGACAAGTACGACGCCCGGCACATGACCAAGGAGGAGCTGGACCGCTTCGCCCTGGAGCTGGAGGACCTGAAGGTGCTGGAAAAGGGGGAGCGCCTGGCTCTGATCCCCGGCATCGTCTTCCTTGACCCGGCAAATCTCATTACCGCCCAAACCATCCGGCCCGGAGCACCCATCGACCGCACCCCCGCCCCCGAGCTGGAGGACTTTGACGGAGACGCTGCGGCCTGGCTGAGGGAGCTGTCCGTCTGGAGCCTGAGCCAGTGGCAGGACAGCCGGAAGGCGGAGATCTGCCGGAGGGCGGCCAGCGTGCTGGAGCATATGGCGGAGCTTCAGGGCGCTCCGGTTTGAAGAATTTGACCTGAACGGGGGCCCGTCCCCCAGTAAGAGAGGTGGTATGCGTGAAGCGGTGCATTGCCCTGTGCGGGATCGTCCGGTAAAAAAATGCACAGGAGGTTCTCAGATGATCCCGCAATGGAAAATCTATCCCCGCTCCCAGGGGCACAGCACGGTTTATCTGCAAAACGTGGTAACCGACCCCTCCATTTCCGTGGGGGAGTACACCATTTATGATGATTTTGTCCGCGACCCCAGGGAGTTTCAGAAAAATAACGTGCTCTATCACTACCCCGTCAACCGCGAGCGGCTGGTCATCGGCCGGTTCTGCTCCATCGCCTGCGGCGCAAAATTCCTGTTCAACAGCGCCAACCATACCCTGAACAGCCTGTCCACCTACCCCTTCCCGATTCTCTTTGAGGAGTGGCCCCTGGACGTGGAGGATATCCCCCGCGCCTGGGACAACCGGGGGGACATCGTCGTGGGAAACGACGTCTGGATTGGCTATGAGGCGGTAATTCTGGCGGGGGTGACCATCGGAGACGGCGCAGTCATCGGCGCGCGGGCGGTGGTCACCCGGGACGTGCCGCCCTACACCATCGTGGGCGGAATCCCCGCAAAGCCCATCCGGACCCGGTTTGACCGGGTCACTGTGGAGCGCCTGCTGGAGCTGAAATGGTGGGACTGGCCGGCGGAGCGCATCGCCGCGAACCTGGAGGCCATCCAGTCCGGCGACCTGGCCCGGCTTGCCCAAGAGCCTTAATATCTCTCAGCACGCCGAATGACGGGCCTTTTTCCAGAAGGCCGCGGCCTGCCCAACCACCCCCCTCTTCAACTATTGTTCAAACCGCCTGCCGGATGGCAGGCGGTTTGACATTTGACACTATCCAGATAACAGGAATCAAAGTTTGGGGCCGCCCTTTTCAAAGGGCGGCGGGGTCCGGGGCAGAGCCCCGGCGGGCCTGGGCAGAGCCCAGCCGGGGCTGCACCGGGTACGCTCAGGAAAGCCCCAGCTGAATCCAAAGGCTGTTGTACAGGCTGAGGGTGGCGGGGGGCAGGTTCTGATAGGCCTGGCACCGCTCCAGCACCTCGGGCGGAGTGACCATGATATCATAAATCTCCGGGTCCAGCTCCTCCCCCTCCTGCTCCAGGTAGTAGTCGGGATACTGCTCCAGGGCCTCCCGGTTGGGGGATGCGTAGCCGATATAGTGCATATTGGCCAGATTGGCCTCAGTGGAGGCGATAAAGTTGATCCACCGGTGGGCCTCCTCCCGGTGGGGGGCGTCCTTCAGCATACACATGGCGTCCACAAACCAGTTGGAGCCCTCCTCCGGGATGACAAAGGACAAATCCTCGTTGTTGCTCTGCATGGTGACAAAGTCCCCGGCGTAATAGGTGGCGATGGCGGCGTTGCCGCCCTCCATCTTCTGATACACCTCGTCGGACACCCGGCCCTGGAACACCCCCCGGCGGTTGGCGTCCTCAATCACGGCGCAGGCCTGCCGTATCTCCTGCTCGTCGGTGGTGTTGACGGAATAGCCCAGGTACAGCAGGGCCTCCCCCAGGGCGTCCCGGGAGTTGTTGATCAGCAGCACGTTCCCGGCGTACCGGCCGTCATACAGCGCGCCCCAGCTGGTGATTTCCTCATCCACCATGGCGGTGTTGTAGATAATGCCCAGGGTGCCCCAGGTATAGGGGACGGTGTACTCGTTGGCCGGGTCAAAGGCCAGGTTCCGGAAGCGCCCGTCCACCAGGGAGAAATTGGGGATCCGGCTGTAGTCCAGCTTGTCCAGCATATCCTCGGCGATGAAGCGGCCCACCATATAGTCGGAGGCGACCACCACGTCGTAGTCCGCGCCGCCGCTCTTCAGCAGGGAGTACAGCGCCTCGTTGCTCTCGGCAGTCTGGTAGTTCACCCGGATGCCGGTGGCCTCCTCAAACTGGGTAATCAGGCTCTCGTCAATATACTCGCCCATGCTGCACACATTGACCACGGGCCGGGAGCCGGTGGCATAGCTGAGAAAGGACACGCTGGCCGCGAAGGCGCACACCAGCGCCGCCGCCGCCCCCCGGCGTACCCACCGGAACCGGGGGCCGGAAAACTTCTGCCGGGCCCGCTCCAGGGCGGAGGGGGCGCTGGCCGCCCCCCGGCGGTGCCGGGCCTCCTGGCGGGCCTCCTTCAGGTTGGACAGCACCAGCAGCGCCAGCACCGACAGGAACAGCAGGGTGGACACCGCGTTGATTTCCGGGGTGACCCGCTTTTTGGTCATGCCGTAGATGGTCATGGCCAGCGTGGAGCTGGCAGACCCGGCGGTGAAGTAGGAGATGATGAAATCGTCAATGGACATGGTGAAGGCAATCAGCGCCCCGGAGACGATGCCCGGCTTGATTTCGGGCAGCATCACCCGCCAGAAGGCCTGCATCCAGGTACAGCCCAGGTCCTGGGCCGCGTCCATCAGATTGCGGTCCATCTGCCGCAGCTTGGGGGCCACGTTGAGAATCACATAGGGGATGTTGAAGGCCACATGGGCCAGCAGCAGGGTGCCAAAGCCCAGCACCAGCCGGTCGGGGAGCCGGAGGGCATGTCCCATCAGGGCCAGCTCCTGGGCGTTGAACCATTTCGCAAAGACGCCCCACCCCTGGAAGAAGGCCACGAAGAACAGGCACAGGGAGACGCCGGTGACGATGTCGGCGTTCATCATGGGGATGCTGTTCACGGTGAGCAGGGCCTCCCGCTTCCGCCGGCCCAGGCTGTACAGGCCGATGGCGGCAAAGGTGCCCGCCGCGGTGGCGATGACGGTGGCCAGCAGGGAGACCAGCAGGGTGGTATAGACGCTCTCCATAATCAGCCGGTTCCGGAACAGCCGGCCGTACCAGTGCAGAGAGAACCCTTTCCACACGGCGCCGGAGTCCCCGGCGTTGAAGGAAAAGACAATCAGCAGCAGAATGGGGGCGTACAGAAAGAGGAAGGTCAGCCCGATGAACAGGCGGCTTCCAACGCGGCCGTTTCTTTTCACAGCATTACCGCCTCCCCCTCGCCCTCGCCGAAGCGGTTCATAACCACCATGCACACCACCACGATGACCATCATCACCATGGAAATGGCCGCCCCCAGGTGGGGGTCGTAGGCCCCGCCCAGGAACTGCTGCTCAATCAGGTCGCCCAGCATCATCTGGGTGCCGCCCCCCAGCAGGCGGGAGATGGCAAAGGTGGACACGGAGGGGACAAACACCATGGTCACCCCGGACAGCACCCCGGGCAGGGACAGGGGCAGAATCACCCGGCGGAACACCCGGCGGCTGTCCGCCCCCAGGTCCCGGGCGGCCTCCAGCAGGCTGCGGTCCAGCTTGACGATCACCGAGTAAATGGGCAGAATCATAAAGGGCAGATAGTTGTACACCATGCCCAGCACCACCGCGCCGGAGCTGCCAATCATGGGGATATAGGCGGTGGGCTCGTAGAGCGCCGGGTCGGCGGCAAGCCGGCAGGCAATCTGATTGTACAGATCCACCAGCCCGACGCTCCGGAACAGCTGGTTGAGCAGGCCGTTGTTCTCCAGAATGGACATCCAGGAGTAGGTCCGCAGCAGAAAGTTCATCCACATGGGCAGCATGATGAGGGCCATGGCCACCCGCTGAAATCCGGGGCCCTCGTGGGCCATCCAGTAGGCCGCCGGATAGCCGATGAGCAGGCACACCAGGGTGGCGATGAGGGCCAGGCGGAAGGAGCGGAGAAAGACGGAGGAGTAGACGCTCATGCCGGTGAAATTCTCCGCCGTGACCTCAAATTCCCCGGCGCCCGGCTCCCCCGCGGTGAAGGCGTAGACCACCATGATGAGAATGGGGATCACCACCATCACAGCCATCCACACCACATAGGGCACCGCAAACCAGGACAGCTTATTCCTCATTCCCGCCGCCCTCCCCCTCCGGGCCCGCGCTGCTGATCTCCTCGTACTCCTCGGAGTAGGAGGAGTAGTCGCCGAACAGGCCGGAATACTGGCTCTTCTTCATGACATGGATGCCGTCCGGGTCGATTTTGATGCCGATATAGCTGCCCACGGGGGACAGGTCCGTGGTCTGAATCAGCCACTTGAAGCCGTAGAAGTCCACAATGATATCGTACTGCATCCCCTTGAAGGTGACGTTGGTGACGGTGCCCTTCAGCTGCCCCTGGTCTGCGGGGACAATGTCCACATCCTCGGGGCGGATGACCACGTCCACCGCCTCGTCCTTCCCAAAGCCGCCGTCCAGGCACTGGAACCTCCGGTTGAAAATCTCCACTACCCCGTCGGCGCGCATAATGCCGTCGATGATGTTGGACTCGCCGATGAAGTCGGCCACAAAGGCGTTCTGCGGCTCGTTGTAGATGTCCTCCGGGGTGCCGATCTGCTGAATCCGGCCCGCGTCCATCACCACCACCGTGTCCGACATGGCCAGGGCCTCCTCCTGGTCGTGGGTGACGTAGACAAAGGTAATCTCCATGGCCTTCTGAATGCGCTTGAGCTCGTTCTGCATGTCCTTGCGCAGCTTCAGATCCAGCGCGCCCAGGGGCTCGTCCAGCAGCAGCACCTTGGGCCGGTTCACCAGCGCCCGGGCAATGGCCACCCGCTGCTGCTGGCCGCCGGACAGCTGGGTGATATGCCGGCGCTCAAACCCCTTCAGGTTGACAATCTCCAGCATCTCGGACACCCGCTGCCCAATCTCCTCCTCGGACAGCTTCACCTTCCGGCCGCTCCCGTCCGTCTTGGGGATGCGCAGGCCGAAGGCGATATTCTCAAAAATGTTCAGGTGGGGAAACAGCGCATATTTCTGAAATACCGTGTTCACCGCCCGCTTATGGGGCGGGACAGCATTAATCCTCACCCCGTCGAACAAAATATCTCCAGCGGTCGGCGTCTGAAAACCACCAATCATTCTGAGCGTGGTTGTCTTGCCGCACCCGCTGGGTCCGAGCAGTGTGAGGAATTCCTTATCTTGAATTCTTAAATTGATGTTGTCGAGCACGACCTCGTCGTCAAACGCCATGGTGCAGTTGGCCAGGCGGATCAGCTCCTTGGACATGTATCCTCCCCCATTTCCAGTTGTTGTTTGTTGTCAGCTCCCTCGATTTATTCGCCGGGCGGCGGGCCGTCCAGGGGGACGGCGGCGCGGTGACCGGTTTTCACGGATAGCGAGATAAACTATAGCGGTTTCCGGCGGAAATGTCAATCACTTTGATGCAAAATCCTGGGGAATTTTGCGGCGGGACGAAACGGGGGAATCCATTTTGCCCCAGGGACGGAACCGGGCGGATTGACAAAGCCCGGCTGAACGGGTATCATTAAGATCCTGTTTGACATCTCCCGGCACACCGGGCGGCGGGCCTTCTGCCGCCATACCGTGCGGAATTTTCTTGGAATCCGCCAAGGATTCCTGTGAAACGCTGCCTTGCCCGGCGGGAAAATCCCCTGCCATCCGGCATACTTCGAGATATTAAACAGGCTCTAAGAGCCCGAATCAAGGAAAAAGGAGAAAACGATATGAGCTCAATCTGCGGAGCCGACTGCGGCCAATGCCCCTGGAGCGCGGACTGCGGCGGCTGTTCGGAGACCGGCGGCCGGCCCTTCGGCGCGCCCTGCGCCATAGCGGAGTGCTGCCGGAGCGGGCCGGGGGCCCTGGACGCGTGGAAGAAGCAGCTGATTGCCGCCTTCAACGACCTGCACATCCCGGATATGGAGGAGGTCACCGGCCTGACCCCCCTGAGAGGTTCCCTGATTAACCTGGAATACCCCCTGCCCGGGGGGCAGAAGGCCAGATTCTGGGACGACAGCCGCATCTACCTGGGCGCCCAGCTCCCCAAGGGGGACTCCGGGCGCTGCTACGGCCTGGCCGCCGACGAGCGGTATCTCATGGTGGCGGAATACGGGGACGGCGGCGACGGGGCCCAGGTAGTGGTGTGGAAGCGCTGGAATTAGGCCTTGTCTGAACAATGGAAATAGGACCAAACGCGGAGGATTTTGCTGCCGGACGAGGCCGATTTTCCGCAGGAATCCTGGATGTCTCTCCAGAAAAATCGGGGAAGTACGGCGGCAGAAGGCCCGCCGGTTGGGCGTATTGACAATGTTCAAACAGGCCCTGGCCCCTGCCCGAAAAACAGGCCCCCTCCGGCCTCAGGCCGGAGGGGGCCTCCTCTCTCCTCCCGCGCTTGCCCCCGCGGGGGGCGGGAGGGCTTACGCTTTTTTCCAGTCGGCCAGCCCGGGCAGGCCGTAGGCGGAGGCCGCAGACTGCACGGCCCGGACAATCGCCCGCTCCATGGCCAGGGCGGCCATCGCCCCCACCACGTTCACGTCGCCGGGCAGGTCCCCCAGGGAGAGGGCATAGATGCTGTCCCCGTCGGCGGTGGTGTGCACCGGGCGGATGGCCCTGGCATAGCCGTTGTGGGTCATCCCGGCGGCCTTGGTCAGCTGGGTTTTGTTCAGCTTGGCGTTGGTGACCACCACGCCCAGGGTGGTGTTGCCGGGGGTCAGGCCGGCGGCCCGGTCCGCGTCCCCGAACAGCTCCTCCAGGGTGGAGGACAGCCCGGCCCGGTCCGGGGTGAGCAGTCCGGCAATGGGCGCGCCGTTGGGGCCGTACACGTCCCCCAGGGCGTTCACCGCCGCCAGTGCCCCCACCTTCAGCGCCCCCGCCTGGAGGGCGTATACCCCGAAGCCCGCCTTCATGGCCCGCTCCATCCCCCGGTACTTGCCTACCGAGCAGCCCGTGCCCGCGCCCGCGTTCCCCTGGGCGGGGGTGCTGTAAGAGGCGTTCACACAGGCGGCGTAGGCCATGGCGCTGTCCGGGCGCACGTCCTTGCGGCCCACCCCCAGGTCGAACAGGCAGGACTGGCTGACCAGGGGGACCTTGGCCACCCCCGTTTCAAAGCCGATGTTCCGCTCCTCCAGATATTTCTGCACGCCCCCCGCCGCGTCCAGGCCGAAGGCGCTGCCCCCCGACAGGAGGACGGCGTTGATCCCCTCGGCGGCGGCCACGGGATTCAGGATCTGGGACTCCCGGGAGGCGGGGCCCCCGCCCCGCACGTCCAGGCCGGCGGGACTCATGCGGTCGCACAGAATCACGGTGCAGCCGGTGGCGGCCTCCATGTCCTGGGCGTGGCCCACACGAAAGCCGCCCACCTCCATAATTCCGATTTCCCTCATGCGGCAGCGCTCACCTCATTTCGATTTACGGTTTTCTCCAGCGCCCGGCACACCGCGGCGCCCAGCACCAGGCAGGCTGCCGCCTCGGCCAGCCCGTTGACGGCCACCAGGCCCATCATAAACACCAGCAGGCTGAACCCTCCCCCGCCGGCGTAGCCGTAGGCGCTGACCGAGACGCCCAGCCAGGTGTCGTGGAAAATCATCCAGTTGCCCGCAATGTACAGCACGGTGTTCAGCACCGGCGTAAGGAAACAGCACAGGGCCAGCCCCGCAGTGCGGAACCTGGGCGCCCGCTTCAGCCCCCGATAGAGCAGGCCGGGCACCGCCCCCACCACGACGCGGTTGACCACACAGCAGAAAAAGGTGCCCGCAGGGTTTTCCGCCAGGAAAACGGCCCCCAGCGCGCTGCCGCCGAAGCACTGGGCAAAGCTGGTCAGCCCGAACACCAGGCCCAGGAAGGCCCCCGCGCCGGGCCCCAGGATCAGGGAGCCTACCGCCACCGGGATGACGATGAAGGTAATCTCCACGCCCCAGGGGGTGCGCAGGTAGCCCAAGGGGGTGTAGGCCATAACCAGCACAATGGCCATCAGCAGGGCCAGCTGGGTCAGGCTGCGTACATTGGTCTTCTTTTTCATATTCAATTCCTCCTGCTGCCGCTCCGCCCGATGCGGATGCAGCGCAATTTTGGCCCTGAATTCATAACCGGAGCTGTGAATCCGGGCTCTTTTGGGGGCTCCCGCCGGGCAAGACAGGGCCCCGGCCTTTCGCCACAGGGAATATAGCTCGCTTCCGAGAAAAAAGCAAGGTTTTTTCCCAAAGCAGGGGCATTTTTTCTCAAGGGGCATAGGATGAACCAGCCAAAAGGAGGAATGACCATGAAACTGCCCGCAGAGCTGGACAAGGCGCCCGTCATGCGCTGGAAGGAGGAGGAGCAGACCCTGACCCTTGTAGGGGAACCGGTCCTGGAGATGAGCCTGTCCTGGCCGGAGTGGACGGGCCAGGGCGCGCTGGCGCGGCACGCGGGGCGGTATTACGCCCGGCTGGCCCGGCGCTGGAGGGAGCACTGGGCGCGGGAGGGGTACATCCGGGCCTGCCTGGCCCTTGCGGAGCGGCGGGAGCAGTCCAGGCCCTTTGCGCCCTGGTCGGTCTCCCTGAGCGGGCGTGTGACCCTGGACGGCGGGGAGTACCTGTCCCTGGCTCTGGCGGCCCGGGAACGGCGGGAGGACGGCCGGACCCTGGAGTACCGCTGGGGGGACGTGTGGCGCAGGTCCGACGGGGCGGCGGCGGGGCTGGGGGAGCTGCTGGGCGGGGAGCGCCGCTGGCGGCGGCATCTGCGTCAGGCGCTGGAGCAGGCCGCCCAGGACGCACGGCGGGCGGGACTGTGCCTGGATCCGGAGCTGGAACGGCCCCTGCGCCGCTGGTTTTCCCCCCGGCGCGCCACCCTGACGGAGGAGGGGCTGGAGGTATACTACCCCCAGTGCACCCTGGCTCCGGCGGCGGAGGGCGCACCCGTTCTCCGGCTGTCCCTGCCCCAGAGCGCCCGCTGGGCGGGGCGGGAGGAGGTCAGCTCCTGACCCGCTCCAGAAAGTTTTTCAGCATCTGGGCCGCCTCCGCCCGGGTTGCCCGGCCCTCCGGCTCCAGACCGCTTCCCCTGCCCTGAAGGACGCGGTGCTCCGCTGCCCAGCGCAGCGCCTGCGCCTCCTCTCCGGATTGGGCCGCGTTCCCGCCGTCCCGGGGACTTCCCGCGTACCGCCACAATACCAGGCTCAGCTCCTGCCGGGTGACGGGCTCCTCCGGGCCGAAACGGCCGTCCCCCAGGCCGGAGAGGGCCCCTGTCTCCGCCGCCCAGGCGGAGCTCCGGGCATACCAGCTCCCCGTCTCCACATCGGAAAAGCCGCCCAAGCCGGCCGGCTCGGGCCTGCCCTCCAGGTTGTACAGCACCTGGGCCAGCATCCCCCGGGTCATCAGGGCGTCGGGGGAGAACACCCCGGCGGCGGTGCCGCAGAACAGCGCCCGGGCGGAGACAAAGTCCGCCGCGGCGGTGTACCAGCTCCGGGCCGGAACGTCCGCAAAGGGGACGCCGCCATCGGCCAGCTCCACCCGGGCCGAGCCCTCCAGGGGAATGACAAACACGCCCCTCTCCCAGTCCATCACGGCCCGGGGAATCACCCTGGGCGCGCCCTCCCCCTCTGTCAGCCGCGCCGCGGTGCCGGGCCCCGCGCCCTGGACAGAGAGCTCCGCCGTCAGGCCGCCGGGGACGCGGGCGAGAACCTCCTCCCCCGCCTGAACCGCCAGGGACAGCACGTCCCCCTGCCTCCGGACCAGCAGGGAGAGCGCACCCTCGGGCAGGCGGAGCAGCGCACCGTTGGGCACGGTAATCCGAACGTCCGGCAGCTCCACCACCAGCGCGGCCCCGGTCTCCCGGCCCAGGGCCCGGACAGCGGAGGCGGGGAGCGTCACCCGAACGCTGCGGATTCCCTCCGGGATTTGGGGCGCAATCACCGCCGCAGCGCTGCCGCTTTCCCCGGCCCGGGCGGCCAGCTCCCCTCCGGTTTCGGGGGACAGCACCACGCAGGCGGTCCCGTCCCGGAGGACGGCCGGCGGAGAGACCGCCGTCTGGAGGCCGCTCTGTCCCGGGAGGGGCACGGCGTTTCCCCCGCTGCCGGGACGCTCCCCGCCGGTCCCGCCGCCGGGGTTCCCCTCTGTCCCGCCGCCGGGGTTCTCCTCTGTCCCGCCGCCGGGGGTCTCCTCCGTCCCGCCGCCGGGGTCTCCTCTGTCCCGCCGCCGGGGTTCCCCTCTGTCCCGCCGCCGGGGTTCCCCTCCGTCCCGCCGCCGGGGTTCCCCTCTGTCCCGCCGCCGGGGTTCTCCTCCGTCCCGCCGCCGGGGTTCCCCTCCGTCCCGCCGCCGGCGGGGCGTATCTTGACGTCCAGCAGGACCGTCCCCCGGACCGTGCGGTAATTGCCGCTGTCCGGCGTGAAGGTCCAGGCATAGGCCTCCTGCCCCGGACGGACAAAGGCCGCCGCGTCCAGGGCCAGCGTCCCGCCTACCCGGGTGTTCTCCCGGCTCAGGCGGACGGAGGCGGGGGCCCGGTCCAGAAAGAGCTCCCCGCCGTCATAGGTCACCGCGCCGATCTCCGGGTCGGCCGGACGGACGGTAAAGACTCCTACGGCGGTGCCGGTATAGTTTCCTATCCCCTGAAGGACCGCCAGGGCCTCCCCGGCGTTCACGTTCTCCTCCCAGGTCAGAATGTAGTCCTTCCCCCGGTGCAGGGCCTGCCCGTCCAGGGCGGCGGCGGGGACGGGCGTGACGGGGCTGCCGGTGTAGACCGCGTCGGACAGGCCGGTTATCTCCGCACCGGACAGGCTTCTGGGTACAACAACGGCAGTGCCGGACCAGACCGGGATGTCTTCATAGCTCCGGCCGTCCACACTGCCGTGGAACAGGATGGTATAGGTCAGCTCCCCTGCGTCGGGGACCGGCGCCGCGCCGCCCCAGAGGACGGTA
This sequence comes from Lawsonibacter sp., assembly GCA_022795855.1. Taxonomy (GTDB): domain Bacteria; phylum Bacillota; class Clostridia; order Oscillospirales; family Oscillospiraceae; genus Lawsonibacter. The sequence goes on from JAAWHL010000019.1 coordinate 22,093, forward strand.
TACCGCCCCTCCCCGGCACTTCCGTTCAGGCTGACCTCAATGTCCCCCAGGGTGACTATCTCCTCCAGGGATACGCCGTAGACCGGATCCTCCCGGACCGAAAAGCCGCAGCCGGGGGAGACCGGCCGGCCGCCGGAGGCAAAGCGGAGCTCCTGAACGGAAAAGCGTATGGTTCCGGTTATGCTGCCGGTATAGTTTCCCTCTGCGAGGAGGCGGAAGGAAATCTCGCCGGAGCTCCCCGCGGGCAGGGTGTTCAGCGCCGCAGTCAGCGCCTCATAATCGTAATCCGTCCCATTCAAGGAGTACACCAGCCGGCCGGTCACATCCCCGAACTCCGGCTGGGCAAAGGCGGCCCCGCCCGGGACAAAGACGCGCTCCTCCGCAGGCCGCCGGGCGGTTACGTCCCGGGGCAGGACGGTCCCCAGCAGCCCCTCCGGCTGGCGCAGGACATAATTTCCGGCCTGCGCCCCGGCCAGGGTGAAGGGCCGGGAGAGGGCTGCCGGGATCCCCGACCCGGCGTCCGGGCCGGAGAGGGTCCCGGGGACAGACGTCTCCGCGACGCATACCTGCTCCCCGTCCAGCACGCCCTCCAGCGCACCGGCCAAAACGGAGACCTCCACGCCGCCGTCATAGACCTTCTCCTCCACGCAGGCGGTCAGGGTCAGCACCCGGGGCTCCACGGTCAGGACGCCCAGGCACACCCGGCCCAGAAATTTGGGGTCGTCCTCCGCCGCCTGGGCAAAAATGTAGTACGTCCCGGCCTCCCGGGCGCCCTCCGTCTCCGTCAGGCCCTCCGGGTCGGTGCAGCAGAGAACGGAAAAGCGGCCTTCCACCTCCGGATTGCTCCAGGTGACGGCCGCTTGGTGAAGGGTTCCGCTGTATTCCTCGGTGCGGGGAAGGTCGGTGACAAAATCGCTGGGAAGCAGGCCGCCAATCAGGTTGAGCGGCAGGGTGCTTTCGTACTCGTCATAATAGACAATGGCCCGGATGAATCCCCGCGCCCCGTAGGACAGGCACAGCCGCCCCTTCCGGTCCGGGTCGAACCAGACGCTGGACAGGCCCGGGTCGTCGGTCTCCCACTGCGCCTCGTCCGTCACGTCCTCCGTGCGGCCGTCGCTGTAGTAGGCCTCCGCAGTCAGGATAAGCTCCGCCGGCGGCGCATCCGGGGTCTCTGGCGTTCGAATCCACTCCGCCTCCTCCCAGAGGATCCTGACCCCAATCAGCACAGATTCCGGAGGCCCCTCCGGCTCGGACTCCGCCCCGCCGTCCAGGGGATCCCCCGCCCCAGCGGGTTCCGGCTCCGGTTCCGGCCCGGCGGCCAGCGCGCCGGTCACGGCCAGGCTCAGGGACAGGCACAGGCACGCAAGGATAGCAAGCAGCTGTTTTTTCATGATTTTTTCTCCCTTCTGAATCAGCGCCTGTGCCTACAGCCTCAAACGCGCACCCAGGCGGGCCCCATTCTCCGTTATAAGCGCAGGCTCTGGAAATCTGGGCCGCGGACCGCCTCTCCGCCGTCCGGGTCCGGTTCTATTTTACCATGCCCAAGCGCGGCGGAAAAGACTTTTTTCGATAATTTTCGACATCCCCGGCGCCCCTTTTTCGGATTGGCGCCGATGATGCTCAAATTTCCAGATCCCCTGTCAAAAGGCCGGCCGGCCCTGATTGAGAAGCGGGCGGTGCCTTGCCGACACCGCCCGTTTTCTGTGCTGTTGTTCCCTTGTTTGCGCCGCCCCGTTTTCCGCTGCCCTTAAAAAACATTGCTTTCCCCGGGGGGTTTTCCATGTTTTCTCATGGCAGCTCCCATAACCGGGGCCTCCTTTATACAGAAGGCCCGGGGCAGAGCCCGGCTACAGGCGCCGGACATACCGCAAATCAATGCAGACCGTATCCGGCGGAAAGGGAATCTCCTCCCAGGTGCCGTCCCAGGCAAAGCCATGGCGGGCGTAGAAACGCCGGGCCCCCTCGTTCTCCCGGAGCACATAGAGATAGCAGTCCTGAAAACCGCCGGCCTTCAGCCGGCGCAGGATCTCCTCCATCAGAACCGAGCCGTAGCCCTTCCCCGTCTCGCCGGGGTGGGTATAGAAAGAGATAATCTCCCCCCAGCCGGCATAGACGGCATTATGGAATTTGCACACGCTGCCCGCCTGGACTCCCGCCTCCGTGCGGGCGTGGCCGTAGGTGGCACAGCACACGGGGCGGCCGCCGCTATAGAGCAGGCAGCTGCGGGCCCGGCCGGTGCGCCGGTTCTCCCGAAAGGTCTCAATCCAGCGTCCGTCGGTAATCTCCTCATCCAAAAACTTCTGCGGGACGTATCCGGGGTAGGTGGCCCGCCACCCAAGAGCGTGGATGAGAGACATGGCCGCAAAGTGCTCCTCCTCTGCGGCGTCCACAAAGCGAAGGGCATCCATGGCCGGCCCCCCTAATTTGCGGTGTAGCGGGACAGGAACTGCCGCGTGCGCTCCTGGGCGGGCTGCTCAATGACCTGCCGCGCCGCGCCCTGCTCCACAATCACGCCGCCGTCCATGAAGATCACCTGGTCGGCCACATCCCGGGCAAAGGCCATCTCGTGGGTGACGATAATCATGGTGGTGTTCTGGTCGGCCAGGGCGCGGATGACCTTCAGTACCTCGCCGGTCAGCTCCGGGTCCAGGGCGGAGGTGGGCTCGTCAAAGCAGAGAATATCCGGCTGGAGGGCCAGCGCCCGGGCTATGGCCACCCGCTGCTGCTGCCCGCCGGAGAGCTGATGGGGATAGTGCCCCGCCCGGTCGGCCAGCCCAATCTCCCGGAGCAGCTCCATACCCCGGGCGTCCATCTCCTCGAAAATCGCTTTCTTATTGGCCTTGAAATCAGGCCGCTCCCTGGCCAGCAGCCTGCCCGCCAGGGTAACGTTCTCCAGGGCGGTATACTGGGGAAACAGGTTGAAAGACTGGAACACCAGCCCGAAATGCAGGCGCTTTTTGCGGATCTCCCCCTCCCGCTGGGTGGCGGGGTCGTCCGCGTCAAACAGCACCTCGTCCCGCACCGAGATGCGGCCGCGGTCGGGGGTCTCCAAAAAGTTGAGGCAGCGCAGCAGCGTGGTCTTGCCGCTGCCCGAGGATCCAATGATGGCCAGGGCCTGCCCCTGGTCCAGCGTGAAGCTGATGTCCTCCAGCACCTTGGTCCTGCCAAAGTGCTTTTCAATGTGCTCTGCCGAGAGAAATGACATGTCCGGTTCCTCCTTTCAGCGGAAAAATTCCAGCTTCTTTTCCAGCCGGGACAAAAGGATGGTAACGATCCCGCTGAACACCAGGTAGTACACCGCAGTAAAGAACAGGGGCCAGATCAGGCCCGCGTACCCCTGGTTGCCCTTCAGGAAGGACTCGCTCATCCAGATGACCTCCTGCAGGGCGATGACCCGGGCCAGGGAGGTGTCCTTCACCAGAGTGATGATCTCATTGGACAGAGGAGGGACGATGCGCTTGATCATCTGCAGCAGGGTGACCCGAAAAAAAATCTGAGACCGGGTCATGCCCAGCACCAGCCCCGCCTCCTGCTGGCCCGCCGGCACGCTCTGGATGCCGCCCCGGTAAATCTCGGAGAAGTAGCAGGCGTAATTGATGATAAAGGCCACTGCCACCGCGGCAAACCGCCCCGACATGCTGCCGCCCCAGATGGGGAAGCCCTTCAGGGACGGGATGAAAAACAGGGCGATGATCTGGAGCACCAGGGGGGTGCCCCGGACAATCCAGACCAGGAAACGGCACAGCAGACTGATGGGCCGCAGACCTCCCGCACGCCGGATCGGGCGCGGGAGGTTCAGATGCGTCAGGAAACGGAACGGGGTCCAGGTGTTCATGGAGCCCAGCGAGATAACCAGCCCCAGGGGAATGGCCCCCACCAGAGTGACAAAAAACAGCTGGAGGGTCCTGGCAAAACCGGTATTCAGGGCAGCGAACACCGTCTGAAACTCGGCGGACGCAAAGAAAGTGAACATGGGGATCGTCCTCCCTTTTTATTTGTGCGGAGGGTACCGGAACCGCCCAAAGGCAGAGAGGTCGCCTCTCTGCCTTTGGTGCGCTGTTAAAATTTTAGTCCAGCAGCAGGGACTCCTGCACGCCGTAGACGGTGCCGGTGGCCAGGGCCGTGCCGTCGGCCACGCTGGCCGCCCAGAAGTCGTTGTACGCGGCCACCAGGTCGGAGCCCTGGCGGAAGCCCACGCCGTACTCCTCAGACTCCAGGCCCTGAATATCGTTCAGATTCAGGGTATAGGTCAGGTTGGCGTAGCTGGTGCCCTCGCCAATCATGGCCCCCGCCATCAGCAGGTCAATCACCGCCGCGTCGGAGGTGCCGGCGGCTACCTCCATCAGCGTATCCGCCTGCTTGGCCACCGGGATGACTGCGGCCCCCAGGGCCTCGGCGGCGTCCTCGCCGGCGGATCCGGACTCCACAGCCACGTTCAGCCCCTCCAGGCTGGTCAGATTCTCAAACTCGGCGGCCTTATCTGCGGGAACCACCAGCACCTGGGCGTTCAGGCAGTAGGGCACAGAGGTGTCCATGGCCGCCTTCACCTCGTCGTTCAGGGTCATGCCGTTCCACACACAGTCAATGTTCTTGGCGTTCAGCTCCATCACCTTATAGTCCCAGGTGATTTCCACAAACTCGGCGGTCACCCCCAGGCTCTCGGCAAAGGCCTTGGCCATGTCGGCGTCAAACCCAATCCACTCGCCGTTGGAATCCTGATAGTCCATGGGGTCAAAGTTGGTGATGCCCACCAACAGGGTGCCCTTGTTCTTCACGTACTCCAAATCGCTGTCAGCGGCCGCAGGCTGGCTGGCCGCGGGCGCGCTTGCGGCAGGCTGGGAGGGGCCGGAGCTGCCGGGGGGCGGGGGATTGCTGGAGCAGGCGGCCAGGGCCAGACACAGGGCCAGGGCCGAAAGCAGAGACAACGTCTTTTTCATTCCTATGTATCCTCCAATTGTGTTCGATTGAGGCGTCAGGCGTCCCTCCTGACGCTTTCACATTTTAGCACGCTAATACGCTGTTGTAAAGGGCCTTTTCGCGTTTCCGGCAGTTTCCATTAAAAAGGGCCGGACACTTTCCGGCGTTTTGGGAAAACTGTCTTGCACAGCCCCGGCTTTCGCCAGGCTCCGCGCGACAGCATCCCCCAAAACCGGTCCGTGCCCGGCCTGAGCGCTAACAAGTCAGGTCAGCAAAGCCGCTCCCCAGGGGGAAGTTACTTCATGCCGTTCTCGTAGGACTCAATCATCTTCTTGACCATCTGGCCGCCCACAGAACCGGCCTGCTTGCTGGTCAGATCACCGTTGTAGCCCTGCTTCAGGTTGACGCCCACCTCGTTGGCAGCCTCCATCTTGAACTTGTTCATGGCCTCGCGGGCATTGGGAACCATAATCTTATTGCTATTGTTGTTAGACATAACCGTCTCTCTCCTTTTCAAATTCAGGTTGTTTGTTGTTTTGGATGGAACATCCGAAGGTAGCATTGCCCGGAGCGGTTGATCTATGCAGGAAACGCGCTTCCTCTTTTTTGAAATTCCGGCATATCCTTCCGAACGCAAAGAAAACCCCGGTACGGAAAACCGTACCGGGGAAGGATGCAGGGAACTCAGGCCGCCGCAGGCTGGTTTTTCTGGAAAATCAGCTGGTAGGCAATGGCGGCTGCCAAAATCGCCAGACCGGCCACGTCGGTGACGGTCCCGGGGATAATCAGCAGCAGTCCGCCGGCAATGGAGATAATGCGGAGGGGCCAGTTCAGATCCTTGAGCATGTAGCCCATCAGGCCGGCGGCGATCAGGAACATGCCCACAAAGGAGCTGATGATGACCATGACCACCTCGACAGGGGTGGTATTGATGAACAGCATCGCGTTATTGAAGGCGAAAATGTAGGGGACGATGAAGGCGGCAATCGCCAGCCGGGTAGCGTTGAAGGCGGTCTTCATAGGAGGCGCCTTGGCAATGGCGGATCCGGCATAGGCGGCCAGGGCCACCGGCGGGGTGATGTCGGCCACAATGCCGAAGTAGAACACGAACATGTGGGCCGCGATGACCTCCATCTGCATACCGGTAATCAGGATGGGGGCGCAGGTGGTGGCCATGATGACATAGTTGGCGGTGGTGGGCACGCCCATGCCCAGCACGATGCAGCACAGCATGGTCAGCACCAGGGCAATAATCAGCTGGCCGTTCGCCACGCCCACGATGGCGGAAATCAGCACCTGGCCCAGGCCGGTCATGGTGACCACGCCGGCAATGATGCCCGCGATGCCGCAGGCCACGGCTACGGACAGGCAGTTGCGCGCGCCGTTCTCCAGCGCGTTGAAGAAGGTGTAGGACTGGCGGCGGTTCTCCGAGCTGACGGCCATGTTCACCAGCACAAAGGCCAGGTAAACCAGCATCATGAAGGTGGAGAACTTCATGCCCAGGGGCCGGACGGCCTTGAACTGCTCCTCCAGGAAGGTGAGCACCAGCAGCGGCAGCACGGACAGGGCCATGATGAGCTTTTTGCCCATCACCGGCTCACGGCTGACCATGGAGACGGTGATGGTGTAGAAGGTGGCGTAGACCGCAGCGGTGGCCATGGTCTTGCCGTTGATAATCATATAGACCAGAATGGCCAGGGGGATAATCAGATAAATTTTGGGCAAAATCATCCCGGCCTTGGGCAGCTCCTCCCTGGGCAGGCCCTTCAGGCCCATCTTTTTGGCCTTGAAGTGGACCATCAGGAAAATGCCGGTGAAGTACAGGGCGGCGGGCAGAATGGCCCGGGTCAGAATGTAGCTGTAGGGGTTGTTGGTCATCTCGGCCATCAGGAAGGCGGCCGCGCCCATGATGGGGGGCATAATCTGCCCGCCGGTGGAGGCCGAGGCCTCTACCGCGCCGGCAAACTCGCCGGGATAGCCGGTCTTCTTCATCAGAGGAATGGTGACTGAACCGGTGGTGACGGTGTTGCCCACGGAGGAGCCGGACACCATGCCGCACAGAGCGGAGGAGATGACGGCCACCTTGGCGGGACCGCCGGTGGCCCAGCCGGCCAGGGCGTTGGCGCAGTCAATGAAGAAGCTGGCGATGCCGGTGGCCTCCAGGAAAGCGCCGAAAATCACGAAGAGGACAATGTAGGTGGAACACACCCCGATGGGGGTGCCGATGATGCCGGTGGTGGTGTAGAACAGGTTGTACACTACCGTGCGCAGGGATTTTCCGCCCAGCGTGAAGGCGTAGAGGATAAACACCGTGGCGACGCACAGGATGGGGATGCCCACTACCCGGCGGCAGCATTCCGCCAGCACCAGGGCGCCTACAATGCCCAGCACAATCAGCAGGGGAATGGAGGTGCCGCCGATGTTCAGGAGAAAGCCCGCGTTGATGCGGGTGCCCAGATCCACAATCTTATTCAGATTGGCGGCGTAGAAGAAAAAGCTCCCCGCGCCCAGGACTGCCAGAACAATATCGTACCAGGGGATGTAGTTTACCTTTGTAGCGCCCTTGCGCATGGGGTAAATCAGGAATACAAACAGGATAATCAGACCCATGAACACCGGACGGCGGAAACGCTCATCCTGGGTGGAGAACAGGTTTACCCACACCAGATAGATGGCAAAGAGCGCCAGCAGAACACGGATCACCAGCTTGGGAGTCCCCTCCCAGATGCGCACGTTGGATTCGCGGTCATACTTCTTCATGATCGCGTCCACGTCCTCAGCCGTACCTACCTCTATTTCCGGCGAGGTGTTGACTTTCGCTTTGTCGTTTTCCGACACACAGATTCCTCCTTCTTCGTCTTTTGCACCTGATTCCGCAGCAGGGGACGCGGTCCGTCCGGCGTGCTCCGGCCGCGGGGATCATTCAAAACAGTTGGAACTCGTAATTAAAGCGAATGGCTGTATTTTTTCCGCACAGATCGCGCAGACTGATTTCTTGGCCGTTTACCTGCAGAACATGGTCGTATACAGTGCCGACAATGTAGCCGACATTGTTTCTCAGCTGGTGAATATTGCCCACAATCATGGAGCCGTCCTCACCGTAGGTCAAAGTCTCCCCCTCGTTGAGCTGGGTCTGCACTCCAGCGCCGAAGTGATAATAGACAGTCTCCTCCACATAAATGTCCCCGCCCTCAATCACATACACATCAGTCACGGGACTCAGATTGACAGAGTGCTTGAAGGTGACGGAAAAGCGGCCCCCCTCGCTCAGGGGATAGCGGGCGTATACCTCCCGGCTGTCCCGGTCCCGCACCGTCAGAAAGCGGTGGGGACTGATAAAGAGGGCTGCCGCGATAATAGACACTATTATCACGGCAGCCGCTTTTACGCACTTACCAGACGTAAACACCGAAAATTAAAGTACGCCGACTTCCTTGTAGAACTTCTCGGCGCCGGGATGCAGGGGGACGGAGGCGCCGGAGGAGGCATAGGCGGCATCCAGGAACTGGAACTTGGCGTGGGCGGTAACCAGAGCGTCCTTGCTGTCGAACATGGTCTTCAGCAGCTCGTACACCACGTCCTCGGAGATGTCCTTGGAGGCGACCAGAGCGGCCTGCACGGCGACGCAGCGGGTCTCGGGAATGCCCTTGTAGGTCTCAGCGGGCAGGTTGTCGTCCACCAGGAAGGGGAAGTTCTCGTGGATGTAGGCCAGAGCCTCGTCCGTCAGAGAGAGCATGTTGAAGGAGTTGGTGGTGGCCAGGTCGGTGATGGCGGTGGTGGGAGCGCCGGCCACGGTGAAGGCGGCGTCAACCTTGCCGTCCTTGATGCCGTCCACGCCGTCCTGGAAGGAGCCGGACACGGCGTTGACATCGTCGGCAGTCATGCCGTAGGCGGCCAGAATCTGCTCGGCGTTCACACGGGTGCCGGAGCCCACGTCGCCCATGCAGACGGTTCTGCCGGCCAGCTGGGACACGTCGGTGATGTCGGTGGTGGCGATAATCTGCACGGTCTCATTGTACAGGCCGGCAACCCAAAGGGCGCTGTCCTCTACGCCGGTCTCGGCAAAGGTGTTGGTGCCGGTGTGGGCGTAGGACACCACGTCGGACTGCAGAATGGCCATCTGGGCCTCGCCGTCGGTAATCAGGTTCACGTTGGCCTTGGACGCGCCGGTGGACTCAGTGTTCAGCTCGCACAGGGTCAGCTTGTCGTTGAGCACGGTCTGCATCGCGCCGCCTACGGCATAGTAGGTGCCGGAGGTTCCGCCGGTGGCCAGGGTGACCTTGATAGCGCTGGCAGCGGGCGTGCTGGCAGCGGGCTGGCTGGCGGCGGGTGTGCTGGCAGCGGGCTGGCTGGCAGCGGGCGTGCTCGGGGTGCTGCTGTTGCCGCAGGCGGCCAGACCGAGGACCATAGCCAGAGACAACGTCATAGCGATGATTTTCTTCATATTCTTGTTCCTCCAATTCAGGCTTTTCAGCCGGCTTCACCGGCCTACTCGCATTTGAAATTATATTACAGTTCCGGCGGAAATGCAAGGGAGTTTTTCCCTGTTTGTGCGATTTGCACGATTTCCGTCATTTTGCCGGTTTTTTCCCCAGCTTCTTTTCACAGCATCCCGGAGCGGCGCTTCGAGATGCCCTCCGCTCCCGGCAGACGCCGTCCCCCTTCTCGTCCATGGCCTCCTCCAGCTTTCCCAGCGCCCGCTTTTCAATGCGGGATACATAAGAGCGGCTGATACCGCAGCGCTGGGCAATTTCCCGCTGGGTGCGGGGCGGACTGTCGTCCAAACCGTAGCGCATGGTGATAATCGTCCGCTCCCGGGGGGTCAAACAGCGCTCCACACACAGGCGCACTTTTTTGCAGGACTCCTTGTTGTCCAGTTCCTCCAGCATATTGTCGTCAACTGCGATGACGTCCATCAAAGAGAGAGATCCCGATTCATCGCCCGGGTCCAGGTTGTCAGCCAGGGAGACCTCTCCAGCCAGTTTTTTCTGCGCACGGAAGTGCATCAGAATCTCATTTTCAATGCATCGGCTGGCATAAGTGGCCAAACGTACATTTTTATCCGTTTTGAAGGTGGATATCCCCTTAATCAGGCCGATGGTCCCAATCGAAATCAGGTCGTCCTGATCACCGGTCTGGGCGTAATATTTTTTTACAATGTGCGCCACCAGCCGCAGGTTATGCTCCACCAAAACATTGCGGGCCTCCAGGTCGCCGGCAGCGCAGCGCTCCAGATATTCCTGCTCCTCCGCCGGTTTCAGGGGACGTGGAAAAGAGCCTGTTCCTCCGGACAGGCGGAGCGAAAAAAACAAAGCGTTCATCATCAGACAGATCACCGGGGACAGCATGAACAACACCTCCACGGCCACTGTATTCTCCGGCGGCCAGTCCCTATTCCCGTCGGAATCCCGGTTTTTGCAGGAAACACGTCAAAATGCGCCTGGAATTCCCTTCCGAAATTAGGTGAAATGTCGATTTTGCAGGGATACGTGAAAAACATTTTGCACCGGGGCAGGTTTCAGTATATAATCTGAGCTGAAATTGAAAGAAGGAAATGTATCCGCTCCCTGCGCGGGCCTTCAGGGGAAGGCCTGTCTGATGTATGAGGAGGAAATGAATTTGGGAATTCGGGACGTAATCTCCCTGCTGGGCGCGCTGGCGGTGTTTCTGTTCGGCATGTCCACCATGACATCCGGGCTGGAGCAGCTGGCCAGCGGAAAGCTGGCCGGTCTGCTGGAAAAGCTGACGGACAATATTTTCAAGGGTGTGGCTCTGGGCGCGGTGGTGGCCGGAATGGTCCATTCTTCCGCAGCCACTACGGTGATGTGCATCGGCTTTGTCAATGCAGGCATTCTTCAGCTGCGCCAGGCGGTGGGCGTCATCATGGGAGCCAATATCGGCACCACCATCACCGCGCAGATTCTGCGTCTGGGCGATCTGTCCTCGGACAGCCTGCTTCTCTCTCTGCTGAAGCCGGATATGCTGGGCCCTCTGCTGGCCTTTGGCGGAATTTTGCTGTTCTCCTTTTTCAACGGAGGCAGAAAAAAAACCGTAGGCCGTGTACTGCTGGGCCTGGGTCTGCTCTTTATCGGCATAAAATCCATGGAAACCGCCCTGCTCCCGCTGACGGAGATGGAGGCCTTCCGGCAGCTGTTTGTCCAATTCTCCAACCCCGTGCTGGGCATCGCAGTGGGCGCCCTGATTACCGCTCTGATTCAGAGCTCCACCGCGTCGGTAGGCATTCTTCAGGCCCTGGCGGCCAACGGGATGGTCACCTTCTCCACCGCCATCCCCATTATCATGGGACAGAATATTGGCACCTGTATTACCGCCATCATCTCCAGCATCGGGGCCAGCCGGAACGCCAAGCGCACCGCCGCCGTCCACCTGTATTTCAATCTCATCGGCACGCTGTTTTTCCTGGTTCTGCTTTATGGCGCCAACGGCCTGGTGGGGCTGCCCTTCTGGGAGCAGATTATGGACCGGGGTTCGATTGCTGATCTTCACTCGGTGTTCAATATCGCCTGCACTGTGCTCCTGCTGCCCTTTAACCGGCTGCTGGTCAGACTGGTGGAGCTGACCTTCCCGGACAACGGCACTGCGGACTCGGTCTCTACCGTGCTGGACCCCCGCTTTCTGGCCACTCCGCCTGTGGCCCTGGAGCGGGCCCGCACCGTGGTGATTCAGATGGGCGAGCTGGCCCTGGAGAATTATCAGACGGCAGTCGGCCTTCTGGAGGATTACGATGCCAAACGGCTGGAGCAGCTGAACGAGCGGGAGGAGCGGCTGGACCACATGGAGGGCAAGCTGGACGACTATCTGGTTCAGCTCTCCCGGCATTCCCTCAGCTCCCGGGAGAGCGACCTGGTCTCCGACATGCTCCATGCCCTGTCTGACTTTGAGCGAATCGGCGACTATGCGGTTAACCTGTCCGAGAGCGCCTCGACCCTGGAGGAGCAGAAGCTGCGCCTGTCTGCCGAGGCGCTGGACGAGCTGCACTATGTCTCCGCCGCCGTAGGCGAGGCCCTGGAAACAGTGGTTACCGCCTACCGCTCCCACGACCCCCAGGTGGCGTTCCGCGTAGAGCCCCTGGAGGAGGTGGTGGACTTGATTACCGCCTGCCTGCGGGAACGGCACGTGGAGCGGCTGAAGGACGGAAGCTGCACCGTGGATGTGGGCACCCAGTTTCTGGAGCTGCTGATTAACCTGGAGCGCATCTCCGACCACTGTTCCAATGCCGCTGTCCGGGTGATTCAGCAGTATTCCGACCATCAGTCCCTGATCCGGCAGGATCCCCACGCCTATCTCCAGCAGCTGCACCATGGAAATTCCCAGCAGTTTGATCAGCTGTTTGCCCTGGATAAAGCAAAATATTACGAGCCTATCGCTTGAGAAAGACCTGCGGGAAGCGGGAGCAAAGGGTGAGCGGCTGCCTGCCAAAATGCTTTTGGAAATTTTCAGGCCTGGCCCATTTCGATATACCGAACCCAAAGAGTTTTCGCTCCCCAGTCTGTTTGGCCGATGATGTGCATAGCATACCAGTGTGATTCCGCCAAGGAAGATGGAACGCCGGTATGAAAATATGGCAGATGTCTCTATGCCCCCCTATACTCCTCCAAGATACTTTCTTCCTTTCGACGGCGTCAGGTGTTGCAGCTCAACTTTAACCGATTTGGTCTCATTTTTCGCCTTTGTCCAGTATTGATTGTGCTCCTACGCTATTCAATTAAATAAAATTATGTTTAGGTCTTTACTTTTATCAAAAATCTGCTATAATATATCCATCTGGTTTAATTGAACCAACGTTGCGTTGCAGATCTATAGCGAAACGTATCTGGCCCGATTTTCCGCCCCTATTTCCTTATCCGGTTTGTAACTTCTTTGTGTGAAAGTACCGGCTTGGGCCTGTAGCTCAGCCGGGAGAGCGCACAGTCCGCATTCATAGCGAGATACATCCGGCCCGATTTTTCCGCCCTGTTTTCCTGTCCGATTTGTTGGACTTTTTCCCAAAAATCGAATATTTGAGAAATCCAAAATTTGCAGCTTTTTCTGTGTAAAAAGCGCCAATTTGGGCCTGTAGCTCAGCTGGGAGAGCGCACGGTTCGCATCCGTGAGGTTCGAGGGTTCGATCCCCTTCAGGTCCACCAATAAGAAAATCACCTCAGTGAAAACTGGGGTGATTTTTCTTTTG